>NZ_JAVTWB010000212.1:0-5280 GCF_032229525.1 Accumulibacter sp. | reverse complement strand
CCGCTGACTTAGCCATTGCCCGCTATGCCGGCGCCATGTATGGATTGGTTCTCGATAACCGGACCGCCAACGAAGTGCTGGCGGCAGTCGCCAACACCGGCGTCAATCCCCTCCTGAACGCGGTGTACCTGCGTGATTTCGGCACCGCGACAAGCAACTCCGTCGCCGATACGATCGTCAAAAATCTGGGCCTGACCGGCGAAGCAGCCTTGCAAGGCGAAGCCTACCTCGTCGCCGTACTGAATGCCGCCGCCCCCGATCAGCGTGGCGCGGTCGTCGCGGATAGCCTGCAGCTGTTCGCCCAACTGACCAGCGACCCGACCTTTGGTGCCGCCGCCACCGCCTGGGAAGCGAAGGTTGCGAAGGCCGTGACTTACTTCCAGAGCCCCGGCAACACCGTGTTTGTTGGCTTCAATACGCTCGTCCCCGATCCAGTTGCCGCTGGCGAGACGCCCACACCCACCACCCATCCAGTCGATGGAGGCGAGACGTCCCCGCCCCCTAGCAGTCCACCCACCACTCCTGGCCCGTTCACACTCACTACCAATGCCGACACGCTCAGCCCGACGTCGTCTGTGCCCGGGAGCAAGACCACCGCTGGTGACGACGTCATTCTCGCGATTAGCGCTGGCAGCCTCCAGTCAGTCGATTCTGTCGATGCTGGCGGTGGCACGGATACGATGAACATCTCCGACGGCGCTATTGAGGCTGGCGCGGTGCCTGTGCTGACGTCGGTTAACCATATCAACCTCACTGATTCAACCGGGGCCACCCTGGATCTGCTGAACTCCAGCGGATACGAGGAAATCATCGTTACCCAGACCGCTACCGTGCCATTTATTACCACCACCATCACCAACGTTGCCAACCTGACGAACACCGTCTTCGGCGTTGGCAAGAACACCGAGTGGGGGTTCATCGACATTAAAAACGTGCTTGGGTCGCTGGCCGGCGGCGACGACATCCTGCAACTTGCGGCCAAGGACAACAACGGCAACCCAGCCTCATTCAAGTCTGCGACTGACGCTGCTGCCATCGAAGGCATTTCCATCGATGCTCGCGGTACCAATACCAGCAGAACCTCGGTTGTCGGCGATAATGCGAATGACGTAATCGACATCAGCGCCTTGACCAACGTCAAAACCCTGACCATCACGGGCAATGGTCACATTGACGTGGCGGCGCATGGTTCTCCCGTATTGGAGACCGTTGACGCCTCTACCGCCAGCGGCCGTGTCGTGGTGGCTGCACATGGTTCCACTACCTATCAAACCATCACCACCGGTTCCGGCGACGACACCGTTTGGGCTGGCTCGGGCGGCGCGAAAATCATGACCTTTGGCGGCGACGACACCCTGTATGGGGGTCCGGGCGACGACATCCTTGACGGTGGCCTGGGCACGGACGAGTACATCGGTTGGACCGGCAACGATACCTTCGTTGTCGAGACCAGCACGATCGACTTCGTGGGCTCCGACACAATGGTGGACTTTAATGGCAACACCGCTGGTGAGGCTGACCGCCTGCAGTTCGTTGGTGGACCGGTTGGGTCCCTAAGCAACTACTTCGAAGGCACGATAACGGGTGGAGGTTTCCTAAACGCCCTTGCCGCTGCCAACATTGCGTTGGCGGCCGACCCTTTGCGGGTCTACGTCGCTATTGAAGATTTCGGCGGCAGCAGCTACGTGTTCTTCGACGGCGACGGTGACCACCAACTGTCGACCAATGGCGCTGATTTCGCGGTGCACTTGATCGCTGTCGGGATTGTTGGCATTGCTTTTGGTGACATCGCTGCTGGTTGATTACCAGCGCAGCTTGCGCCGGCCTGATTTAGCGCCAACCAGGCCGTTGCACCCTATTCTTCGCACGAGGGGCAGGGTTTCTTGTGCTTCTTCGTCGAGCCGCCGCCGGGGTCCGCGGCCGCCGGGTAGAGCAGAGGCTTTCGCCTGCCCTCCCTCATCAAACCACGCATGCGGTTTTCCCGCACACGGCTTTCCGGTGCTCTTCACGCCGCAGCATGCGCCGACTTCGCGGTATTGATTCTGCTCGCCCAGTAGAAAGCGCCGACCTGTGCCTTGGCATGATCAGCGGCACGAATCCCGAGGCCGACTAGCAGTTCCTTCGCCGGCGCCCAATCCCTCGATTCTCCGGCGACAACCACGGCAAGCAAGGCCCCCAGCACGCCCTTTCCGGACGACAGGGCATCGGCAATGTCTGACGGCAGCGGCAACTCCTCCAGGATGTCACCGATCGGCATCTTGAGCAGGATGTCGAGCAAGGAGAATGTGCCGGTGATAAAAGCGGCGTCGGCGACCTCCGGGGAGTCACTCGTCGAAGCACTGGCGGCGGCCAGCAACTCCATCTGGCGGCCCCGCGCAGCCGCAAGTTGCAGCAAGGGGTTGGGCTGGTTGCCGTGCGCCAACTGGTCGGCATAAACGAGCAATTGCAACCAGCGCTGCAGCTGACGTCGACCGAGCAGCGCGATGGCCTGATGAAAGCTGCCGATCTCCGTCCTGGCGCCGACGGCGACCGAATTGACCAGGCGCAGCAGATTGTACGAGAGGCGCGCCTCCTGCCGAAAGATCTCCTCGATGTCGCGGCTGTCGGCATCCTGAAGGACCAGGTTCAGCAGCCGCAGGACACTCAGCCGGGCCAGGTCCGGCGGTCCCTCACCAAGCGGGTCGTTGATCGTCACGAAGCTGCTGTCGGCGTAGTCGAAGCGATTGTCTACCAGCCATTCGAACAAGGCCGCGGATCCGACGCCGGTGGCGATCTTGCGGCAACCAGCCTGCTCGAGAAGAATGAGATCGAATGCCGGGAGTTGGTAGCGGGCAAACGCCGCGTCGAGCGACAGGTGATCGAAAAGCGCAGGCGGAATGCGCTTGACGAGGTCTGGGCTATCGAGCTGCAGGGCCAGGTGGCGCCCTTTTTTGCGCCAGCGCCTGCACGCTTCGACCGTCGGCCCGTCGTCCAGCGCCGCTGCCGAGAGAACGAAGATGGCTTGGTCGACCTCGAATTTGTCGATAAACTCGTTTTCCGTCAGCCACACCGGGTCGATCGACAGCACCAACGGCAAGGAGCTGGCGAGAGGAGCGGCGCCGGCATCGACAAAGCACCTCACCAGGTCACTGGCATCGGTCGGCTGCGAACCGGCGATAGACCAGTCGAGCGCTGCCCAGCTCTTGTCGGCGGCAAGCAGAGGTCGAAAGCAGGAATAGGGATAATCCGGATCCGGCATGGTCATTGTTTCGTGGTGTGGGTCGAATTCCTGTGGCCCTGAGATGACCTGAGCCGGTCACCGTAGCGCGTCCATGTTAATAGGACAGGCGCTGAACTCGAACCCAGAATCATCATCTTCAAGGAGAGGTAACGGCATGGCACAGATTTTCTTTGGTTTTCGCCGACTGGCAACGGCACTCGTGCTGCTGCTGATCATGCTTTCGTCCTCCGTCGAGGCGCGCGAACTGCGCCTGGCGACGACCACCAGCACCGACAACTCGGGTCTGCTGCGCGCCATCCTGCCGCAGTTCGAGTCGGCGCGGGGCGTTAAGGTACATGTCGTGTCGGTCGGCACCGGCAAGGCCCTCAAGCTGGCCGAGAACGGCGATGTCGATGTGGTGCTGGTGCACGCCCGAGGCGCCGAGGACGCGTTCGTCGCTGCCGGACACGGCATCAACCGACGCGACGTAATGTACAACGACTTTGTGCTGGTCGGCCCGAAGGCCGACCCGGCCGGCGTACGCGGCGACACCCAGGTATTGCAGGCGATGCAGAAGATCGCCGCCAGTGAGGCGCGTTTCGTCTCGCGCGGCGATGATTCGGGAACCGAACGGATGGAAAAGAGCTATTGGCGCGCGCTCGGCATTGCCCCCGCGGGAAAACCGTGGCACGTTGCCGCCGGCCTGGGGATGGGCGAAGTGTTGACCATGGCCGGGGAGATGCAGGCGTACACGCTAGCGGATCGTGCCACTTACGCCACCTACCAGGCCAAGACCGGCCTGGAGATCCTGGTTCAGGGTGACCAACGGATGTTCAATCCCTACGGCATCATCGCCGTCAATCCGAAGAAATACCCGGAGATCAATTTCGCCGACGCCATGGCGCTGATCGACTGGTTCACCAGCCCCGCCGGACGGGCGGCGATCAGGGCGTTCAGACCCCAGGGCGAGCCGTTGTTCTTCGTGACTCCTGACAGCAACAAGTAGCAGACCAGCCTTGAGCCTTGTCGACGCCAGCAACGCGGCGCTACGGCTGCTACTGTCCGGCGATGCGGACCTTTGGGGTATCGTCGCCGTGTCGCTGTCGGTGACCCTGCGCGCCATGCTCATCGCCATGCCGCTGGGCATCGGCCTAGGCTATCTGCTGGCGACGATCCAGTTCCCCGGACGGCGAACGCTGATTGTCGTCGTCCAGGGCCTGTTGGCATCGCCGACGGTGGTCGTTGGCCTACTCCTCTATCTGCTGCTTTCGCGCCAGGGCGTGTTTGGCCAACTGCACTTGCTATTCAGCCAGACGGCGATGGTCATCGGCCAGGTGCTGATTGCCCTGCCGGTCTTGATCGCTTTCTCGCTGTCGGCGATCCAGGGGGCTGACCCGCGTGCACGCGAGACCGCCGTGGCGCTCGGCGCATCGAAGCCACGCATCGCCTGGACGATGCTGGTCGAGGTTCGCTTCGCGCTGATGGCGGCGGTCTGCAACGCCTTCGGCCGCGTCGTCTCGGAGATCGGCTGCTCGCTGATGGTCGGCGGCAATATCGCCGGCGTGACGCGCAACATCCCGACCGCCATTGCCCTCGAAACGAGCAAGGGCGATTTCGCACAGGCCATTGCCCTGGGCATCGTGCTGATGGTCGTCGCGCTGGGCATCAATTCGGCCTTCGCCTTCTTTCAGGGGGAGTCCCGGCGATGAGCCTGCTGACCGTATCCGGGCTGGCCAAGCGCTTCGGCGAACGACAACTGCTGGCAATCGACACCCTGACCCTGGCTGCCGGCAAGAGCTACGTGCTGACCGGCGAAAACGGCAGCGGCAAATCAACCCTGCTGCGCATCCTGGCCGGCATCGAAGCGCCGGACAGCGGAGTCGGACACTACGGCGCGCAAGCTTTCAACTGGCAGCCCTATCCCGACTGGCTGCGCCACGAAGTGATCTACGTCCATCAGCAGCCCTACCTGTTTCATACCAGCGTCGCCGACAACATCGCTTATGGGCTGCGCGCCAGGGGGATCGAAGCGGGCCAGCGCGAGCGGCTGGTCACCGCCGCCATCGCCTGGGCGCGCCTCG
>NZ_JAVTWB010000211.1:24314-33947 GCF_032229525.1 Accumulibacter sp. | reverse complement strand
TTGCTGCAGATAGTCGTAGAACTGGCTGGCGTCTGCGTCGGCACGGCGGGTCAGCGCCATGCGCTGGCGCAACGGCGGATGCCAGCTCTCGGGGATCAGCGCCGCGGCGCCGAGCCTGGCCAGCTCCGGCGCCTTGACCAGCGACCAGGCAACGATACCGCCCTGCGCCGAGCCGCTGAGCGCGAACTGCGCCGCCTGCGCGACGTTCTCGCCGAGCACCAGTTTGCCCTGCAACGGCTGCCAAAGGTGCGCGTGCTCCAGCGCGGCGCGTGCCGCCCGACCGTAGGGGGCATGCTGCGGGTTGGCGATGGCCAGACGTTGCAGGCGGCCGTCGGCAAGCGCCGCCGCCAGATCGCGTAGTTCGCCATCGACCGCCAGCGGCGAACCGTGCGGCGCCAGCAGGGCGATGCGCCCGATGGCGTACAAGCGGCCTTCGTCGCGCAGCCATCCCTGCCCGGCCAGCCGGAAGATGTACGCCTCGTCGGCCGACAGGAACAAGTCGAACGGTGCACCCTGCGGGATCTGGCGGGCGAAATTGCCGGACGATCCAAAGGAGAGAACGACCTTCCTGCCAGTGTCCTTTTGGTAACTGGCGGCAATTTCGCCAAGGGCGAACTTGAGGTCGGCGGCAGCGGCGACGTTGGTTGCTTCGACCTTGCTTGCGCCAGCGAACAATGCGAGCAGGAGCAGCGAGAAAACCCAGAGATGCCGCCGCGGCATGGGTTCAGGCAACCTGGTGCTGCGGCTCGCCGCGGGCGAAGGCCTCGAGGTTGGTGATCAACTGGTCGGCGAGCGCCTGCATCGCCGGCTGGCTGGCCCAGGCCACGTGCGGCGTCAGCAGGAAATTCGGCAGCGCAAGCAGTTCCGGCGCCAGCAGCGCGTTACCGGCGCGCGGCGGCTCGACGCTCAGGACGTCGAAGCCGGCACCGGCGATCCAGCCTTCCCGCAGCGCGCGGGCCAGAACCGCTTCGTCGACCAGGCCACCGCGCGCGGTGTTGATCAACAGGGCCGACGGTTTCATCGCGCGCAATTCGGTCTCAGCGATCAGATGGGTCGTTTCGGCGGTCAGCGGACAGTGCAGGGAAATTACGTCGGCCTCGCGCAGAGCCTCGGCAAACGGCGTGTAGCCGGGACGCACTTCCAGCGCGTCCTTGCGTTCGCTGCGCAGGACATGCATGCCGAAAGCGCCGGCCAGCCTGGCGACGCCGCTGCCCAGGCTGCCGCTGCCGATCAGCGTCAGCGTTGCGCCGTGCAGGTCGCGCACCGGGTAGTCGAAAAAGCAGAACTGGTCGGAACATTGCCAGTTGCCTTCGGCCACCGCCTGCCGATAGGCGAGAAGGTTGCGCGACAGGCTCAGCAACAGCGCCAGCACATGCTCGGGAACGGAATGCACGGCATAGCCGCGGATGTTCGAAACGACGATGCCACGCGCGCGGCAGGCGTCGAGGTCAACATTGTTGGTACCGGTCGCCGCGACGGCGATCATCTGCAGGGCCGGCAGCGCGGCGATCAGTTCGGCGTCGATCTGCAGCTTGTTGACGATGGCGATCGACGCCCCGGCCAGGCGTTCCCTGACCTCGTGCTGCAGGGTCTTTGCATGTTCGACCCAGTGATGCGGAAAGGCCGGTCGGCGAACGTCGGCGACGATCGATTCGCGCTCGAGGTAGACGACGCGGTGCATCGATCAATCCACGAAAGGCTTGCCGTGGCGGGTGGCGATGGCGCTGACCCTGGCGCCCAGTGCCGGGTCGCCGGCGAACAGCAGCAGGCTGACTTCCGCGGCGCCACAGAGACCTTCGATCGCCGCCAGATCACCATGCAGGATATTGAAGACGCCGCGAGGAAAGTCACTGTCAGCCGTCAGTTCAGCCAGCGCAAAGACTGGCGACGGCGCTTTCGGGCTCGGTTTGATGACTACCGTCGCCCCCGCCAGCAGCGCCGGAACGGCATGGCGCAAGGGACCGAGCAGGGGCGCGCGGTCGTCACTGACGATGGCCACCACCGCGGCGCCGCCGGTGGTAGCCGCCGCGGTGTCTGACGCCGCCGCGCGCAGCAACTGCAGAGCCTGTGTGACTTCGGTGGCGGCCTGCGCCGCATCCTTGCCGGTTTCCTCGGCGATCAGCGCGGCAAAGTGATCCTCGTATTCGGCCAGTGCGTCGGCCAGCGCCGCCAACAGCGCGGCGCGCTCGCCGACCGTTGTCGCGGCCCAGCCGGCCAGGGCGGCCTGCGCCGCGTCCACGGCGACCACTGCTTCGGAGGCGCCGCACATCGGCGTGCGGCGCTTGACCTGGCCGCTGCGCGGGTCGCGCACATCGAAAAAACTCGGCGCCATGGTCAGGTAGGCATGGCCATTGATCCACAGCGGAATGGCCAGGATCTCGTCGGTTTCGGACATCATTCGGAAATCACACTCCTTGGCGAGGGGGGTCTGGGTGATCGGCTACGCTCGGCGCGCTGCCCGGTGCGGCAGCAGGTCTCGCCTGCGGGTACTTCAACAGCACATCCGGCGGCCTCGAGCAGCCTGATGGTCGCGGAACCGACACTCGGGCGCATCAGCCCGGCCAGACAGGTGACGAACAGGGTAAGGCGCATGATGGTAAGATATTGCGCCGCACAAGATACGGTGGGCGAGTGGCGGAGCGCCCAATGATATTCTCCCGCAGGCCAAAACGGAAGGTTCGACACGAAGGCGATGGCGGAACAGCAGGCAGAGAAAGCTTCGATTCAGGTCATCGAGCGCATGATGTCGCTGCTTGACGTGTTGGCCGACAAGCCGGAAGCGGTGAGTCTCAAGATACTGGCCAGGAACACCGGCCTGCACCCGTCGACCGCACACCGCATCCTGGCGGCGATGACCAGCGCCGCGCTGGTCGAACGGCACGACGCGGGGACCTACGTGCTCGGCATCAAGCTCCTCGAACTGGGCAATCTGGTCAAGTCGCGGATCAACATCCGCGAAATCGCCTTGCCGTACATGCAGCAGTTGCACGAAATCGTCGGCGAAGCGGTCAATCTCGGCATCCGCCACGAAGACGAGATCGTCTATGTCGAGCGCACCTCGAGCGGCCGCGCGCTGATCCGCGTGGTCTATCTGGTCGGCGGGCGCGCACCGCTGCACCTGACCTCGGTCGGCAAGCTGTTTCTGGCCGCAGATAGCGCGGCCGACGTGCGTGCCTATGCCCGACGGACCGGCCTGCCGGGCAAGACGCCGCATTCGCTGACCCGCCTCGATGCGCTGGAGAAGGAACTGGACAAGATTCGCCGCCACGAAGCTGCCTTCGACAACGAGGAAGCCGAGATCGGCCTGCGCTGTATCGCTGCGCCGGTACGCAATGACGAAGGGCAAATGGTCGCCGGGCTGTCCGTGTCGGCGCCCAGCGATCGGCACAATCCGGACTGGGTGAAATCGATCAAGGCCACCGCCGACGAGATATCGCGCGCCCTGGGGCATCGCCAGACGCAGCGCAAATAGGCCGCGCGTCGCCCGCGCTGGCGATGATTTCTGTAGGCCGTGTTCGCCGCCCCTCTGGCGGCGATGCTTGCTACACTCCCGTGCTTGCTCACCGTGCCCAAGCCCTCACCCGAGCCCATGCCGAACACCGATTCGACGCACCGCCTGACTGCCCTGTTGCCGTTTCTCTTTGTCTTTCTGTGGAGTACCGGTTTCATCGGCGCCAAGTTCGGCCTGCCGTACACCGAACCCCTGACCTTCCTGCTGACCCGCTACCTGCTGGTGCTGGCGCTGATGATTCCCTTTGTCCTGCTGACGCGCGCGCCCTGGCCGACGAACCGGCAGCAGTTCTTGCACATCGGCGTTTCCGGCCTGCTGGTTCACGGGGTCTATCTGGGCGGCGTGTTCATGGCCATCAAACACGGCCTGCCAGCCGGCGTCACCGCGCTGGTGGTTGGCATGCAACCCCTGCTGACCGCCTGCGGTGCAGGCCTCCTGCTCGGCGAACGCGTCTCGCCCCGCCAATGGCTGGGTCTGGCGCTGGGTTTTGTGGGGGTCAGCCTGGTGGTCGCCAACAAGCTCGGCGACGTGCCGCTGGCGGCGATGCTCTTGCCAGCACTCGCCGCACTGCTCGGAATCACCTGCGGCACCCTGTACCAGAAGCGTTTCTGTCCGCGCTTCGATCTGCGCACCGGCTCGGTGATCCAGTTCCTGCCGACCGCCGTGGTCACCGCGCTGGTTGCGTCGGCGACCGAAAGCATGAGCATCGACTGGACGCCACACTTTGTTTTTGCCCTTCTATGGCTGGTACTGGTGCTTTCGGTCGGAGCCATCAGTCTGCTCAATGTATTGATCCGTAGCGGCAGCGCAGTGAACGTCGCGACGCTGTTCTACCTGACGCCACCAAGCACGGCAATCATCGCCTGGCTGCTGTTCGACGAAACCCTCAGTGGGCTGGCGATAGCCGGGATGGTGCTGGCAGTGGGCGGCGTCTATCTGGCACGGGCCACCCGGCGATGAGCGCCGCCGGGCAAAACGTGTTGCGCATCCTCGGCATCGACCCGGGCTTGCGCATCACCGGCTTCGGTCTGATCGAGAAAGCGGGAAACCGCCTGGCCTACCTCGCCAGCGGTTGCGTCAAGACCGACGCCAGCGATTCGCTGCCCAAGCGCCTGGGGACGATACACGCCGAGCTCCTGGCGCTGGTCGCGCAGCACCGGCCCGATCAAGCGGCCGTTGAGATCATCTTCGTCAACGTCAATCCGCAATCGACACTACTGCTCGGCCAGGCGCGCGGCGCGGCAATCACCGCGCTGGTCGCCAGCGGCCTGGAAGTCGCCGAGTACACGGCCTTACAAGTGAAGCAGGCGGTGGTCGGCAATGGCCACGCCGACAAGGTGCAGGTGCAGCACATGGTGCGTCGCCTGCTCTCCTTGCCCGGCGACCCCAGTGCGGACGCCGCGGACGCTCTGGCCTGCGCGATTGCGCACGCACACGGCGGGCAGGGGTTAGGGGCCATCAGCAGCCGCGGGCTACATGTTCGCAATGGCCGATTGATTGTCGGCAACTAGAGGAGCGCAACAATGATCAGCCGCCTCAGTGGCATCCTGCTGGAAAAGAACCCGCCGCAGGTGGTGGTTGACGTCCATGGCATCGGCTACGAACTCGACGTGCCGATGAGCACTTTCTACAATCTGCCGGAAAACGGCGAGAAGCTCAGCTTGCTGACGCATTTCGTCGTCCGCGAGGATGGCCATTTTCTTTATGGCTTTGCCAGCGAAGCCGAGCGTTTCGCCTTTCGCCAGTTGCTGAAGATCTCCGGCGTCGGCGCGCGCATGGCACTGTCGGTGCTTTCCGGACTGTCGGTGAGCGATCTGGCGCTGGTGGTCGCGCGCCAGGAAGTCGGGCGGCTGACCAAAGTGCCGGGTATCGGCACCAAGACCGCCGAACGCCTGCTTCTGGAGCTTAAGGGAAAACTGGCCGACGTCATTCCGGCAGGCGCGGTCGCCGCGGACGACAGCCGCAATGACGTTCTCAATGCCCTGCTGGCACTGGGTTACAATGACCGCGAAGCGGGCGCGGCGCTAAAGCAGCTGCCGGCCGACATCACCACTTCCGACGGCATTCGGCAGGCGTTGAAACTGCTGTCAAAGGTCTGAATCACGACCATGAACCCCAGCCACAAACAACTCATCCAGATCGCGCTCGTGGCGCTACTGCTGATCGGCTGTGTGGCCGTGCTGCTGCCGTTTACCGGCACCCTGCTCTTCGCCGTTGTCATCTGCCTGACCACGCTGCCGATCCGCAACCGCTTGCTCACGCTCTGCGGCGGCCGTAGCAGCCTGGCGGCGCTGCTGCTGTCACTGCTGTTGCTGCTCTTGCTCGTCGTGCCGATGGCTCTGCTATCGGGGTCACTCGCCGACGCCGTTCAGATCGGCATCCGTCAGGTGAAGCCATTGCTCGAGAGCGGTCTTCCCAGCGATCCGCCGACCTTGCTTTCCGGGCTGCCGATCGTTGGTCCGGAGATCACTCAATACTGGCAGGATCTGGCGGAAAGCCGCGAAGAAATGAACAATCTTCTGCGCCAGGTTTTTGACCCGACGCGCAAGTTCGCCCTGGCCGCCGTCGCGCTGTTTGCGCAAGGGCTGCTGCAACTGGTGCTGGTGATCTTCTTCGTCTTCTTCATTTTCCGCGACGCGCACCTCTATGCCGATGCCTTGCTCACTGGCAGCCGCATGCTCGCCGGCGACCTCGGCGAACGGATGCTGACGCTGGCCGAGGGAACCGTCACCGGCGTCATGGCGGGAATCGTCGGGACGGCCGCGGCGCAGGCGATGGTGGCGATGATCGGCTTTCTCGTTGCCGGCGTTCCGGGTATCGTCCTGCTGACCATTGCGACCTTCTTCTTCTCGATGGTGCCGGTCATCGGCGCGACGCTGATCTGGCTGGGCGCCGCCATCTGGCTGTACAACGGTGGCCAGACTGGCTGGGCCGTTTTCATGGTGCTGTGGGGAATGTTCGCCATCAGCAGCGTCGACAACTTCCTCAAGCCGATCCTCATCTCACGCAGCGCCAGCCTGCCGCTGCTGCTGATCGTTGTTGGCGTCTTCGGCGGCGTCCTGGTCTTCGGCTTCATCGGCCTCTTCCTCGGGCCGACACTGCTCGCCCTGGGGCAGGTGTTGATCCGCGAGTGGCTGGCACACGCCGGCCCTGACTCCCCGGCCGCTTTGGCAGCAGAGGCTGAAAAACAATGATCGAAACCGATGATCTCGGCGCCACCCCAGTCGATCGGTTGATCTCCGCCGAGTCGAAGTCGACTCAGGAAGACGCGATCGAGCGCGCCCTGCGCCCCCGGCGCCTGTCCGAGTACGTTGGCCAAGTGAAGATTCGCGAGCAGTTGGCGATCTTCATCGAAGCTGCCAGAAGACGTAAGGACACGCTCGACCACGTTCTGCTGTTCGGTCCACCGGGTCTCGGCAAGACGACGCTGGCGCATATCATCGCCACCGAAATGGGCGTCAACCTGCGCTCGACCTCCGGCCCGGTACTTGAACGTGCCGGTGACCTGGCGGCGATCCTGACCAATCTCGAACCGCACGACGTGCTGTTCATCGATGAAATTCACCGCCTGTCGCCGGTGGTCGAAGAGATCCTCTACCCGGCGCTGGAAGACTTCCAGATCGACATCATGATCGGTGAAGGCCCGGCAGCGCGCTCGGTCAAGCTCGATCTGCCGCCGTTCACGCTGGTCGGCGCGACCACCCGCGCCGGCATGTTGACCAACCCGCTGCGCGACCGCTTCGGCATTGTCGCCAGGCTCGAGTTCTACACGCCGGAGGAGCTGACGCTGATCGTGACCCGTTCGGCGCAACTGCTCAAGGTGCCGGCCGAAGCGGGCGGTGCGCTGGAGATCGCGCGGCGTTCTCGCGGTACGCCGCGGGTCGCCAACCGGCTGCTGCGGCGCGTGCGTGATTTCGCCGAGGTCAAGGCCGCCGGCAGGATCACCAGCGAGGTGGCCGACGCCGCCTTGCTGATGCTCGACGTCGACCATGGTGGGCTGGACGTGATGGATCGCAAACTGCTGTCGGCGGTGATCGACAAGTTTGGTGGCGGCCCGGTCGGTGTCGACAATCTCGCCGCCGCCATTGGCGAAGCGCGCGACACCATCGAGGACGTGCTCGAACCCTACTTGATCCAGCAGGGTTTCCTGCAGCGCACACCACGCGGACGGGTGGCAACGGCGGCGGTGTATCGTCACCTCGGTCTCGACCACACGCTCGGCGGGCCACCAGCCGAACTCTGGCGAAGCTCCTGAAAGCGGGTGCAGCAAGCCCAGTCACAAAAGCGTACTGTTTGCATGAAGAATGCTGCGTTAGAATCTGATCTCACTATGAAATCTTCGTCCAGGCCCAGTGCTTTCTCGATTCCAGTTCGTATCTACTACGAAGACACCGATGCTGGCGGGGTCGTCTACTACGCCAACTATTTAAAGTTCCTCGAACGCTGCCGCACCGAATGGCTGCGCGCAGCCGGTCATCAGCAGGCAGACTTGCTGCGCGACGACGGGATTGCCTTCGTCGTACGCAGCGCCAACGTCGACTTCCTGAAGCCGGCACGGCTTGACGACCAGTTGCTGGTCAGTCTGGAAGTGGAAAAGATGAGCCACGCGCAGATATTCTTTCGCCAGCACATCCGGCGCGCGGACGAAAACGGTGCTGGCGGCTGGCTGGAACTGGTCGGCGCTGCGATCCACATCGTTTGCGTAAACTCGGCGCAAATGAAGCCAACTTCGATTCCCGCATTTCTGCGATCCAAACTGGAAGCCCTGCAATGAATGTCTCGCAAGACCTCTCGATCCTGCACCTGATCCTCAACGCCAGCGCCGTCGTCCAGGCAGTCATGTTGCTGCTGGTGGGTGTCTCGTTCATGTCCTGGTACTACATTTTCCGCAAATGGTTCACGGTCAAAGCGGCGCGACGGCAGACCGAGCAGTTCGAACGTGACTTCTGGAGCGGTGGCGATCTCAACAGCCTCTATCAGAGCGCAATCAACGATCGCCACAGGTCCGGCAGCATGGAACGCATCTTCGAGGCCGGTTTCCGCGAATTCACCAAGCTGCGCAGCCAGAAGAACCTCGAGGCGAAGGACGTCATCGACGGCGCGCGACGGGCCATGCGCGCCACCTATCAACGCGAGATGGACAGCCTGGACTCGCATCTCGCCTTTCTCGCTTCAGTCGGCTCGGTGAGCCCCTATGTCGGCCTGTTCGGAACGGTGTGGGGAATCATGCACTCCTTCCGGGGGCTCTCCAATGTCGGTCAGGCGACGCTCTCGGCGGTTGCACCAGGCATTGCCGAAGCGCTGGTGGCGACCGCGATCGGCCTTTTTGCAGCGATTCCGGCGGTGGTCGCGTACAACCGCTTTGCGCACGACATCGACCGTCTGTCGTCGCGCTTCGAATCCTTCATGGAGGAGTTCTCGAACATCCTGCAAAGACAGGTGAGGTAAGGTCATGCGTCCACGCCGTCTGAAGAACGAGATCAACGTCGTCCCCTACATCGACGTCATGCTGGTGCTGCTGGTGATCTTCATGGTCACCGCGCCGATGATGACCACCGCGGTCATCGACTTGCCCTCGGTTGGCAAAGCGGCGCAACCGCCAGCCGAAGCGCTGCAGGTGATCGTGCGTGCCAACCAGACGCTGGAACTGCGAACGCCGAACGGCAGCGAGCGCGGCGTCAGCCGCCGCGAGTTGTCAGAGGCGATTCTTGCCGCGCAAGAGAAGAACCCCGACCTGGCGGTGGTCATCGCCGGCGATCCGAAAGTCAATTACGAAGCGGTACTCAAGGTCATGGACGAGCTCCAGAGCAAGCAGGTCAAACGCATCGGCCTTCTCGTTCAACTGGCCGACAAGTGAGTTTCTGATCTGTGGAATCCGACGATACCGTAACGCGACCGCCGCAAACAGAAGCTCCAGCCAAATGGCCATCGCTGGCGCTGTCGGCAATCGTTCACCTGCTGCTCGTCGCCGCACTGTTCTTCGGCGTGCAATGGAAAAGCCAGACACCAAAATCGGTCGAGGTCGAGGTCTGGCGCAGCGCGCCGGCACCAGTCGCGGTTGGCAAACCGGAGCCAAGCCCACCGCCAAAGCCGGAACCAAAACCCGAGCCCAAACCAGAGCC
>NZ_JAVTWB010000211.1:0-24214 GCF_032229525.1 Accumulibacter sp. | reverse complement strand
CCGAAGCCAAAAGAACCGCCGAAGAAGGAACAGCCAAAACCCGAGCCTCGTCCGACTTTTGACGACGAACTGGAACGAGAAAAGAAACTGCTGGAACAACAGAAGGCGGCTCAGAAGGCAGCCGAGAAAGCGGCTCAGAAAGCAGCTGACGATCAGCGCGCCCGGGCGGCGACCGAGGCGCGCCAGCTCAAGCAGTTGCAGGCCGAGCAGGCGGCGGCCGCGCGAGCGCGCGGCCTGGCCGAGTATATCGACAGGGTTCGTGGCAAGATTCGCGGCAACATCACGCTGCCGCCGGGCATCGATGGCAATCCGGAGGCGCTGTTCGAGGTCACCCAGCTTCCCTCGGGCGACGTCCTCGATGTCAAGATCCTCCGCTCAAGCGGCAACGCGGCCCTTGATGCCGCCGTCGAGCGGGCTATCCGCAAGTCGTCGCCATTACCCAAACCAGCCCAAGCGGAGCTCTTCGACCGGGTGCTGAAAATCCCTTACCGGCCGAGGGACGACTAACGTAACCCGCCAGCTGACTGGCGAAGCCCAGGAGCAGCCGGACTTACCGGTCCTCGACATGCTCAAGGGCTTTTTGGCGCTATTTCAGCAGGCAACGGGTGCCGGCATCGGCAAGATCACGCTTCGTTACAAATCCTTCGCATGCAAAGGCGATATAATCGCGCATTCCGTACTGGACAAGCGCCATGTTTCGCATCTTGCTCCAACTCCGTCGTGCCGGCCCGCTCGCCGTTTGCGCCTTGGCCTTCTTCCTGCACCTCCCGGCCCACGCCCAACTGACCATAGAAATCACGGGTGCCGGTGCCAATCGCATCCCGATTGCCATTGCCGAGTTCGGCGGCGATCCTGGCGCATCGCGTATCGTCACCTCGGTGGTGCGTGCCGACCTGGAACGCAGCGGCCTGTTCAAGATGGTTGACAGCGGTGGCGGCCCCATGACCGAGGCATCAAGCCCTGTTTATGACGAGTGGAAAAACAGGGGGGCCGACGCGCTGGCCGCTGGCAGCATCGGCACGAGTCCAGACGGTCGGCAGGAGGCACGCTTCCGCCTTTATGACGTCAACAAGCAGGTCGGGCTCGGTGGCTCCGCCTTTGTGACTTCGAAACCGATGCTGCGGGCCGCTGGCCATCGCATCGCGGACATGATCTACGAAAAGCTGACTGGTGAGCCGGGTATTTTCTCGACGCGCATCGCCTACGTGGTCAGGGCGAGCGCCACGCGCTACGAGCTGCACATTGCCGACGCGGATGGCCAGAATGCGCAGGCAGCGCTGATTTCGAAGGAACCGATCATCTCGCCCGCCTGGTCGCCGGATGGCGGTCGTCTGGCCTATGTCTCCTTCGAGAACAAGAAGCCGGTGGTCTACGTGCACTCGCTGGCCTCCGGCAAGCGCATCGTGGTTGCCAACTTCAAGGGATCGAACTCGGCACCCACCTGGGCGCCTGACGGAAATCGCCTGGCGGTGGTGCTGAGCAAGGAAGGTGGCTCGCAGATCTTCATCGTCAACGCCGACGGCTCAGGAGCGCAGCGCCTGACGACAGCCAGCGCGATCAACACCGAGCCTCATTTCTCCCCGGACGGGCAATCGGTGTACTTCACGTCGGATCGTGGTGGCAGCCCACAAATCTACCGGGTTGGCGCCACCGGCGGCGACCCGCAGCGGGTGAGTTTCGAAGGTAGCTACAACGTGACGCCACGCCTTTCCCCCGACGGGAAGTCGATGGCCTTCATCAGCCGGCGTGATGGTGGTTTTCGTTTGAGCGTGATGGACTTGGCCAGCCGGCAGGTGCAAGTTCTTACCGACTCCTACAAGGATGAATCACCGAGCTTCGCGCCGAATGGCAGGATGATTCTGATTGCCACCGAGTCCGGTGGGCGTGGCGTACTCTCCGCCGTTTCGATTGATGGCCGCATCAAGCAACGCCTTTCCATTTCGGCCGGCGATGTCCGTGAGCCGGCGTGGGGTCCTTTCAACAAATAACCATCCGCTTTAATTGATAATTTCCCGCAGGAGAAAGACATGAAACAACTCGTCATCCCGGCCGCTCTTGCTCTCTTGCTTGCGGCCTGCAGCTCGACGCCCGACAACGAGGGCCAAACCGGCGCTCCCGTCGAGACGCGGGGCGGACCCGGAGTCGCCACGGTCACCGCAGGCGGCGTGGACAGCCACCGCCTGCCGGCTGCCCTCACCGATCCAAAGAATATCCTGTCGAAGCGCAGCGTGTACTTCGACTATGACAACTACGAGGTCAAGGCCGAGTACAAGGATCTGGTGGCCGCCCACGCCAAGTTTCTCACCGAGAACCGCCAGTTCAAGATGCTGATCCAGGGCAACACCGACGAACGCGGTAGCCGTGAATACAACCTGGCACTTGGCCAGAAGCGGGCCGATGCAGTCAAGCGCATGTTGGCATTGCTTGGCGCCCAGGAAGCGCAGCTCGAGTCGGTCAGCCTGGGCGAAGAGAAGCCGAAGAATGAAGGTCACAACGACACCGCCTGGGCAGAAAACCGCCGGGCGGACATGTTGTACAGCGGCGAGTTCTAGGATGTCAGAAACGCTCACCGATCGCCTGCCGGCCACGAGACGCGTTCTGTCCATTGCTTTGTTGCTTGCCGGCCTTGGCGCGCAACAGGCGCATGCCGGCCTCTTTGACGACGAGGAGGCCAGACGGAAAGTAGACGACCTGAGCATCAAGTCAAACGAGCGCCTTGACACCGTCGCCAAGGGGCAGATGGAGCTCGCCAACCAGATCCAGGCCTTGCGTGACGAGAATGCACGCCTGCGTGGTCAGGTCGAGACGCTGAACTACGAACTCGAGGCGGCCAAGAAACGGCAACAGGATTTTTACGTTGACCTCGACGGTCGCCTGCGCAAAATCGAAGCGCCGGTCGCCTCAGGTACCGACGCAGCTCCTGCGGGCGGCAGCCAACAAGCGCCGGCTGAAAGCCCCAAAAAGGTCGCCAGCGACCCGGCAACCGAGACGCGTGAGTACGAGGCGGCGCTCAATCTGTTCAGGGCCAACAAGCTGAAGGAAGCGGCGGCCGCTTTCGAAGCTTTCGCCAAGGCCCATCCGGACAGCACGCTGACGCCCAACGCGTACTACTGGCTCGGCAATGCGCATTACGCGCTGCGTGACTGCAAGAAGGGGATTGACGCACAGCGGATGGTGGTCAGCAAGTGGCCGGCACACGCCAAAGCGGCCGATGCCTTGCTCAACGTCGCCACCTGTCAGCAGGAACTTGGTGATAGCAAGAGTGCGCGGGCAACGCTTGAAGCACTGCTCGCCAAGTATCCGGAAAGCTCGGCAGCCAATGCGGCCAGGCAGCGCCTGAAGAAATAAGCGGGTGGAGGGCGCCGTCAAAAAGCCTTCGCTGAAGATCAGCGAGATCTTCGTCTCCCTGCAAGGTGAAAGCTCCCGCGTCGGCTTGCCAACGGTCTTTGTCCGTCTGACCGGCTGCCCACTGCGTTGCGTGTGGTGCGATACAGCCTACGCCTTCACCGGCGGTCAGACGATGCAGCTGCCGGAGATTCTCGCCGAGGTCGCCCGGCACGAGGTACGCCACGTTTGCGTTACGGGTGGCGAACCCCTCGCCCAGTCCGCCTGCCTGCTGCTGCTGAGCGCACTCAGTGATGCCGGTCATGCCGTCTCGCTGGAAACCTCCGGTGCTCTCGATATCGGCAAGGTCGATGCGCGCGTGGCGCGCGTCGTCGACCTCAAAGCGCCCGGTTCCGGCGAGAGCGCCCGCAATCGCTGGGAAAACCTTCCCCTGCTGACCGCCAACGACGAGCTCAAGTTCGTGCTGAAGGACCGCGTAGACTACGACTGGGCTTGCCAGTTGATCGCGGAACGGCAACTCGCGACGCGCTGCCCGCTGCTTTTTTCGCCGGTGGAGGGTGAACTGGCGGCGGCGACACTGGCCGAATGGGTAATCGCCGATCGCCTGCCGGTGCGCTTCCAGTTGCAACTGCACAAGGTTCTTTGGGGTAAAATTCGAGGCAGATAGGCCTCGAGAGCAAGCCGCCATGAATGAGCAACGACGTCGCTATTGCCGTATCGCCTTTGATTCGCCAGCGCAGTTGATCATCGGTGACGTCCAGATCGAGGTACGCGTGGGAGATATTTCGCTGAAAGGCGCGTTGGTACGCCTGCCAGAAGGTGCCGATCTTCGGCCCGGCGTAGCGGCCGAGCTACGTGTCGACCTCAACGAGGTCGACAACCAGATCAGCATGCAGACTCTCATCGTCCACGTCGAAGACCAACAAGCCGGTCTCGTCTGCCGGACCATAGACCTCGACAGCGCAAGCCACCTGCGCCGCCTCGTCGAGCTCAACCTGGGCAGCGCAGAGCTGCTCGAGCGCGAGTTCTCGGTGCTGCTCTCCGGGTAGCCTGGGGCAGGCTCCATGCGCACCGTGGCTAGGTAACATCTGTCGCCCGCCAGGGCTGTTTCCCGCTCGACAAGCCGATGCTGCTGGCCAGGCCCGCACGACGATTGTCGTCAGCCGTGGCCAAAGACAAATCGATGACCCGGGAACACTGGTATATTCACCAACCCATGCCACCGACTCCTTCACCTCACACACCGCGTGCCGTCGTTCTCCTCTCCGGTGGACTCGACTCAGCGACGACGCTGGCGATCGCCAAAGCTGCCGGATTTCAATGCTTCTGCCTGTCGATCGACTACGGCCAGCGTCACCGTGCCGAGCTGCAGGCGGCGGCAGCCGTTGCCGCAGCGATGGGCGCCAGCGAGCATCGAGTGCTGCGCCTCAAGCTGGACGACTTCGGCGGCTCCGCGCTGACCGACAACAGCATCGCCATCCCCGTCGACGGTGTTGAGGCGGGCATTCCGGTCACTTACGTGCCGGCGCGCAATACGATCATGCTCTCGCTGGCGTTGGCGTGGGCCGAGGTGCTCGGCAGCCACGATATTTTTGTCGGCGTCAACGCCGTCGACTACTCCGGCTATCCCGATTGCCGGCCAGAGTACATCGAAGCATTCGAAAGAATGGCCAGGCTGGCGACCAGGGCGGCCGTCGAAGGTGCGACGCTGAACATCCACGCGCCGCTGATCGATCTCGGCAAGGCAGAGATCATCCAGCGCGGTACCGAACTCGGGGTGGACTACCGCTTGACCGTTTCCTGCTACCAGGCCGATGCGCTCGGCAGCGCCTGCGGTGCCTGCGATTCGTGCCGCCTGCGGCGAGCCGGGTTTGTCGCCGCTGGCATGGCCGACCCGACGCGCTATGCGGCGTGATTGCTGCCTGGCGCCTCGCCGCGAGCGTGCCAGCCCGTCCAGGCAAGCTCAGGCGTCGCTCCCAGACACCGCTTCTGGCTGAGGAATAACGCGCGCAATCAGGACCTTATCGACTCGGTTTCGATCCATATCCACCACTTCGAAGCGCAGGCCGGCGAGCTCGAAGTGATCCGTTGGCGCGGGAATGTGGCCGAGCACGTACATGATCAAGCCACCCAGAGTATGGAAGGCGTTTTCTTCCTCGCCCGGCAGTTCGGAGGCGATTCTGAGGATGGCCCGCAGACGTTCGAGGGTGACGCCGCCGTCCACCAGCCAGGAGCCATCTTCGCGCACGACGATATCGATCTCCTCGGGCGTATCGTAGGCGGGGAGATCGCCGACGATGGAAGTCAGCACGTCGGTGAGCGTGACCAGACCCTGCAACTCGCCGTACTCGTCGACCATCAACGCGCATTGCTGGCGCGCCCGGCGGAAGGTTTCGAGCAACTGGGTCGTCGTCACACTCGCCGGCACGTAGAGTGCCGGTCTGACGAAGGGCTCGATCGACAGCGGCTCGCCAAAGAGGGCGCCCTTGAGCAACTCACCGGTGCGCAAGACGCCAACGATGTGCTTCAGACCCTCGCGGCAGACGACAATGCGTTTGTGCGGGCTCTCGGCGAGGCAGTTGCGAATCTCCGCTTCGCTGTCATTCAAGTCGAGCAGATAGATGTCCTTGCGGTGGGTCATGATCGCGCTGATCCGCTGTTCGTCGAGCCGCAGGACGTTGGAAACAATGTCCTGCTCGCTGGCGTGGAAGACGCCGGCCCTGGCACCCTGGTCCATCAACAGCTTGATTTCCTCGTCGGTCACCGAGGACGCCTGCGTTGGTCGTGCGCCGATCAGGCGCAGGAGCAAGCTGGACGACGACGAGAGCAACCATACCAGCGGGCGCGCCAGGCCAGACAGCAGGCCCATCGGTGGCGCGATCAGCGCGGCAACGCGCTCCGGCGCAAGCAGGCCGAGGCGCTTCGGAACGAGTTCGCCCACCACAACTGCGAAATACGTCACCCCGCCGACCACCACCGTCAGAGCGATCGCCCTGGCGTAGGGAGCGAGTGGCGAAAACCCGCTCAACCATTCGGCCAGCGGCACTGCCAGCGCCGCTTCGCCGATGGCTCCACTCAGGATGCCGATGGTGGTGATACCGACCTGGATGGTCGACAGGAAAGTCGACGGCTCTTTGCTCAGTGCCAACGCCGAGCGAGCGCCCAGGTTGCCATCATCGGCGAGTTTCTGCAGGCGTGACTGTCGGGAAGACACGACGGCGATTTCCGCCATGGCGAGAACGCCGTTGAGCAGGACGAGCAAGAGGAGAAGCGCGATGTCCATTGATCAGCGTCGGGCTGCCGAGCAGTCAGTCGGGTTTTTTAGGCGAGTGCGGGCATTATATCGGGTGAGCACCCTCGCGCCGCGCTACCTGCGCGCCGTGGCGGTGGCGAAGGACTCGGCCGGAAGCCACGGCGATGGTCGCGTCGCCACGCCGCGTGAGCATCGCACGGCGCTACATCCGACCCTGACTGTTGTAATTGCACAACACTTCTATCCTGCGCCAGACCACCATGACGAAGGCCACCGCTCGCCCGCCCAGTGATGCCTCGACGCCCCTTAAAGCAAGGGCTGTAGCGGCGACCTGCAGTGTGCCCAGGCGGCCGGTTCACCCCTTCCGGGTGACGCCCGAACGCTCTTCCTGGAAACACGTTCGGCGAGCCGGGTTGACCAAGTCTCTGATAATCAATAGAGTTCGCCTCCTGCTGAAAGGAAGAAAGACACTTTCAGTCGTCAGCTGAATCGGCACAACGCAAGCTCAGCTGCCCAGCTTCAATCCGCCCCTCTGCTCGCGGCGCATCCCACCGCACAGAGTCCCGGCCTCAGGGTACGTGTTTCCCCCAATTTCGAGGCTTTGCACCCGCCTGTAACCGTCCATCGTCGGGCCGTCGCTTTGGCACGATGACGAAAGGTAAGGAGAGAGCATGTCTACTACCAGTCTGTTCAAAGGCACCAGGGCGCGTCGTACTGACGCCACCTTGAGTTTCATTCAATATGGTTTGATCATCGTTGGCCTGATGCTCGTTCTCGGCACCATCAAGCCGGCCTTCAGTGGCAGCATCAGCGCCGACAAGAGAAGCGCAACGCTTGCCGCATCTGCAACCCACGAGGAAGAAGGTTCAGCCGTCCCCGAAGGCCTGCCAGTGGCCGCCGCTGAAGCATCACCGACAGCCACCGTCGAATCTACTCCGGAAACTCTGAAGCCATCGCTGAAGCGCGCCCTCGACTACGTGTCGCGTCGCTACCGCGTTGCGCCGGAAGCACTGATCCCGATCTTCGCCACTGCGCAGAGCGTCGGGCGCGAGCATCGTCTCGATCCCTTGCTGATCATTGCCATCATCGGTATCGAATCGCGGTTCAATCCCTTTGCCGAAAGCCCGGTCGGTGCCCAAGGCCTGATGCAGGTGATGCCGGGTTTCCACCTGGACAAGGTTCCGGAAGGCGCGGGTGAGCAGCCCTTTCTGGACCCGGTAACCAACATCCAGGTCGGCGTCCATGTTCTTGAGGAGGCGATCCGCTGGCGTGGCAGTCTAACCCGCGGCCTGCAACATTATGGCGGCTCGTCGAAAGACCCTGACACCGGCTACGCGAACAAGGTGTTTGCCGAAAAGCAGCGCCTCGAGCAGGCCGCACGGGGCAGCGG
The DNA here is from genome assembly GCF_032229525.1 of Accumulibacter sp. Taxonomy (GTDB): domain Bacteria; phylum Pseudomonadota; class Gammaproteobacteria; order Burkholderiales; family Rhodocyclaceae; genus Accumulibacter. The sequence goes on along the minus strand of NZ_JAVTWB010000211.1, from coordinate 16,226 downwards.
CGGCTCGCACGCCTGAGTATCACGCCGTTCAGGTTGCCGGCTGCTCTGCGACGCGGGCACCGGCCCCCGCCATACGCCGGATCGCCTGCCTGGCCGCGGCCGAGAGCACGAGTTCAGCGTCGCTCAGCGGCATCATCAGGCGCTCGTCGAAATGCAGCAAACCCGCTTCATCCTCGCACAGGAATTCCGCTTCGATCAGACTGGCGATGAAAACCGAAAAGGTCGCCTTGTCGGCAATTTCCGGCGTATTGAAGTCGTAGAGCAGCGCTAACCGTTGTGCCAGACGCTGGCAGTTGTCTGCCAGCGCCGCGCGGCCAATTTGGCCGCTTCCCTGCTGCTCGAGCAGCGCCAGGGTGAGGAAGTGCCGCTCAAGTAGAGGGCGAATGCTTTCACCGAGCAGATGCAACTCGGCAAATTCCTGACTGGTCGGCTCGGGAGCTGCGAGCCAGGCGGACGATTCGGTGCGATACAGAAGGCCGCGCCTGACCAGCACGCCAATGACCGCTTCGCTGGCTGCCGACAACTCTTCCAGCGGCCAGCGAAGGAACAGCTCGGCTCGCATCAGGGCGTAGATGCCGCGCACCGCCTGCGCCACACGTGTGCCATCGAGGCGGCGGTTGTGGCTCAACAGGCAGGCAATCACCGCCGGCAGGGCAAACAGATGGAGTACGTTGTTGCGGAAGTAAGCGAGCAAAGGCGCCTGTCTTGCCGGCACACGAATCAGTTCGCCCAGGGAATCAGCGAAGCGTTCGACAATGGCCAGTCGCTCGGCGTAGGCCACCACCGCCGGTGCATCGAGCGTGCAGGCGATGCCTGGCGGGGCATACGAGGCTTCGGCGAACAGTGCCTGGTAGTGCTCGATCATCCGCTGCAGCACTTGCTCGTCGGCGGTATGCTTCGGCGTCGCCAGCATGGTGAGCGCGATCAGGTTCACCGGATTGAGCACCGCCGCCTCGTTGATGCGCTTGGCCAGTTCGGCCGCGGCGCGGCGCGTCACTGCCCGCGACCATGCTGAAGGACCTTCGGCAGCCTGGTCACGCCAGGCGGGGTACTGGGCGTCGAGAAATCCGGCCAGAATCAGCGGTTCGCCGACGTTGACGTGAACCTTGCCAAACACCCGCTTGAGACTACGGAGACTCTTCAGGATGCCCAACAGCGATTCCCTCTGCTTGGCTTTCCCTGCCAGTTCACCGAGGTAGGTGCGCCCCTCGAAAAGCTTCTCGTAGCCGATGTATACAGGCACGAATACCAGCGGCCGGGTGTGCTCACGGATGAAACTGTGCACGGTCATGCCGAGAATGCCGGCTTTTGGCGCCAACATCCTGCCGCTGCGGCTGCGCCCGCCCTCGATGAAGTATTCGAGCGGGAAGCCACGGGCAAGCATCAGCTGAAGATAGTCGTCGAAGACCGCAGCGTATAGCGGCTGACCCTTGAAGCTGCGGCGCAGGAAGAATGCGCCGCAACGGCGTAGCAAGGCGCCGACGATCGGCAGGTCGAGGTTGGCGCCGGCAGCGATGTGCGGTGGGGTCAGGCCATTGCGGTGAATCAGATACGACAACAGCAGGTAGTCGATATGGCTACGGTGACAAGGTACGTAGACGATTTCGTGGCCCGGGGCGATGCGCGTAACGACGTCGAAATTGTGCAATTCGATACCATCGTAGAGTCGCGCCCACAACCAGGCCAGGAACAGCTCGAGCGCGCGCACCGCACCGTAGGAATAATCGGACGCGATCTCCAGTGCAAAACTGCCGGCCCTCGCGCGTGCGTCCTCGGGCGATATACCCTGTGTCGCGGCCTCCTTGGCGATCGCCGCGCGCACCCGCTCGCCGGAGAGCACCGCACTGACCTGGGTGTTACGGTGCGACAAATCAGGGCCGATGGCCATTTGCCGCTGGCGGTAAAAATGAACGCGCAAGACCCGCGACAGCTTGCGTAGCGCCCGCTCTTCGTCGAATCCTTCCGGCAGCAGCTTGCGCAGCGAAATCGGTGCGTTGTAGCGCACCAGAACATGGCGGCCGTGCAGCACGATTGCCAGCAGCTGTCGCCAGGCGCCAGGCGGGCGCCAGGTTTCCGAGAACAGCGCCTTGAGAATCGAATCCTGCTTGCCGGGGGCGCGTCCCCAGAGGATGAGTACCGGGACCAGTTGTACGTCGACTTGCGGGTCGACGACGGCCTGACGGACCATAGCCGCCAGCAACGTCGACTGCGCACGGCTGTCGCGCTCCCGGCCGGCGAGGCTGCGGTCGCGATTGAGAAAGAAGAACGAGCGCGCCAAGCGCTGCCCGGCAAGGTCGATCGGCGCCTCGGCGCGCGGCAGACCCGCCCGCCGGGACTCCTCGAAAAGAACCAGCAGGTTCGAGAGGTGCCGGTTCTGCAACACGTAGCAGACCGGCTTCTCCGGATCGAGAGCCAGTTCCTGCGACTTCGCCGGGAAAACCGAGGTCCGCACCCAGAGATACAGCAAGCGGCGGGCCAGCGGGAGAAACCAGTCAGAGACGCTGCCAGGATCGCTCACGACTACGCGCCCGTCGCTCACCGCTGACGCTTACTCTTCTTCGACGACCTTGTGCTGCGAAGCGAGTTGTTGTTGCGTTGCCGGCGGCACCTGCGCGTAGTGCGAAAAAGCAATGCTGTACGAACCCTGTCCACCCGTCAGCGACTTCAGACGCGACTGGTAGTTGTCGAGTTCGGCCAGCGGCACCTCGCCGGTAATTGCCATCACCCCGGGACCGCGCGGCTGCGTGCCGGTCAGGTGGCCCCGCTTGCTGGAAAGGTCCCCGGTGAGATCGCCGGTCATCGCTTCCGGCGCAAGGATTTCGATCTCCACCACCGGCTCGAGGATGATCGGTTTGGCGGCACGAATCGCGTCGACGGTGGCTTTGCGAGCAGCGGTGGTGAAGGCGATGTCCTTGCCGTCCACCGGGTGGGTCTTGCCGTCGTACACCGTGACACGCAAGTCCTGCACCGGAAAGCCGGCAACCACACCGTCGGCAAGGGCCTGACGAACCCCTTTCTCGACCGATGCCATGAACACTCCCGGGATGACGCCGCCCTTGACGATATCGACGAACTCAAAGCCGGCACCCCGTTCGAGGGCTTCGACGCGCAGCGCAACTTCGCCGAACTGACCCGCGCCACCGCTCTGTTTCTTGTGCCGGCAGTGCCCCTCGGCCGAGCCCGTGATCGCTTCACGATAGGCAATCTGCGGCGGGGTGGTATCGAGTTCCAGTTTGTACTGCTGTGCGAGGCGCGTCAGCTTGGCGCGCAAGTGCATTTCACCGATGCCGCGAATGACCGTTTCGTTGGTCGCCGCATGCCGTTCGATCCGGAAACACGGGTCCTCCACCTCCAGCTTGTGCAAAATCTCGAACAGACGTTGCTCGTCCGCCTTGCGTTTGGCATGAACGGCGAGTCCCTGCATCGGCTGCGGAAACTCGAGCGGTTTCAGGTGGATGTGGTCTTCATCGTGCGAATCGTGCAGAACACAATCGAACTCGATCTCTTCAACCTTGGCAATGGCGCCCAGGTCGCCAGGGATCAGGGTCTCGGCCTCGACATACTCCTTGCCTTGCAGGTGGTAGATGTGACCGACCTTGAAGGGACGCTTGCCATCACCAACGAAAAGCTGTGAATCCTTCCTGATGGTGCCTTGATGAACGCGGAAAACGCCGACCTTGCCAATGAAAGGATCACTGACGATCTTGAAGACGTGGGCGAGAACATGCTTGTCCGGATCGGGGTCTGCCTGAAAGGCTTCCGCTGGCCCCTCCGGCCCCCCGCGATAGAAGGGTGGCGGGTTTCCCTCGGCCGGACTGGGTGCCAGCTGGGCAAGGACATCGAGGAGTTGCGGAATGCCGGCGCCGGTTCTTGCCGAAACGAACAGAATCGGAATCAGATGGCCCGAACGTAGCGCTTTTTCGAACGGCCGATGGAGTTCGTCCGGACTGGGATCGACCCCTTCGTCCAGATAGCGAGCAAGTAGCTCCTCGTCCTCCTCGACGATCTGATCGATTAACGCGCGGTGCGCCGCAGCGACAGATTCGAAGTCGCTCTCGCCGGTTTCGTGCCCGAGCAACTCGACGACTTCGCTGCCCTGCTTGACTGGCAGATCCAGCAACATGCATTCACGACCGAAGCGTTCGCGGATTTCCCCGACCAGCGCCGGCAGATTGACGTTGTCGGCGTCGATCTTGTTGATGACGATCATCCTGCAGACGCCGCGCGCAGCCGCCAGCTGCATCATCCGTTCGCTTGAGAGCTCGATGCCGTTCTGCGCATTGATCACCACCAGAGCGGTGTCTACGGCGGCCAGCGCACTGATCGCCTGCCCGGCGAAGTCGGGAAAGCCCGGGGTATCGATCAGATGAACCTGCACACCCCGCCACGGAAAGCCCACCAGCGCCGCATTCAGCGAGTGGCCAAATTCCTTCTCTTGCGGATCGAAATCGCAAACGGTATTACCCTTCTCGACAGCGCCGCGGCTACTGATCGCGCCGGCCGCGGCGAGCAGGCTTTCGGCGAGGGTGGTCTTGCCGGCGGCGCCGTGGCCGACAAGGGCGACCGTACGCAGATTACTGGTGGTGGTTTGGCCCATTCATCATCTCCCATGAAGTCGAAGGCACGCGGCAGCTTCAAGACTAGCCACGTGGCATTGCAGATCACGCGTGCTGACATCATTTTACCCCTGCCGCGACCACAGCGCTCGCGCTAGAGTGCATTGCTGGAGGCCCTGCCGAGGCAGTGCCTGGCAAGCGATGAGTTTCGCGCCCGCCCGTCGATGAATGCTCCCCGGCTGGCACCGACAGCGTATGGAGAAAACATGAACTTTGTGCAAATCGCTTGGGTCAGCTAAAGTTACGCGCTTTTTTTCAGTTTTGATGAACACTGCGTCAGGAGCCATTATGGAAAACGATCAGCGCCAAGCCGACCTTCGCGATGCTGCCCTCGAATATCACAGTTCCCCGACTCCGGGCAAGATTGCTGTCCAGCCGACCAAGGGACTGAACAATCAGCTCGATCTGGCGCTCGCCTATTCCCCTGGCGTTGCTTTCGCCTGCCATGCCATCGTCGATGACCCCGGTTCTGCCAGCCTCTACACATCGCGGGCCAATCTCGTTGGCGTGATTACCAACGGAACGGCCGTCCTCGGGCTCGGCAACATCGGTCCCCTGGCCGCGAAACCGGTGATGGAAGGCAAGGGCTGTCTGTTCAAGAAGTTTGCCGGCATCGATGTCTTCGACATTGAACTCGCCGAAAGGGACCCCGACAAGCTGATCGACATGATCGCCGCCATGGAGCCAACACTGGGCGGCATCAATCTGGAAGACATCAAGGCGCCGGAGTGCTTCTACATCGAAGCCAAGCTCAAGGAACGGATGACGATTCCGGTCTTTCATGACGATCAGCATGGCACGGCGATCATTTCGTCGGCGGCGATCCTCAACGCGCTCCAGGTGACCGGCAGAAAGATCGACGAAGTGACCGTCGTCTGCTCGGGCGCCGGTGCCGCAGCCATTTCCTGCCTCAACCTGTGGTGTGAGTTGGGAGTGCGGCGCGAAAACATTATCGTCTGCGACTCGAAAGGGGTGATTTACGCCGGGCGAGACGCCGACATGGAGCCGAACAAGGCGCGTTATGCGCGTGACACCGGCTGCCGGACACTGGCCGAAGCGCTCAACGGCGCCGATGTTTTTCTCGGGCTGTCCGCCGCCGGCATCCTCCAACCCGAAATGCTTGCCAGCATGGCCGAGCGACCGATCGTTTTCGCGTTGGCCAATCCGACGCCGGAGATCATGCCCGAGCTGGCGCACCAGGTGCGCCCGGACGTGATCATGGCCACCGGTCGTTCGGATTACGCCAACCAGGTCAACAATGTGCTCTGCTTCCCGTTTATCTTTCGCGGCGCCCTTGATGTCGGCGCCACCAGCATCAACGAGGAAATGAAGATGGCCTGCGTCAGAGCGCTGGCAGAGATGGCGCAGTGGGAGGTGAGCGATGAGGTAGCGATGGCCTATGCCGATCAGGAGTTGGCGTTTGGCGCCGATTACCTGATTCCCAAACCCTTCGATCCGCGTTTGATCACCACCATCGCGCCGGCCGTGGCCGAGGCCGCGATGCGATCCGGCGTGGCAACGCGGCCGATTGCCGACCTCGACGCCTACCGCGAGAAGCTGCGGGAGTTCGTTTACCAGACCGGCTTTGGCATGCGCGCGGTTTTCTCGGCCGCCAAGCGCGTCCGCGAGACGCGCATCGTTTATTGCGATGGCGAGGATGAAAGGATGCTCCGGGCTGCACAGACGATCATCAGTGAAGGTTTGACGCGCCCGATTCTGATTGGCCGCCCCGATGTGATTTCGGCGCGACTCAAGAGGCTCGGTTCAAAGTTGGAGCCCGGCACGGATTTCGAGATCGTCGACCCGGCCAGCGACGAACGCTACAAGGAATGCTGGAAGACTTATCATCAGCTGAGAAAGCGCCATGGGGTAACTATCGACATCGCCAAGACGCGTTTGCGCACCAACAATACGATTATCGGTGCCATTCTGCTCAAGCTTGGCTACGCAGACGGGATGATCTGCGGCCTTTCCGGCCGGTTTTCCCATCACCTGCGGCAGATCGACGAGGTCATTGGCAAAGCACCCGGCCGCAGCACGATGGCCGCGATGACCCACGTCTTGCTGCCTGGGCGGGCGCTTTTCCTCTGCGATACACACGTCAATGAGGATCCCGATGCCGAGCAACTGGCCGAGATCACCCTGATGGCCGCCGAGGCGGTCAGCCGCTTCACGATCAAGCCCAAGGTGGCGCTGTTATCACATTCGAACTTCGGCTCGTCGCAGACCGCTGCCACGCGCAAGCTGAGCGAAGCGGTGAGGATCGTCCGCGCCAAGGCGCCTGATCTGGAAATCGACGGCGAAATGCACGGCGAAAGCGCGCTCTCGGAAGCGATACGGAACCAGTCTGATCCGGAATCGCCACTCAGCGGCGAGGCCAATCTCCTGGTGATGCCCAATCTGGATGCCGCGAACATTTCCTACAACCTGCTCAAGATGACCGGTGGTGACGGCATGTCGGTGGGTCCGATCCTGCTTGGCGCGGCTCGACCGGTACATGTGCTGCTACCGACCTCAACCGTGCGCAGAGTGGTGGACATGAGCGCACTGGTCGTCGTCGAAGCTGCGGCCGAATAGCTGTCGCAACGCTTCCACGGCCGGCGATCACGTCGCAGGCGGTGATCGCACCCGGCAACAAGCCTATGGTTTTCATGGCTTATCCGTGCGCCTGCTGCAGTCTTTACAAATGCGCAGAGTCAATGCATCATCAACAGAGCCACCCCGGTAAAGCCGGGACCTGATGGTTCACTACGCAGTGCAAGGTCCTTTTGGGAGACATGGCAGCCAATCCGCAACATCCGCCGCTCAGCGGCCTCGCTCGTTCGCTTGTACAAGCTGATCGGCTCAAGGAAGCCGAGGTTGAGTCTTTGCTCGCGCAAGCCGCGGCCAGCCGGAAATCGTTGATCGGGCAACTGGTCAGCGCCCACAAGGCCACCTTCATCGAGCTGGCGCGTTTTGCGTCGGACAAGTTCGGTTATCCACTTCTCGATCTGGCGGCTATCGACGACGCCCATATCCAGAAGAATCTTATCGACGGGAAACTTATCGCCACCCACCAAGTGGCGCCCCTCTACAAGCGTGGTAACCGACTGGCGATCGCCATCGCCGATCCAACCAACCTGCGAGCCCTCGACGAAATCCGCTTTCAGACGGGTTTGGCGGTCGACCCGGTAGTCGTTGAGGAAGACAAGCTTCTTGCCCTGGTAGCGAAACTCTCCGAATCGGTGGGGGACGCTCTAAGAGGCCTGAGCAACGAGGAAATCAACCTCGAGTTCTCCGACGAGCAAGGCCACGAGAGCGTGGACGAGGTGGCGAACCTTGAGGTGGATGACGCGCCTGTCGTCAGGTTCATTCAAAAGATGATGCTCGATGCCATCAACGACGGTGCCTCAGACATCCACTTCGAACCCTACGAAAAGAGCTATCGTATCCGCTTTCGCATCGACGGCCTGCTGCGCGAAGTGGCCGCCCCGCCCCTGGTCATCAAGGACAAAATCGCCTCACGCATCAAGGTGATTTCGCGCCTCAACATCGCCGAAAAGCGCGTCCCACAGGATGGCCGCATGCGTTTGGTGCTGTCGAAAAGCAGGGCTATCGACTTCCGCGTCAGCACCCTGCCGACGATGTACGGAGAAAAGATCGTCTTGCGAATTCTCGATCCGACCAGCGCCACGCTGGGGATCGATGCGCTGGGGTACGAGCCTGAGCAGAAAGCCGTACTGCTCGACGCCATCAACCGGCCTTACGGGATGATCCTGGTAACCGGACCGACGGGTTCGGGCAAGACCGTCTCGCTCTATACCTGCCTCAACATCCTGAACAAACCGGGGGTCAATATTGCCACCGCAGAAGACCCTGCCGAGATTGCCTTGGCGGGTGTCAATCAGGTCAATGTCGATGACAAGGCCGGACTCACCTTTCCGGTGGCCCTCAAGGCCTTCCTTCGACAGGACCCGGACATCATAATGGTGGGCGAGATCCGGGATATCGAAACGGCGGAGATTGCGATCAAGGCAGCACAAACCGGGCATATTGTCTTGTCGACGCTCCATACGAACGATGCGCCGGCGACTCTGACGCGCCTGATGAACATGGGTATCCCGACGTTCAATCTGGCCTCGAGCATCTTGCTGATTACAGCTCAGCGCCTTGTGCGTCGGCTATGCACCTGCAAGAAGCCACTTGATACGCCGATCGAAACGCTACTCAACGCCGGATTCACGGAGAGCGATCTTGATGGCAGCTGGACGCTCCAGGGCCCGGGAGAGTGTCCGCGCTGCAAGGGCAGCGGCTACAAAGGACGGGTGGGTCTCTACGAAGTAATGCCCGTGACTGAAGCGATTCAGCGCATTATCATGGCCAACGGATCGGAGCTTGATATTGCAATCCAGGCCAGAAAAGAAGGCGTCAATGATCTGCGTCGTTCTGGACTGTTGAAGGTCAAGCAAGGGCTCACCTCTCTCGATGAGGTGCTCGGCAGCACCAACGCTTGAAGAAGAGGGAATAATGGCGACCGCAGCGAAACCCAGCAGGAAGACCGGGCCCGAAATCAAGGAACACGTTTTTCTCTGGGTGGGAAAAAACAAGGCCGGAAAAGTCGTTCGTGGCGAGCAGCGCGCCGGTAGCCAGACTGTCGTACAGGCCACCCTACGGCGTCAGGGAATCCTGCCGAGCAAGATCTCCCGGCAGCGCTTCAAGGGTGGGCGATCGGTTACCGAGAAAGATATCACGCTGTTTACGCGGCAACTGGCCACGATGATGAAAGCGGGGGTACCGTTGCTGCAGACTTTCGACATCGTCGGTCGTGGGCACGACAACCCGACGGTAGGCAAGCTGTTACTCGACATCAAGGCCGACGTCGAAACCGGTAGCTCGCTGTCACAAGCGTTCCGCAAGTATCCGCTGCACTTCGATGCCTTGTACTGCAACCTGGTCGCAGCCGGCGAGCAGGCCGGCATTCTCGAAACATTGCTCGATCGCCTGGCCAACTATAAAGAAAAGATCATGGCGATCAAGTCGAAGATCAAGTCAGCGCTGTTCTATCCGATCTCCATCATCGTCGTCGCCTTCATCATCACTGCGGTGATCATGATCTTCGTGATTCCGGCCTTCAAGGAAGTTTTCCGTAGCTTCGGCGCCGACCTTCCGACACCGACACTGGTGGTAATCGGCATCTCGGACATCTTCATAGAGTACTGGTGGGCAATTTTCGGCAGCATCGGACTCACGATCTTTGCGTTCTTCTATACCTTGAAGCGATCAGAAAAAATGCAGATCCTTTTCGACCGCCTGTTCCTCCGCCTGCCAGTTTTTGGCGACGTCATTCGCAAATCGGTGATCGCCCGCTGGACGCGCACGCTGGCGACCATGTTCGCTGCCGGCGTCCCCCTGGTCGAGTCACTGGAGTCCGTCGGCGGCGCTGCCGGCAACTATGTCTACAAGGCTGCGACCAGACAGATCCAGAGCGAAGTCAGCACCGGTACCAGTCTGACCTCTGCCATGCAGAACACCCAGCTCTTCCCGAACATGGTGACTCAGATGGTGGCCATTGGCGAGGAATCCGGGGCGTTGGATTCAATGCTCGGGAAGGTCGCCGACTTCTTCGAGGCCGAGGTCGACGATGCGGTCGCGGCGATCTCCAGCTTGATGGAACCGATGATCATGGTCGTTCTGGGCGTACTGATTGGTGGCATGGTCATCGCCATGTATCTTCCGATCTTCAAACTGGGCGCTGTAGTCGGCGGATAATGCCGGGCCCACTCGCTGGCGCCGATCTGGCGCCGAGTCTATTCCCTGTCCTTTGTGGCCTGCTCGGGCTGCTGGTCGGCAGCTTTCTCAATGTCGTCATTCATCGTTTGCCAAAAATGATGGAGCGCGACTGGCGAGCCCACTGCGCCGAACTCCACGGTCAGGAACCACCGGCGCAGGAACCGCTGTCGCTGGCCAGACCTGGCTCGCGATGCCCCGGTTGTGGGCATGCGATTAGCGCCATCGAGAATGTTCCGGTGCTGAGCTGGTTGTTTCTGCGCGGCCGCTGCTCGGCATGCGACCAGCCGATTTCACCACGATACCCGCTGGTCGAGTCGGTCAGCGGTCTGCTGAGCGCCTTCGCTGCCTTTCATTTCGGCTATGGCTGGGCGGCGCTGGGCGCCATGCTGCTGATCTGGTGCCTGATCGCACTGACTTGCATCGACCTTGACACGCAATTGCTGCCCGACTCGATCACCTTGCTCCTGCTGTGGACCGGTTTGTTGTTCAATCTGGTCGGCACCTTCGCCGAGTTGCAGTCAGCGGTGATCGGGGCGGTGAGCGGCTACCTCTCCCTGTGGTCCGTTTACTGGGCATTCAAACTGACCACCGGCAAGGAAGGGATGGGCTACGGCGACTTCAAGCTGCTCGCTGCGCTCGGCGCCTGGCTGGGCTGGCAGATGCTGCCGCTGACCATCCTGCTCTCGTCGCTCCTCGGCGCCGTGGTCGGTATTGCGCTGATCGTTATCGCCAAGCGCGGACGCAGCGTGCCAATTCCCTTCGGCCCCTACCTGGCGACGGCCGGGCTGCTTGCCTTGTTCTGGGGGAAACCCCTCACGCGCGCCTACGTCAGCCTGCTGTAGCCGTCCGAGAGCGCGACGCAGGCCCTTCCCCGCAAGGCGGGAGGGGCGGGTAGAACCTTCCCGGGTTCGCGTATAATCCACGCTTTTCTGGCTCTTTCCGAGGGTTTATCATGCCGATTTACGCGTATCGCTGCGGCTCCTGCGGTTTCGAGAAAGATCATCTGCAAAAACTTAGCGACTCGCCGTTGTGCACCTGCCCCGATTGTGGTCAGGCCACCTACAGCAAGCAAGTGACGGCTGCCGGCTTTCAATTGAAAGGCACGGGCTGGTATGCAACCGATTTCAAGGGCAGCGGCAAGCCCGCGAAGACCGCACCCGGTGCACCGACGGCCACCACCGGCGCCGAACCGGCGGGAAGTACCACGACCGCCCCCGCCAGCACTACTGTTGCCGCCGCGGACACCGGCGCGGCCAAGCAATGAAGCGCTACTTCATTACCGGGCTGCTGATCTGGGTTCCGCTGGCCATCACCGCCTGGGTCCTGGTTCTGATCGTCGGCACCATGGATCAGTCGATGCACCTGTTGCCGGCGGCGATACACCCACGCACCCTGCTCGGCTTCGACATCCCGGGAGCCGGGGCCATTCTGACCCTGCTGATCATCATGGTTACCGGCTTGCTGGCTGCCAACTTTATCGGCCAGCGATTGGTCATCTGGTGGGAGCAACTGCTGGCAAGAATTCCGGTTGTCAATTCGATCTACAACAGCGTCAAGCAGGTATCCGACACACTGTTCTCGTCGTCGGGTAACGCTTTTCGCAAAGCGCTGTTGATCGAGTACCCGCGCCGAGATGCGTGGACGATCGCCTTCCTGACCGGCAAGCCCGGTGGTGATGTGGTTCGCCACCTTGATGGCGACTATGTCAGTGTCTACGTCCCGACAACGCCAAACCCGACGTCGGGCTTCTTTTTGATGCTGCCGAGGGCGGATGTGATCGAACTGGACATGAGCGTGGATACGGCGCTGAAGTACGTGATCTCGATGGGCGTTGTGGCGCCACCGCTACGACCACGGCCGGTCACCACCACCGGCAATACCACCATAATCTGACACCAGCAGCCAGGAAACAGCATGCGCACCCATTATTGCGGACAGGTCAATTCACAACTCATCGGCCAGGAAGTACGGCTTTGTGGCTGGGCACATCGGCGTCGGGATCACGGGGGCGTGATCTTCGTTGACCTGCGTGACCGCGAGGGCCTGTCGCAGATCGTTTGTGACCCGGACCGTCCGGCGATGTTCGAAGTCGCCGAATCGGTACGCCACGAGTTCTGCCTGCGAGTCGTCGGCAGGGTTCGCGCCCGTCCTGAAGGAACTGTAAACGCCAATATCGCCAGTGGCGAGGTCGAGATCCTCTGCCACGAGATGGAAATTCTCAACACGTCGGCAACCCCACCGTTTCAGCTTGACGAAGAGAACCTGTCGGAAAACATTCGCCTCTTGCACCGGGTAATCGACCTGCGTCGTCCCGCAATGCAAAAAAACATGCAACTGCGCTACCAGACGGCACGCGCTTTCCGCCGCTTCCTGGATGACGCCGGCTTCATGGACATCGAGACACCGATGCTCACCAAGAGCACCCCTGAGGGCGCGCGCGACTATCTGGTACCGTCGCGTGTTCATCCAGGACAGTTCTTCGCCCTGCCCCAATCGCCACAGTTGTTCAAGCAACTGCTGATGGTCGCCGGCTTCGACCGTTACTATCAGCTGACCAAATGCTTTCGCGACGAGGACCTGCGTGCCGACCGTCAGCCGGAGTTCACTCAGGTCGACATGGAGACCTCGTTCATGGCCGAGGGCGAAATCATCAAGCTCATGGAGGAGCTCATCCGGGCGGTATTCAAGGAGGTGATCGCTGCCGATCTGCCCAATCCGTTTCCCCGTCTGGCTTACGCCGAAGCAATGCAACGCTACGGCTCGGACAAACCAGACCTGCGCGTAACCCTCGAACTCGTTGAAGTTACCGACGTCCTGAAGGATGTTTCGTTCAAAGTCTTCGCCAATGTCGCCAACAGCCCAGGTGGCCGTATCGCCGCATTGCGCATCCCCGGCGGGGCCACCCTGACGCGTGGCGAGATCGACGCCTACACCCAGTTTGTCAGCATCTACGGCGCCCGCGGTCTGGCCTACATCAAGGTCAACGATGCGACACAGCTCAACGAAATCGGCCTGCAATCGCCGATCGTCAAGAACCTTCACGAACTTGCGCTCAAGAGCATCGTCGAACGAACCGGTGCGCAGTCAGGCGATCTGATCTTTTTCGGCGCCGACAAACGAAAGGTGGTCAACGATGCGCTCGGCGCCCTGCGCGTCAAGATCGGTCACGAAAAAGGCTTCCTGAATGGCCATGCCTGGGAACCGGTGTGGATCGTAGACTTCCCGATGTTCGACTATGACGAGAACGAGCACCGCTGGACCGCCTGTCACCACCCCTTTACCAGTCCGAAAGACGATCAGCTCGCACTTCTGCAAACGGACCCGGGCAGTTGCCTGGCCAAAGCCTACGATCTGGCGCTGAACGGTTCTGAACTGGGTGGCGGCTCGGTGCGTATTCACCAGGCAAGCGTGCAGGAAGAGGTCTTCAAGGTCTTGGGTATTGGCGATGAAGAAGCCCAGCTCAAGTTCGGCTTCCTGCTTGACGCGCTCAAGTACGGCGCGCCGCCGCACGGTGGTCTGGCATTTGGCCTGGATCGGATCGTCGCGATGATGGCCGGCAGCGACTCGATCCGCGACGTGATTGCGTTCCCCAAGACGCAGCGAGCGCAATGTCTGCTCACCGACGCGCCGAGCAGCGTGGACGAAAAGCAACTGCGGGAACTTCATATCCGCCTGCGCCAGAAGGTCGAAACGCAGGTAGAGGTCAGCAAGGGGTAACTACCGGTGCTGCGAATTGCCGGTTTTCTCCGGCTGCTGCTGATCACAGTACTGCTCGGGCTGTTCGGCCTGACTGGTGCGCCGCAGGCGCGCGAACTGCAGTACCTCAAAACGATTGCGCTGTCCGAGCTACCCGCCGAGGGACAGCACGTCCTGCGGCTGATCCGGCAAGGCGGACCCTTCCCGTATCCGCACAAGGACGGCAGCGTATTCGGCAATTTCGAGCGACGCCTGCCTTTGCAGTCGCGCGGCTACTATCAGGAGTATACGGTGCCGACGCCGGGTCGCCGCGACCGCGGCCCCCGACGGATCATCGCCGGCAAGGGGAGCGGCGGGGATGTCGCGACCTCTGGCGAGTACTACTACACCGACGATCACTACGGCAGCTTTCGCCGCATTCGAGAATGACCATGCGTGTGGACAAGTTGCAGACCCTGCTCGAAGATTCACGCCAAGCCGGAATCTACCGTCTTCCGCAGATCGGCCGGGCGGCAGTCAAAAAAGCCGCCGCAGCGGCCAGCTTCGCCTGCTTCGAGGTCAGCCTCGCAGACTCGGCGCAAGTTGATGCCGTCCTCGCCCGCTTAGGCCAGGACCTCCACTTCCCGGAGTGGTACGGTAACAACTTCGATGCTCTGAAGGATTGCCTGCGCGACTTCTCGTGGTGTGAGGCGCCCGGCTACGTACTGATCGTATCCGGCGCGGAGACCTTGCGCGCCGAGGAACCTGCGCTGTTCGAGACCCTCAAGGAGGTTCTCGTCGTGGCCATCGACGAATGGCGATCGCAAGGCTTGCCGATGTGGATTTTCTTTGATCTTCGTGCGGACGGAGCGGCCCCTCTGCCAAGACTGGCATGACCCGGTACAAGCAGCCGGTGTCGGTCCTGGTCCTGGTTCACACCCCGGAGCTGCTGGTACTGCTGCTCGAGCGGGCGTCGCATGCCGGTTACTGGCAGTCGGTAACCGGCAGTCAGGAAAGCGGCGAGACGCTGGTCGAAACGGCGCTCCGCGAGCTTGCCGAGGAGACCGGCATCGAGGCCGCTGCCAGCGACCTTCGGGACTGGCAACTGACCAACCGCTACGAGATCTTTACCGAATGGCGTCACCGCTACGCGCCAGGGGTACTGCACAACACCGAGCACGTCTTCTCCCTGCAGTTGCCGGCGGTGCAGCCAGTCGTCATCGCCCCCGACGAGCACCTTGCCTACTGCTGGTTACCCTGGCGCACGGCAGCCGCCAAGTGCTTTTCCTGGAGCAACCGCGACGCACTGCTCATGCTGCCGGAGAGGGCTCACCTGTCGGCGCAGTAAACCGCTGCGCCAGGCAGCTGGGGCAGTAGCAGCTGCCTCCCGGTGTCGGGTCGACGGAAACCGCTGCCTGCTCCATGCACCAGCACGTGGCAGAGCCAGCGGCCGCGCCACAGACAAACGACGCGCCACAGCTTTCGCAAACGCTTGCGACCGGCTGCTTGTTGCTATCAGGCATGAGCATTCTCCACTGTTCGCCAGCCGGCGGATCGGCACGTTTGCTTCCCGCCGGGCACACACAACGCATGCTCTTTCTGGGCCCAGTCTACCGGGACTCCCGGGAGCGCACCAGGCGAGCGCGTGACGCGAGAACTGGTGCCGAGAGGATGCGGGCAACCGCTACCGCCTATCCACCCCTTCAAGCTCCCGAATCAGTTGTTCGACATCGATCGGTAGACAGCCGGTAATCTCGAGATCCCTGTCCTCGAAGACGTCCGCGTTCGGTTGCCTGGCCTGCCAGCTAGCGATGACCTCGTCTCTCTGGCGAATCAGCGACTCGACGTGCGGGCGATAGAGTCGCAGCATCGCCGTGATCCAGCGATTCACGGCCCAGTTGGGAAACGCATGGTCGATAGCGAAGCAGTCAAGCATCGCGATCACCTGTTCAGCTCGATACCAGGTTTCCGCGGTAACCCAACGATTGGTGCAGAAGAGCCCGATCGGGTAGCCCCAGGTGTCCATCGAGATGGCAAGCAGGTGGCAAATGGCTGCATCGCCCGATGGCCAGGCGTCCGTGGCTTGTGGGTACTCGACCGGGCGGCAGCCAGCTGGCATGCCACCGGCACGAAGAAAGAGGTGGAAATGCCCATGCTCCAGTTCGG
>NZ_JAVTWB010000210.1:0-5354 GCF_032229525.1 Accumulibacter sp. | reverse complement strand
CGCTCTGGACTCGCGCGATGGAAGCGCTCGAAGATCTGTGACAGTTGATCGGCCGGAATCGTATCGCCGGGGTTGTTGACTGCGAGCGTGGCGAAGCCGGCCTCGCTGGCAAGCGAAAGTTCGACAACGCCACCCGGTGGGGTGTGGCGAAGCGCATTCGACAGCAGGTTGGACAGCGCACGGCGGATCATCGGGCGGTCGGCAGTCACGCTCGCTTCACCGGCAAGCACGATGCGCACTTCTTTCTCTTCGGCCAGCGCTTCGTAGAAGTCAATCAGTGCCCGTGCCTCATCGGCCAGGTTCACCGCTTCGGCCGAGCGCGGCAGAGATCCGTTTTCGGCCTGGGCCAGAAACAGCATGTCGCTGACCATGCGTGCGATGTGCTCGTACTCTTCGAGGTTGGAGGCGAGCACCTCGCGGTACTCATCCGAACTTCGGCTATGCGACAGCGCGACCTCGGTCTGGGTCATCAGGTTCGACACCGGCGTGCGCAGTTCGTGGGCAATATCGGCAGAGAAATCGGACAGGCGGCGAAACGATGATTCCAGTCGCTCCAGCATGCCGTTGAAGGCCACCACCAGCTCACGCACTTCGGACGGTGCGCTACCTTCGGCAAGGCGCTCGCCGAGGCCCTCGGCCGACAAGCTGCGTGCGGTGGCCGTTACCCGCCGTAGCGGTGCCAGTCCGCGGTGGGCGGCGAACAAGGCGAACAAGGTGGCGACGATCACCGCGAAGGAGATGTCGACCCACAGACGCTTGCGCACCTGTTCGAGGAAGAGCAGATGATGCGAGACATCGAGTCCGACCAGAGCCTGCAAGCGAGTTGGCTGCGACCAGAAATCGAGCGCCTCGACGGTGGTTTCCAGCCCAAGGTATTGCTTGCCACCCTTGTCCCAAAGCGTCGGGGCATCCGCTAACGCGTCCTCGGCGGCTTGCCGTTTGTCGAAGATCTCCGGGCGGATCGCATAGACCACCGTGCCTTCGGCGTCGCGCAGCACCACCGCCAGCGCGTCGTGCCCGATGAAGGCATCGTCAAGCCGTTGGGCCAGGGTTCGGTACGGTTCGGCGCGGTGCAAGAGGTTCTTGATCAGGCTCACCTTGCCCGTCAGCTCCTGACTGTCGAGCTCGCGAAGATGGCCTGCGACGGCCGCTCCCTGTACCAGCATGACGACAATCAACACAGTGGCCATGAGCAGCGCGAAGAGCAGCGCCAGACGCGTGGTCAGCGACATCGGCCACCGTCGCATGGTCAGGGATGTTCCGGGACTTCGAGCACGTAGCCCATGCCGCGCACGGTACGGATCAGCTTCGGGTCGAAGGGTTCGTCCACCTTGGCGCGCAAGCGACGCACCGCGACATCGATGACGTTGGTGTCGCTGTCGAAATTCATGTCCCACACCTGCGAGGCGATCAGTGAGCGCGGCAAGACCTGACCCTGGCGGCGCAGGAGCAGCTCGAGCAGGGCGAATTCCTTGGCCGTGAGATCGACGCGTACGTTGGCTCGGCTGACGCGGCGGCGGAGCAGGTCCATCTCCAGATCAGCGGCGCGCAAAGTCTGCGGATCCTGCGATTTACCCCGCCGCAACAGCGTTCGCACCCGGGCAAGAAATTCGGAGAAGGCGAACGGCTTGACCAGGTAATCGTCTGCGCCAAGCTCCAGCCCGCGCACCTTGTCTTCGACGCGGTCGCGTGCGGTGAGGAAGATCACCGGCGTTGTGAGTCCGCTTTGGCGTACGGTTTGCAGCACGTCCCAGCCATCCATGGATGGCAGCATCACATCGAGGACGATCAGATCGTAGTCTCCGTTCAGCGCCAGGTGCAGGCCATCGAGACCGTCGCGTGCGAGATCGGCGACGAAGCCTGCCTCGACCAGACCCTTGCGCAGGTAATCACCGGTCTTCGGTTCGTCTTCGACAATCAGGATCTTCATCTGGGCTACCTGCTCGAGTGTTCGTGGTCGGATTGTGCACGCTGTCGACAGCAATGAATGCCGGCTTACAGGAATGTAACCGACAGGTCAGCTTTCTGACGGACGGCAATGGTCACCATCGAAGCGTGCGATCATCGCCAACCGCCCTTTCAACGATCGAAAGACTGGAATCTTCATGAAGCCTTCGTCCTTGTCCTTGTTCGGCGCTCGCTGCCTGGCGAGCCTCCTGATCATTATTCCGCTGGCCGCCCAGGGAGCTGCCGCTGCTCCGGAACTGGGCCGGGTCTTCGCCCTTGCTCCGGCCAGCGGCAGCGATGGTGTGTTGGTGGCTAACCAGGAGGGCCTGTATCTGGTCGAGCCAAATGGCCGGCTGAGCTTGCGGGCCAAGCGCGATGGCGGTTTCCCGGCGCTGGTGGCGGACCCCTCCAACAGCGCAGTGCTGTATGCCAGCGGCCGCTCGGGCGGCCTGCTGCGCTCGAGCGACGGTGGTCGCACATGGCAGCGTACGAGCCAGGGTGGACCGGACAGCTTCGCCTTGCTGACCGTGAGTCCCAGCGATCCGCAACACCTGTACGGCGTTGCCGACGGCTTCTACGGCAGTAGCGATGGCGGTCGGACCTGGGCGCGCGCCGGCGACGTACCGGAAAAGCTGATGAACATCTCGGCATCGCCACGCGGTCTGTACGCTGGAACCGAAGACGGTTTGCGCTTCTCGAGTGATGGTGGCGCGTCGTGGCGGCCGGCGTCGATGCTGCGCATTCCGGTGACCATGGTCAGCGCCGAAGCCAGCGGAGTGCTTTACAGTTTCCAGTGGGGGCAGGGCTTCCTCAAGGCACAGGAACCTGAGTTGTCATGGACGCCGCTGGCCAACAGCTTCGGCGGGCAGGCGATTCTGGTCATGGCGCGCAATGGCCAGCGCTTGTTTGCCGCCACCCACATCGGTAGATTGTTCGTCAGTGCAGACGATGGTCGCAGCTGGCAGGCGCTCGGCGGACCACGCGGACCGCAAAGTGCGGCGGAAAAGCGTGGCGAAAAGCTCTTCGCGGCCAACTGTCAGGCCTGCCACGGTGCGGTCGGTATCGGCGAAGCGCCGCAGTTCGGCAAGTCCCAACAGGGCCTCGCGCCCGCGCTCGACGATACCGCGCACGCCTGGCATCACAGCGATCAACAGTTGCAGAACACCATCCTCAAGGGTAGCCCGACGCCGAACAGCCGGATGGTCGCCTTCGAGGGACGCTTGAACGCCCGCGATGCGGCCGACCTGGTGGCCTACATGAAGAGCCTGTGGAACGAACGCGCCCGGCGCTGTCAGGGAGCGAAGCACATGGACCCGGGGTGCATGGCGCATTGAGCGGAGAAAACGATTCAAAAGCGCCGACGGAGCCAGGGGGGTCATCAAGTGGCATGGTCTTTCGCTGGGTGCTGGCCGCGAGTGTCGCCTTGCTCGTGGCTGCGATAGGGTGGGCCGCCTGGCAAGGCAGAAAACCATTGATCGATGCCAGTGATTCTCGACTGCTGGCCATCGGGCAGCGCGTCTATGTCGAGCATTGTGCGAGCTGTCACGGCGTGAATCTGGAAGGCCAGCCGGCATGGCGTAAACGCCGTGCGGACGGCCGCTTGCCGGCACCGCCACACGACGCCAGTGGTCATACGTGGCATCATCCGGACACGGTCCTCATCGACATCGTCGGCAATGGTCTGGTCGGCCGCTACGCACCGCCCGGTTACAACAGCGACATGCCGGGGTTCGCCAACATTCTCGCCGAAGAAGAGATTCGCGCCAGCCTTGCCTATATCAAGAGTACCTGGCCCGCAGCACAGCGTGCACATCAGGCGCATGTCTCGCGCGAGATGAGGTAAGCCAGGCATTGCAGCGCTCGCGCCTGCCCCTTGGTAGGGGAGCAGCATTACAGGAATGTAATCCACAGGTCAGCTTGCTGACCGGGTGCAATGTGCATCATCTCCGGCCTTGCTCACCTCAGGTTCAGATCAAGTGAGATGTTTGTGTAAGAAGAGGCCAGCGTCGTGAGACAGACAAGCACGGCCAATCGACACCCCATAATCTACCCACAGGATCCCTCATGAAATCTCTCGTCCCCGCCTTTTCCCTGCTCGCCCTGGTGCTCGCCAATCCGGTCCTTGCCGCCACCGAGCACGACAGCCATCATCCGTCCGGGGCCAGCACTGGCAGCGTCAAGGCAGCGCCCTCGGAAGGCACGGTGAAGAAAATTGACAAGGACGCCGGCAAGATCACCATCAAGCACGGCCCGCTGGCCAACCTCGGGATGCCGCCGATGACCATGGCCTTCCGCGTCAGCGATCCGGCGATGCTCGATCAAGTGAAGGCAGGCGAGAACGTCCGTTTCACGGCAGACCAGGTCGGCGACGCTCTGACGGTCACCACGCTGGAGGCAGCGAAATAGCTTCCTGCACCGTCTCGCTGCGTCCGGCACCCGCGAACGCAGTTTGTTCTGCCACCGGATTCCCTGATCGATGATGCCCCTGATACCCAACGCCAGTACCGGGCGCCTGGCGACTGCCTGTGTGCTTTTCGCACTCGCCCTGCGCGTCGCGCCGCTGTACGCGCAAGACACCTCGGCACCGCTGGGGGCTTCACTCAGCGGCTTGCTGAGCTATGCCCGCGAGCACAACCCCGAACTCGGCGTGCGCAAGTTCGAGGCTCAGGCGGCACGTGAGCGGGTGGAGCCGGCTGCGGCGCTGCCCGATCCGCGCTTCGAGCTGGAACTGATGGACTTCACCAACGCGACGAATCCCTCGCGCAGTCCTTCTTTGCTGCCGGGGCAGGTCGGCAACACCCGCTACCGGGTGGTTCAACCGCTGCCGTTCTGGGGCAAGCGGGAGTTGCGCGGTGAAGTCGCCGAAGCGCAGGCCGAGCAGATCGAAACCATGCAGGAGGGCACCGCGCTGGAGGTCGAGAACCGCATCAAGACGGCCTACGCCAGGCAGTTTCAGGCCTCGGGACAGATCCGCATCCTGCGTGAGACGCTGTCGCTGCTCGATGCCATCGAGCAGCTGGTGCTGACCCGCTACGGCGTCGGCCTGGTGCCGCAGCAAGACGCCTTGCGGGCGCAGAGCGAACTGACCTCGGTGAAGATCGATCTCGTCGAAGCCGAACGTCGCCGGCGCGACAACGCCGCCAAGCTCAACGCCTTGCTGGCGCGCGACGGCAATGCTCCGTTGGCGGAGCCCGTCGGCTTGCCTTTGGCTCCTGCCCGTATTGCGTATCCAGGCCTGCTTGAACAGATCCGCACCCGTTCGCCGGAGGTGGCACGCGAACGCTTCGGCGTCGTCGCGGCGGAAAAAGATCGCGAACTCACCTGGTTGAACCGCTATCCGGACTTTGCCGTCGGCCTGACCAACAACCGCCCCTACAACGCTCCCGACAACTGGGAAGTGATGGTGG
>NZ_JAVTWB010000209.1:0-34089 GCF_032229525.1 Accumulibacter sp. | reverse complement strand
TTGGTGGTGATGGGTGGAATTGAACCACCGACCTATGGGTTATGAATCCATCGCTCTAACCGACTGAGCTACATCACCTTGGGACGCGGGATTATAGGACCCGGCCACCCGGTGGTCAAGCTGCGAACTGCTCTGGCCGGTTCTCCACACGCGTTCTTGGCGGCCCCTGAGGGACGCCGAAAAGCAGCTACATCAGAACAATATCGTACTGTTCCTGCGTGTAGCTCGGCTCGGCCTGGAGCGAAATCGGCTTGCCGATGAAGTCGGAGAGCATGGCCAGACCTTGCGACTCTTCGTCAAGAAAGCGATCGATCACCGCCAGGTTGCCGAGCACGCGATATTCGCGGGCGTCGAACTGGCGTGCTTCGCGCAGCAGTTCGCGGAGGATTTCGTAGCACACGGTGCGCGCCGTTCTGACTTCGCCACGACCGTCACAGGTCGGGCACGTTTCACAGAGCACGTGCGCGAGCGATTCGCGCGTCCGCTTACGGGTCATCTCGACCAGACCCAGCGCCGTGAAACCGTTGACCGTCAGGCGCGTATGGTCGCGCGCCAGCGCCTTGTTGAACTCGCTGAGAACCGCTGCCCGGTGCTCTTCATTCTCCATGTCGATGAAGTCGACGATGATGATGCCGCCGAGGTTGCGCAGGCGCAGCTGGCGGGCGATGGTCTGTGCCGCTTCGAGATTGGTCTTGAAAATCGTGTCGTCGAAGTTGCGGACGCCGACGAAACCACCGGTATTGACATCGATGGTGGTCATCGCCTCGGTCTGATCGATGATCAGGTAGCCGCCCGACTTGAGATCGACCCGGCGCGCGAGCGCTTTCTGGATCTCGTCCTCGACGCCATGCAGGTCGAACAGCGGCCTCTGCCCGGTGTAGTGCCCCAGCAAGGGCGCGACGGTCGGCGTGTATTCGGCGGCAAACGCCATCAGCCTCTGGAAATTCTCGCGCGAATCGATGACGATAGCGGCCGTCTCGGGATTGACAAAATCGCGCAGCACGCGCTGCGCCAACGACAGTTCCTGGTAAAGCAGGGAAGGTGGCGCGGCGGTTGTCGACTGTTGCTGGATATCACGCCAGAGCTTGCGCAGATACTCGATATCCTTGGCCAATTCAGCGTCGCTCGCGTTCTCGGCCATCGTGCGCACGATGAAGCCGCCCGTTTCCTCGCTGGGCACCAGGCGCGACAGTTTTTCGCGCAGGGCTTCGCGTTCAGCCTCCCGCTCGATGCGCTGAGAGATGCCGATGTGATTGTCCTGCGGCAGATAGACCAGCATGCGTCCGGCGATCGACACCTGCGTCGACAGGCGCGCGCCCTTGCTGCCCATCGGGTCCTTGATCACCTGCACGAGGATGCTCTGGCCCTCGAAAAGCAGGCGCTCGATCGGCCGCAGCGGTTCGTCGTGGGGGCGCGGTTCGCGGATATCGGCGACGTGCAGAAAAGCGGTTCGGTCAAGCCCGATGTCGATGAACGCCGACTGCATGCCCGGCAGGATGCGGACGATGCGCCCGACATAGACGTTACCGACAAAGCCACGACTGGCGCTGCGCTCGATATGCAGTTCCTGCACGGCACCCTGATACATGACGGCGACGCGGGCTTCCTGCGGGGTGAAATTGATCAGGATCTCTTCGGACATGGGCGGGGCGATCGGGAGAATGAGGGTAAGATTGCGGGTTGCCCCATTCTACCCTCTCACGCCCCCTCCCCGGATGCCCACCGTCTCTACCTTGATCTCGCCCGAGTTGCTCGCGCCGGCTGGTTCCCCGACCATGCTGCGTACGGCGCTCGCTTACGGCGCCGACGCGATCTATGCCGGCCAGCCGCGCTACAGCCTGCGTGTACGCAACAACGCCTTCGGCAACCTCGACACGCTGGCCAGCGCGATCGGCGAAACGCAAGCCCGCGGCCGCAAATTCTACGTGGTCAGCAACGTCCTGCCGCACAACAGCAAGGTGCGCAGCTATCTCGCCGACATGGCGCCGGTGGTGGCGCTCAAACCGGACGCGCTGATCATGGCCGACCCCGGGCTGATCGACCTGGTTCGCGAAGCCTGGCCAGAAATGCCGGTGCATCTCTCGGTGCAGGCCAACACGGTCAACTTCGCCGCCGTACGTTTCTGGCGCAAGCTGGGCATCAGCCGGATCATCCTGTCGCGCGAGCTGTCGCTCGACGAAGTGGCCGAGATTCGCCAGGAATGCCCGGAGATGGAGCTGGAAGTCTTCGTGCACGGCGCCCTGTGCATCGCCTATTCGGGCCGCTGCCTGCTGTCCGGCTACTTCAATCATCGCGACCCCAACCAGGGCACGTGCACCAACTCGTGTCGCTGGGATTACAAAGTGAAGCCGGCGGACGCTGAAGCGGCTGACAGGATGGGTGCCTGCAACTCCCCCGCCACAGGCGCCATCGGTGGCGAGTGGCTGCTCGAAGAGAAAGAGCGCCCGGGTGAGTTGATGCCGATCGATGAGGACGAGCACGGCACCTACATCATGAACTCGAAGGACCTGCGCGCCGTCGAACACGTCCGCCGCCTGACCGAGATCGGCGTCAATTCGCTGAAGATCGAAGGACGCACCAAATCGCCCTATTACGTGGCCCGCACCACGCAGGTGTACCGCCGCGCCATCGACGACGCGGTTGCCGGCCGCGCCTTCGACCCGGGCCTGCTCGGCGAACTTGAGGGCCTGGCCAATCGCGGCTACACCGATGGCTTCTACCAGCGCCACCACGAACATGAAATGCAGAACTACCTGCGCGGCCACTCGGAATCCGGGCGCAGCCTGTACGTCGGCGACGTGATCGACTGGAATGGCGAGCGCCAGCTGGCGCTGATCGACATCAAGAACCGCATTTCGGTGGGCGATCGGCTGGAAATCATCCATCCCTCAGGCAATCGCGTGATCGCGCTCGAGCACATGGAAAACCTCGATGGCGCACAAATCCGTGTCGCCCCGGGCAACGGCCACAAGGTGTGGATCCCGCTGCCGGTCGAACTGCCCGGCGCGATGCTGGCGCGCTTCGTCTGATTCGTCGAACGCCGATGGGCCGGGCACACCTTTTCGTCGACATCTCGGCACACGGCTTCGGCCATCTGGCACAGGTGGCGCCGGTACTCGAAGCCTTGAAGCAGCGTCTGCCCGAACTGCGCCTGACCATCCGCAGCGGCCTGCCCACCGACAAGCTGCGGGCTCGCCTGTCGGCCAACTTTACCCATCTGCACGAAAGCAGCGATTTCGGCTACGTGATGCACGATGCGGTGAGCCTTGACCTGGAGGCGACGGCGCTGGCCTATCGCCGTCAACACGCCGACTGGGAAGCGCTGGTCGATCGTGATGCCCGCCTGTTCAACGAACTGCAGCCGGATCTGGTGTTCACTGACGTCGCCTACCTGCCGCTGGCCGGCGCCGCACGGGCCGGCATTCCGTCAGTCGCCATGTGCTCGCTCAACTGGGCCGAGCTCTTCGCCCATTTCTTCGCCCGCGAGGACTGGGCGGCGGCCATCCACCATCAGATGCTGGAGGCGTACAAGAGCGCCGAATGCTTCCTGCGCGCAACGCCGGGAATGGCCATGGCCGACCTGCCGCGGCTACGCCCGATCGGCCCGCTTGCCGCGCTGGGGCGCGACTGTCGGCAGGAATTGCAGGCGCAGCTCGGCTGTAGCGATGAGGAGCGAGTGGTCCTGGTTGCCTTCGGTGGCGTCGAAAAGCAACTGCCAATCAACGATTGGCCGGCGCTTCCCGGGCTGCGCTGGCTGGTTCCACAAGCCTGGCGGGTCAATCACCCAAACGCCGCCGATCTGGAACCTCTGCACCGACCGATCATCGATCTGTTGCGTTCGGTCGACGCGGTACTGACCAAGCCGGGCTATGGCACCTTCGCCGAAGCCGCCTGCAACGGCACGCCGCTGCTCTACCTGCGGCGCGAGGACTGGCCGGAACAGGATTTCCTGATCGACTGGCTGCAGCTACACGGGCGCTGCAAGGAAGTTGGCGAGGGCGACCTGCGCGCGGGTCGCCTGCAACCGGCGCTTGAGCGCTTGTGGAGCCAAGCCACCCCACCAACTCCGCAGCCTTCGGGCGCTGAAGAAGCAGCGGCAGCGCTCGTGCCATGGCTGACAAGGAGTGAACAGGACTTAGTCGTCCACAAGGCACGGTGGAGTCACTGCCCCCTCACGGACTGAACTGCTTGCGGAGTTGCCGGACTTGTGGCACCAAGGCCGGAATGTCAGTCCGGATGATGCTCCACAGGGTGTCGTTGTCGATCCCCAGACAGCCATGACTCAGGCGGTTACGTGTGGCGATGATGAGCCGCCACGGGAAATCAGGAGTGGTATCTCGAATCGCATTCGGGATGGCGTTGCGGCTTCGCCGATCAGTTCCAGATTGCGCAAGGTCGCATCGTAACTCAGTCCATTGGCAACAAATCCGGTCTGGTCGAGCCCCTCGGTATAGACGATGACTTTCTCGGCAAAACCGATCATGTCGTCGAGATAGAAGCGCCATTCACGAGCCGGGTTGTCAGACATGCACCGCCTCCTTTTCGATGAATGGACGCAGTTCGGCACGCAATGCCTTTTCGGTAACCAGATCGACCCGACTGCCGAACAGGTCTTCGAGATAGAACTGGACGCCAAAATAGCGTTCCGAAGTCGCCGGTCCATCGAATGCGACAAGGACATCAATGTCACTGTCAGATTGTGCCGCCTCGCGTACGGTCGAGCCAAACAGAGCGAGGCGCGTCACTCCAAAGCGCTCCGTCAGCACAGGCTTGCTCTTGGAAAGCAATTGCAGGGCGGTTGAACGGTTCATTGCACCCCCAGACAGGCGTTCGTCTGCACGATTGTCGGAGAAGTGCGCAGCCAAGTAAACACGGTTGGATAAACAACATTTGCAGAGTGCAGTGCTGAACCAACGCACATCTTGGCGCCTTCCCATGGCGGGAGTCGTCTGCGCCTGCTACGCTAGAAATGCTCCGACTCGAGCCCAATATGGCTCAGCCGCCCTCATTGTTCCGTATCAGCATTAAGCAGCCGTTCACAATAGCGCGCGATCAGGTCGATTTCGAGATTCACCCGGCTGCCGGGCTGCAGCCGCCCGAGGGTGGTGGCTTCGAGCGTGTGCGGGATGAGGTTGATGGTGAAGGTGGCGCCGTCCACCGCATTGGTCGTCAGGCTGACGCCGTCGACGGTGATCGACCCCTTGCGGGCGATGTATCTGGCGAGAGCTGCCGGCGCCCGGATCTCGAGCAGGCGATTGTCGCCAACCGGGTCGAAACGCAGCACCTCGCCGATACCATCGACGTGACCGGAGACCAGATGCCCGCCGAGGCGATCGGCCAGGCGTAGCGCCTTCTCGAGGTTGACCGGAGCCGGCGCGGCAAGGCCAACGGTGCATGCCAGCGATTCCGGAGACACGTCGACGAAGAAACATGCGTCCTGCTGGCCGACGACGGTCAGGCAAACGCCGTTGCAGGCAATCGAATCGCCGAGCGCCACGTCATCGAGTTCGAGCTTGCCGGCGGCGATGGTCAGGCGGACGGTTTCGGCGCCGTCATGGCGTGGCGTGATCGCGGTGATTTGGCCAACAGCAGCGATGATTCCTGAGAACATGGCGAACATCCGGCGGAGAAGTGATCGGGGAAACGGCGGATTCTAGCATGCCGCTCCGTCGCCTTTCGGGCGCGCCGGACGCCAGACGAAGCGCCCTAACCGGACGGACAAGGGTCAGCCGCCAGCGGCTTCGCGGCTCTTGCTTTCAGCGTCAGGCGAAGCCCCGAGATCAGCCGATCCGGCGTCCACCAAAGCCGAGCCGTCAGCCATCCACGCTTGCAGCAGGGTGTAGGCTACGGCCAGCACCACCGGACCAACGAAGATGCCGACCAGGCCGAAAGCCAGCAGGCCGCCGATGACACCAGCGAGAATCAGCAGCAAGGGCAGGTTGGCGCCCTTCTGGATCAGGATCGGGCGCAGGAAGTTGTCCAGGCTACCGACGATCACTGTCCACACCAGAAGAAAGGTGCCCCACCCGGTGTTATCGCCCCAGTACAACCAGACGACGGCGGGCGCCAGCACCAGAGTCG
This sequence comes from Accumulibacter sp., assembly GCF_032229525.1. Taxonomy (GTDB): domain Bacteria; phylum Pseudomonadota; class Gammaproteobacteria; order Burkholderiales; family Rhodocyclaceae; genus Accumulibacter. Next base: position 28,008 of record NZ_JAVTWB010000209.1, on the reverse strand, counting down.
GGCCGAGTTGGGCGATGCAGAGCATGAACATCAGCGCGGTGAGAATGGCCGCAAACTTGACGCCGGCAATGGCCAGGCCGATGCCGCCGAGCACTGATTGCACCAGGGCGGTCACGCCAACGCCGAGCGCCACGGCACGAACGGCTTGGCCGGCCAGCACGACAGCGCCGTCGCCACGTTCGCCGGCCAGGCGATGGCCGAAACGCCGTACCTCTGCCGCCGCCTGCTCGCCGCCTGCGTAGAGTATGGCCGACAGGGCGACGGTGAGTAGAAACTGGACGAAAACCAGCCCGAAGTTGCCCACCTCGGCGGCGAACCACCTGGTCAGGTTTCCCGCGTAGGGCGCAATCTTGGCGATCAATCCGGACTTTCCAACGGCCGCAAGTTGCACCCAGCCTTGGTCGAGTTTGTCGCCGATCAGCGGCACGCTAGCCACCCAGGCGGGCGGCGGAGGGACCTCCATGGCGGCGAGATATTTCGCCCCGCTGGTGATCTGGTCGGCGTGTTCGACCAGAGTGGCAATGGCCAGCGACAAGGGAACGACGAGAACCAACAGCACCAGCAGCGTCATGACGATGACCGCCGGCGTGCGACGATTGCCGAGGCGCCGTTGCACGTTCAGCATCACCGGCCAGGTGGCGACGACAACCATCGTCGCCCAGATCAGCGCTGGCAGAAAGGGTTTCAGGATCCAGCCTGAAGCGGCGATCAGTACGCCGATAAAAAGGATGACCAGCGTACCGCGGGCCAGTTCTGTCTTGGGCGGGGTGATGTTAATCATCTGGGTCATCCGAATCATTTGTTTGCTGGAGGCATTTGCTTCGCTGGCCCGTCGCTCGCAGCGTCCGCGTTGGGGCACGGATGCGCGCGAAGCACCAGAATGGTAGCTCAAATTGCGTCCCGAAACGTATGATGGCTGCCTGCCAGGCAAGGCGTTCGGATACGCGAGGCGCTTCCGGAAACGCAAAAAAGGATTGGCTGCGCGTTTTCACATTGAGGGTCAATGGATCGCCAGCGGTACCAGCACGAATGGTAGTACGGCCAAGGCTTGGGAATAAAATGGACTGCGTGCAGAAGAGAACCATCACCTGGCAGCGAGCGAAATCAGCCATCGCGGGCGATTCGCGCCAAGCCCTGTTGATTACCGGTCCGCCTCGACGATGAATCACGCGCTGCTTTTCTCGGTTTTCATTGTCGCCTCATGCGGCCTGGCCTACGAACTGATCGCCGGCGCGCTGGCCAGCTATCTGCTCGGCGACTCGGTGACTCAATTCTCGACGGTGATCGGCACCTACCTGTTCGCCATGGGGATCGGCTCGTGGCTGTCGCGCTACATCGAACAGCACCTGATCGCACGTTTTATCCAGGTCGAGCTGATGGTCGGCGTTCTGGGTGGCTTCTCGGCGGCGGCGCTGTTCTTCATCTTTGCCTGGTCGCCAGCGCCGTTCAAACTGGCGCTTTACCTGGCGGTTTTCGGCATCGGCGTGATGGTCGGACTGGAAATCCCGCTGATCATGCGCATCCTCAAGCGTGACCTGGCGTTCAAGGATGTCGTCTCGCAGGTGTTGACCTTCGATTACCTCGGCGCGCTGGCCGTGTCGATCCTCTTTCCGGTGTTGCTGGTGCCGCATCTGGGCCTGATGCGCAGCGGCCTGCTGTTCGGTGTGCTCAACGTGGCGGTGGCGCTGTGGGCGTGGTGGTTGTTTCGTGGGCAACTACAGAACTTCCGCTGGCTGCGGGTGCAGGGCGGCACGGCAATGCTCGCCCTGCTGGCGGCCTTTGCCGCGGCCGGTGAACTCACCTCGCTGGCCGAGGCCCACCTCTATAGCGACGAGATCGTCCATGCCGAGAGCACGCCTTACCAGCGCATCGTCGTCACCCGCTGGAAAGACGACTTGCGCCTGCATCTGAACAACAACCTGCAGTTCAGTTCGCGCGACGAGTACCGCTACCACGAGGCACTGGTCCATCCCGGACTGTCCACGCTGCCGGCCGCGCGGCGGATACTGGTACTCGGCGGCGGCGATGGATTGGCGCTACGCGAGATTCTCAAGTACCCGCAGGTTGAGTCGGTGACGCTGGTCGACCTCGACCCGGCGATGACCCGATTGTTCGCCAGCGCGCCGCCCCTGCGCAAACTCAACCAGGACGCGCTGCATTCGCCGAAGGTCAAGGTGGTCAATGCCGATGCCCTGCAGTGGCTGGAGGAGAATGACGAGCTATTCGATTTCGTCGTCGTCGATTTCCCGGACCCTTCGAACTTCGCGCTCGGCAAGCTCTACAGCTCGGCGTTCTACCGCCTGCTCGAAAAACATCTGGCAGGCGGGGCGCTGGCGGTCATCCAGTCGACCTCGCCGCTCTACGCGCGGCAGTCGTTCTGGTGCGTCGTCACCACCCTGGAAAGTGTCGGCCTGGTGGCGACGCCCTACCACGCGCTGGTGCCTTCGTTCGGCGAATGGGGCTTCGTGCTGGCCGGTCGCCACGCCTACCGACCGCCGCAATCCTACGCGGTCGACACGCGCTTCCTGACCCCGGCAACGACGCCGGCGCTGTTCGTGTTCCCCAAGGACATGGCGCGCGTCGAGGCCGAAGTGAACCGGCTTAACAGTCAGGTGCTGGTGCGCTACTTCGAGCAGGAGTGGCGGCAGGTGATCCGCTAGCGCGATGGATCGCCGCAACTTTCTGACCTCGGTCGCGGCGGCCGGCGCGGCTGGTGCTGCCGCGCTGGCCGGCTGTCGCAGCACGCCAGCAGCCGTGCCGCCCGGCGAGCTGCTGGGCACGTCGCTTGACCTCGGCCACCGCTTGCGCGATGGCGGTTTCGCGCCACCCGGCGAGACCCGACACGTCCCGGTACTGATCGTCGGTGCCGGCATTGCCGGACTTTCAGCCGGCTGGAAACTCGCCAAAGCGGGCTTTGCCGATTTTCTGCTGGTCGAACTGGAGAACGAAGCCGGTGGCAATTCGCGCGCTGGAGGCAATGCCGTCAGCGCCTACCCCTGGGGGGCGCACTACCTGCCGCTGCCCACACGCGAGGCAACGGCAGTGCGCGAGCTGCTCGCCGAACTCGGCGTTCTGCAGGGCGACCCGCGTGCAGCCAAGCCCACTTATGATGAGCGCTACCTCTGCGCAACGCCGCAGGAACGGCTTTATCGCGACGGCCGCTGGCAGGAGGGACTGCTGCCGCAAGGCGCCGTCAGCGCCGCCGAGCTCGCGCAGTATCAGCGCTTCTTCGACCGGATGGAGGCTTTCCGGCGCCAGCGTGATAGTCAGGGCAGGCGCGCTTTCGCCTTGCCGATGGCGCTGTCGAGCCGCGATGCCGCGCTGCTCGTCCTCGACACGATCAGCATGCACGACTGGCTGCTGGCACAGGGCTTCGATTCCCCGCACCTGCAGTGGTATGTCAACTACACCTGTCGCGACGATTATGGCGCGAGCAGCGCCGCCGTCTCGGCCTGGGCCGGCATCCATTATTTCGCCTGCCGCGACGGCGAGGCGCAGAACGCCAGCAGTGACACCGTGCTCACCGCGCCGGAGGGCAACGCCTGGCTGGCACGCGGGATGTTGCGGTCGATCCGGGAGCGTGCCGGCGACCGTTTGCTTGGCGGTGCGCTGGCCTTTCGCGTCGCTGGCGGCAACGGCCCGCCGGGCGGGCCGATCGAGGTCGATCTGTGGCTGCCGGGCGAGAGCCGAACCGTACGCGTGGTCACCGAACAGCTGATCTGGGCAGCACCGCTGTTCCTCCTGCCACATGTTTTCAGCGGCTACGAGACCTTGAAGTCGGCAGCGCGCAGCTACAGCTACGCACCGTGGCTGGTCGCCAATCTGACCCTGTCGCGCTTCCCCGACGACCGCCGGGGCGCGCCGCGCGCCTGGGATAACGTGCTATACGACAGTTCCGCCCTGGGTTATGTCGTCGCCACCCACCAGCAGATGCGCGTGTGGCCGGGGGCGACCGTGCTCACCTACTACCGCGCCTTCGACGACATGAGCCCGCAACAGGGCCGCCAGATGCTGCGCGACACGCCACGCGAGGTCTGGGCTGAACGGATTTTTGCCGAGCTGGAGCGGCCGCACCCGAACATCCGACTACTGACGACCCGCCTGGACGTCTTTCGCAACGGGCACGCGATGGCCCGCCCGACGCCCGGCTTGATCTGGGGTACGGCGCGAGCTCGGTTCGAAGGCGACGGCACACGTCTGCGCTTCGCGCACGCCGATGTCAGCGGCTTTTCGCTGTTCGAGGAGGCGCAATACCGCGGCGTGCTGGCCGGGGAGCGAACGTTGCGCCAGCTCGGCGTGCGCCATAGCAGCTCGCTGACGTGAGCCGCACGCAGGCGCGCAAACGCGTTGACAGCCCGAGCCCGTGCTCGCCCGCTCGGCCAGCGCGTCGAGGCGGCTGGTCAGATGCGGAAAAACTCTACCGTTTCGCGCAGACGAAGCGCCGTCGTCGCCAGGTCGTTCGCGGTGGCGGACACCCCCCCGGCAGCAGCGCTATTCTCTTCCGAGCCGCTGGCGATCCTCTCAACGGCGACGGTGATTTCGCCGCTCCCCTGCCGCTGCGCCTCGACACCCTCAGCGATCACCTTGATGTCGGCGACCAAGGTTCGCGTCTGGGCAGCGATGGCCTCCATCGTCGCCTTCGCCATCTGCACCGCGCTGATGCTCGCGCGCGCGCTTTCCGATCCGGCGCTCATGCCACTGGCCGCGCTCTCTATTCCTGACTGGATATCGGCAATCATTGTCGCAATCTGGTTCGTGGACTGCGCCGTACGTTCCGCCAGCTTGCGCACCTCGTCGGCGACGACGGCAAAGCCGCGGCCCTGTTCGCCGGCGCGAGCCGCCTCGATAGCCGCGTTGAGCGCAAGCAGGTTGGTTTGATCGGCCACCTCGCGAATGACATTCACGATGCTCGATATTTCACGCGACCGCTCGCCTAGCAGGCGTATGGAATCAGCCGTTGCCTGAACGTCGTTGGCCAGCGCTTCGACGACGCTCGCAGTGCTGGTAATTTGCTTGCTCCCCTGATCGCAGCGCCCCCCGGCCTGCTCGACCTTGCTGCGCGCCGAATCCGATTGCTCGGCCATGGCCGAGATGCCGCTGGACATCTGCTCCATGGTGGTGACCATCGCCATCACTGAAGCACTCTGCGTCTGCGCGCCGTCGGCGACACCGGAGATGGTCGTCGACAGCTGCTCGGCGGAGCCGCTTACCGTTTCTGCCGCAGCGCGAATCTGGCGCACCGTTGCGCTCAGTTTCTCGGCCGTGCCGTCGAGAGAGTGCAGCAGGTCACCAACCTCGTCAGCGCGCTTGCTCCGACTGGCCGGTGCCGTGAGATCGCCGTTGGCAATCTCACTCAAGCGCCGCCGCGCTTCGCCAATGCCGGCCAGCAACGAGCGCCCAAAGAAAAAGTTCCCCGCCGCAGCGAGCAAAGCGCTGCCCACGAAGACCACCACCAAGATCTCCAGACCCGAGCGCAGGCTTGCCGCCGTCGAGCTCTCGATGCTTTCCTGTTCGCGCATGCTCATCGCTACCACGTCATCGATGGCTTTGCGGTGTTCGAGGTACTGCACCTCAATCTTCTTCAGCGCGCTGTACGCAGCCAGCGATTGATCGATCTTGACCGCGGGGATGAACTCGCGCTCGGCGATTTCGTAAAAGCGTAGCGCAGGCGCATGCGCGTCCGCCAGGAAACGCGCCTTGATGCTTTCCGGCAGTTGCTGGGCAAGCCAGAACTGGTGGCGCGTGTCGTAGTCCTTGTGCAATTGGGCGAACTTGCTGATCAACTCTTCGCGCTCGGCCGCTCGATCGGGGTCGGAAAGCTGCAGAACGGTCAGATACGACTCGATGATGTAGTTCGGCGGCGGCAGGATGTCGGCCACCAAATCCTTGTACAGCACGATGCGGTTGTAGCTCGCACCGCCGACCTTGGTCTGAGCGATCGTATGCCAGGCCCAGGCGCCAAAGACGAGAAAGCCGGCCGCCAGGGCCAGGGCCACCAGCACGAGTTGTGTGCGTAGACGAAAACCGGTCATTAGATCAAGTCCTTTGGAGAGTCGGAAGCACGCTTGGCGTACGGCCGGGGGATTCTCGCAGGTTCCCGTGGCAAGGGCCTCGTGGTGGCGGAAAAACAACAGGTGGACCGCAGCTCGACGACTTTCCCGACGACATTCAGGCGCCGGTGCTTGGCGCCCAGATCGACCCACAGCTCGAGCCCCTGCCTGCCCCCAGTGCCATGCGGATTGCGTATAGAAATGGGCGGCGCGACAGGGGAATCAGTCAAGGGCGACCACTCGATCAAGGCGGCAATGCCACGGATGCTCGTCGGCGTGATCGTGGCCACCATGCTGAGCGTGCTGTTTCTGCCGGCACTTTATGCGCCCTCGTCCCGGGCAAGACCGTTGCCAAACGACACGCCACACTCTAGCGCCGCGCTTTGCGGCAGTTGATGGTCGCGCACGGCCGCCAGATGGCGGTGGGTGGTGGCGTTTCGTGGCGCTTCCCGCAGCAGCGCCGCATGCCCGGCCGTTGACACAGACGGTCCGTCAACGACCCGACGAACTCCCGCTAACCATCTGATAGTGCATATATTCTTCGATGCCACCCGAGAGGTCTTCACAAGCTGCAGTCGCTCTCGCATGGACGAAAGATGTGCCATAATCATGCCGCCTTGTTGCCTGCGCGAATGCGACGCGTTTTTTTTTGGTACAGCGGCCCGATCTACCGCCCGACAAAAAAGCGACTGGCGAGCGATCGGCTCAGGAAGAACCGAGTTTTCAGCTGTCTAGGGGGGATTGTTCCGTGAATGGATTACTCAAGCTCTCGAATTTGATCGACGGCCTCACCGAGCGCGTCGGCAAAAGCATCATCTGGCTGGTCCTGATCGTCACGCTGATCGGTGCCGGTAACGCGGTCATGCGCTACACCATCGATTACAGCTCAAACGCCTTCCTAGAAATCCAGTGGTATCTGTTCTCGGCGATCTTCCTGCTGGGAGCCGGCTACACGCTGATGCGCAACGAGCACGTGCGCATCGACCTGATTGCCGGCCGATTCTCAAAGCGAGGGCAGGCATGGATCGACATTTTCGGCATCATCTTCTTTCTCATGCCGATGGCCGTCGCCGTCATGTACATGTCGTGGCCGATCTTCGTCCTTGCCTATGAAACCAACGAGCAATCGAGCAACGCCGGTGGCCTCACCATCTGGCCGGTGCGCCTGCTGGTGCCGATCGGCTTCTTTCTGCTGGTCATTCAGGGCCTCTCGGAACTGATCAAACGGATCGGCTTCCTGCGCGGCCTGTGTCCCGACCCGACCGCCAAGCTACACAATCCGACTGCCGAGGAAGAACTGGCGCTGGCCATCAAGGCGCGGCAGGGAGAACTCTGATGACCGAGTTCCTGATCAACAACATGGCGCCGATCATCTTCGCCTCGATGGTCCTGTTTCTGCTGGTAGGTTTCCCGGTCGCTTTTGCGCTGGCGGCCAACGGCATTTTCTTCGGTCTGATCGGTATCGAACTTGGCCTGCTCGGCCCACAGCTGTTTCAGGCACTGCCGGATCGCATCTTCGGTGTGATGAGCAACGACACCCTGCTGGCGATTCCCTTCTTCACCTTCATGGGCCTCATCCTCGAACGATCGGGAATGGCCGAAGACCTGCTCGACACCATCGGCCAGCTTTTCGGGCCACTACGCGGCGGCCTGGCCTTCGCGGTGATCTTCGTCGGCGCACTCCTGGCGGCGACCACCGGCGTGGTAGCAGCATCGGTGATCTCGATGGGGCTGATCTCGCTGCCGATCATGCTGCGCTACGGCTACAACACCAAACTGGCCACCGGCATCATCGCGGCTTCCGGGACGCTGGCGCAGATCATGCCCCCGTCGCTGGTGCTGATCATCATGGCTGACCAGCTGGGAAAATCCGTTGGCGACATGTACCAGGGCGCTTTCATACCCGCGGTCGCGCTGACCATGCTGTACGTCGGCTACGTCATCCTGGTGGCGATTTTCCGGCCGAAGTGGGTGCCCGCCTTACCGGTTGAAGCACGGGTACTGCGCGGTAGCAAACTGCTGATGCGCGCGCTGACCACCATGGTGCCGCCGCTGATGCTCATCTTTCTGGTGCTTGGCACGATCTTCATGGGCATCGCGACGCCAACCGAGGGCGGTGCGATGGGCGCCACCGGCGCCCTGATCATGGCGCTGGCGCGCCGACGGCTGTCGATGAGCCTGCTCAAGCAGGCGATGGAATCCACCGCCAAGCTGACCACTTTCGTGATCTTCATCCTGGTCGGCGCGCGCGTCTTCTCGCTCACCTTCTACGGCGTAGACGGGCACCGTTGGGTCGAGCATTTGCTCACCGGGCTGCCCGGTGGCGAGGTCGGTTTCCTGATCGTGGTCAACGTCCTGGTGTTCCTGCTGGCGTTCTTCCTCGATTTCTTCGAACTCTCGTTTATCGTCGTGCCGTTGCTCGGACCGGTGGCGCAGGCGCTGGGCATCGACCTGATCTGGTTCGGCATCCTGCTGGCGGTGAACATGCAAACCTCGTTCATGCACCCGCCTTTCGGTTTCGCGCTGTTCTTCCTGCGCTCGGTGGCACCGGCTTCGGTCAAGACCACCGACATCTACTGGGGCGCGATTCCCTTTGTCTGTATCCAGGTGATCATGGTCGGCATGCTGATCGCTTTCCCGCAACGGGTCACCTTCAACCTCGACGCGAAGGTCAAGGTCGACCTCGACAAGGTGGAGATCGACATTCCGAAGTCGGACTACGGGGGCGGCGGCTACGGGGGAGGCTACGGCGCGCCACCAGCGCCGGATGCGCCGCAGCAGGAAAGGCCCAAGCCAGGCGCAGCCGCCACCGATGCCATTCTCGAGATGCTCAAGGAGCAGGAAAAGAACAAGTAGTCTTTACCCCGGCAATTCGCGGCGCCGACCCGGCCCTCGGGGTCGCGCCACGCACAGCAAAACGGAGGCCAAGGAGGCCTCCGTTTTTTCTTGCTTCCGCACGCGAGTGGCCTATCGCAGGCCCCTCGCTGCGCCGGCTATTTCAATGTTGCCAGGTAGTTCGAGTACGAACCTTCGGCAATACGGAACCACAGGACTTGATCGGCCATGAATTTCTTGTAGTCGTCGTAGATCTTCTTGAATTCGGCATTCTTCGCCGAGGTCTCGGCGTAGACTTCCATCGCCGCCTTGTACGACGCGTCCATCACTGCCTTCGGGAACTGCCGCAACTGCGTACCCGAGCCGACCAGCTGCTTGAGAGCAATCGGGTTCTTGGCATCGTACTTGGCCATCATGTCCACGTGTGCGTCAGCGCAGGCCAGGTGCAGAATGGTCTTGTACTCTTTCGGCAGCTCGGCGTACTTGGCGCTATTGACGTACACCGACAGCTGCGGACCACCCTCCCACCATCCCGGATAGTAGTAGTACTTGGCGACCTTGTTGAAACCGAGCTTCTGATCGTCGTAGGGACCCACCCATTCAGCGGCATCGATGGTACCTTTTTCCAGCGAAGGGTAGATGTCGCCACCCGGAATCTGCTGCGGCACCGCTCCCAGCTTGGTCAGCACCACACCGGCAAATCCACCGATGCGGATCTTCAGCCCCTTAATGTCGGCGACCGTTTTGATTTCGTTGCGAAACCAGCCGCCCATCTGGGTGCCGGTGTTGCCGCAGGGAATGGGAACGATATTGGACTTTCCGAAGAACTCGGTGAGCAGCTTGGTGCCGTTGCCGTAGCGCATCCAGGCGTCGGTCTGGCGGTTGTTCATCCCGAACGGAATGGCGCAGTCGAAAGCGTAGCTGGGATCCTTGCCGAAGAAATAGTAAGACGCGGTATGGGCCATCTCCACTGTGTTGTCCTTGACAGCATCGAACACTGCCGGACCCGGGACGATTTCGCCGCCGGCAAAGACCTGGATCTGGAACTTACCGCCGGTTGCCTCGGCTACCCGGTTGGCCATCACTTCGGCACCACCGTAAATGGTATCCAGGCTCTTCGGGAAACTGGACGCCAGACGCCACTTGATCGTCGGGGCATTCTGGGCAATCGCGGGCATGGCAACGGTACCGGCAGCGAGGCCGACACCAGCATTCTTCAAAAATGAACGTCTTTCCACGGCTTGTCTCCAATGGTTTTGTTGTAGAAGTAGTGCCCGCTGATTATAGCCAAAAGGCCGTGGTGCGGCGAAATAGGGTTTCGCCCTGCTGGCGCAAGACGAGCTTGGCGAGCAATTCGGCACACTGAGGATCGCTGCGCCAGTCGCCTACTCGCCAGCGACTTTCATCTGCTCAATGAGCAGCGACCCGACCTGCTTCGATCCGCGAACGAGCACGTCGTTGCCGACCGCCGCGATGTTCCTGAACATGTCACGCAGATTGCCGGCGATGGTGATCTCTTCCACCGGGTGGGCGATCTCGCCGCCCTCGATCCAGTAGCCGGCGGCGCCGCGTGAATAGTCGCCGGTCACGTAGTTGACGCCATGACCAAGCAATTCGGTAACCAGCAAACCGCGCCCCATCTTCTTGAGCAGACCACTGAAGTCACGCTTGCCGGGACGGACGATGAGATTGTGACAACCGCCGGCATTGCCGGTGGTCTGCATGCCCAGCTTTCGCGCCGTGTAGGCGCTCAGAAAATAGCCTTGCAGCCGTCCGTCGACCACCAGCTCGCGGTCATGGGTTGCCACCCCGTCGCTGTCGAAGTAGCCGCTGGCCAGGCCGCCCGCCAGATGCGGTCGCTCGTTGATCTGCAGCTTTTCGGAGAAGACACGCTTGCCAAGACTGTCAACCAGGAAGGAGGTCTTGCGGTACAGGCTGCCACCACTGACGGCATGCACGAAGTGGCCGATCAGCGAAGCAGCGAGGGGAGCCTCGAACAGGACGGGCACCTTGCAGGTCTTGATCTTGCGCGCACCGAGCCGCGACAGCGCTCGTTTGGCCGCCTGCTCGCCAATCAGCTCCGGCGAACCGATGGCCCGCGGGTCGCGCGCCACCGTGTACCAGTCGTCGCGTTGCATTCCTTCATTCTTGCCGGCGATCATCGAACACGACAGATAGTGTCTCGAGGTCGGATAACCGCCCATGAAACCAAGGCTGTTGGCCGAGACAAATTGCCCTTCCTGGGTCGACAGAGTCGCCCCTTCCGAGTTGCTCAGCTGCGGACTGACCGCGAAAGCGGCATGCTCACAACGCCGGGCCAGTTCGACGGAGGCTTCGACCGAGAGCAGCCACGGGTGATAGAGATCGAGATCCGGTAGCGCCTCGGTGCCGATCGCCAGCAACTCGGGATCGGGCAAGCCGGCACAGGGATCGGCGGCGGTATAACGGGCAATGTTCAGCGCCGCATCGACCGTCTCACGCAGAGCGGCCGGCGAAAAATCGGAAGTGCTGGCCTGGCCTTTTCGCTGGCCCAGGTAGACCGCGACAGCGATCGCCTTGTCGCGGTTGTACTCGATGGTTTCGATGTCACCGCGGCGAACCGTCACTGATTGACCAAAGCCATCCGTGACGTCAACCTCACAGGCGCTGGCGCCACCCGCTTTGGCGTGGCTGAGGACGTCCCGCGCCTGCTGCTGCAGGGTATCGGCGCGGTAACTGAATCGTGATCTGGCGGCGGCGGTAGCGGCTGGACGGGACATGGGCGGTGGCCAGAGACAAAAGTCGCTATCATAGCAGTTCGTCGGAGGGCATCCCTGCCGGCATTGCAACGCCCTGCCGTTCCCTCCTGTCACTGCGAAAGACAAATCACCAGCCGATGACCGACCCCGAAGAAGAGCAAGCCCCGCCATCCAAAACGCAGCGCAAGCGGGCAATGGAAGCCCTGCAGGAGCTCGGCAAGGAGCTGGTGGATCTGCCGGTAGATCGCATGAAGCGAGTCGAGCTCCCGGAGGATCTGCGGGAGGCGGTGCGCGCAGCGCAGCGCATGAGCCGACACGACGAGGCGCGGCGGCGACAGCTGCAGTACATCGGCCGAGTAATGCGTGACGTGGACCCCGAACCGATTCGCCGCTCGCTGGCGGTCGTTCGTGGTGATTCGGTCGACGAGACGGCGAAACTTCATCGCATTGAGCGACTGCGCACCGCCTTGCTGGCCGACGAAAAAAAACTGTACGAAATCGCCGAGAACTTCCCGTCCGTCGACCGGCAGCATCTGCGCTCACTACGCCGCGCCGCTCTGCTTGAGCAGGAGCAGGGCAAGGCCCCGCGCAGCTATCGCGCCATCTTTCAGCTGCTCAAGGATCTCGATTCGCCCGCAGAAGCGCCGAGCACAGAGAATGACCATGACCATCGGTGAACAACTGTTGATCGGCTTGGTCTCGATCAGCGACCGCGCCGCGCAGGGGGTCTACGCGGACCAGGGAATCCCGGCTCTCGAGGAGTGGTTTGGCAGTGCGCTGAACAGCCCCTGGCGAACGGAAACCCGCCTGATCGCTGACGACCAGGCGTCGATTGAAAGAACGCTTATCGAGCTGGTTGATGAGGTCGGCTGTCATCTGGTGCTGACCACCGGCGGTACCGGTCCGGCGCCGCGCGATGTCACTCCGGAAGCCACCCTGGCCGTGGCCGACAAGGTGATGCCCGGTTTCGGCGAGGAAATGCGACGCATCAGCCTGAACTTTGTACCAACCGCGATCCTCTCGCGTCAGCTCGGGGTGATCCGTGGCAAGGCGCTGATCCTCAATCTGCCCGGCCAGCCGAAATCGATCCGGGAAACCCTGGAGGGGGTAAGAGCTGCCGACGGAACGATGACGGTGAGCGGGATTTTTGCCGCTGTCCCCTACTGCATCGACCTGATCGGTGGTCCCTACGTCGAGACTGTCGATCAGATCGTCAAGGCATTCAGACCGAAATCTGCGCTGCGCTCGCCACCAACGGCGTAAGGCGAGCGCCGCGGGCGCTACTGTACGTGGAAGCGACCGATTTCGTAGTCACTACCGCTCTCCTCCAATTCAACCGGCGCCAGTACACGACGCCGGCCCTCGGCGTTGAACTCCATGATTTCCCGCACATTGAAGCCACCGAGCGGCAGCACGATGCGTTCCACGCCAGCTTCGGCACCGTCACGCAACCAGATGCCGGGAACGGCGAAAGCCACCGCGAAGCCACTCCGGCGTGGTGCCAGCTCGATGCTCAGTGCGTGCCGGGCAAGTACCTGGACGCCCAGGCAGGTGCGTCGACCGGCAACCCGGTTGAAGCGTCGGGTCACACCCAGCAACCAGTTCTCGCCACCTTCCGGCTGTGCACAAAGCAACGCGCCCAGCTTGATCGGCGCACCCGACAAGTCGTCCCCGTGGACCCGGAAGCCCCCGAGGCTGACGTTCTCGACCACCCAGCTTTCCCGGCCCCGTCTGTCTTGCCCGGACGGCTGCGCACCGGAAAATACCGAATAGCACTCGTCGAAACCATGCAGCACCTGCATTGTGGTTGTTACCGGATGACGCTGATACATGCGCTTTGGCGGCCGTAACGCCCAGTGCACAGCCAGATGGCGCAGGACCGGCAGCAGCGCTCGCTGCGAATACTCACCACCCAGATTGAGGTCGGCCGGAACCTCACCACGCTCGACGACGTGCGTCAGTTCATCAAGTGCCCCTCGTGCCGTGCCGGGCGAAAGAAAACGCAGGCCCGCGCTGGTCTTCCCCGGGGGGCGGGCCAGACGCAGAGGCGCCGAGCCCTTCGCCGCGTCAAGCCAGTAAATGCTGTCCGGACGACAATCGGGCGACAACGCGAACTTCGGCAGGAAATGGGCGGTCAGCCGATCAGCCAGCTCCATCTCCAACGGCGTCAGGCTATCCATCGACGAGGTAGAAAAGACGATGGCGTGGAGATATTGCTGTGCGACACTGCACAAGCCTTGCCGAGCGGGGTATAGCTGCACCGCCTTCTGGCCGTCACCAACCGCTTCCGCGGCCACATAGGTCGCCCCGAGCCCCTTCCAGACTTCGTCAGACTCGGATCCGTAGCAATACGCCAGCCACTTGAGTTCATTGCAGCGTGCCGCCTGCGAGCGTACCAGCGCCAGCGGTAACGATGCCTTGAAGGCATGGGTTCCCTTGCCCTTGGGGTCAAGGCGGGCGCGCTCCGCGCATGCAGTGTAGAGCGCGGCGAGCTGGCGCCAATAGCCGTAACTCGTGGCCCATAGACGTTCCTCGCCAAGCTTCGACAGGCCTGGTGACAACAGGTAGTCCCGCCCCAGACTCCGCAGATGCGGCTGCGCCACATCGTCGAGCTGGCGGATCACATCAAAATAGAGGTCGAGGCGAAAATCAGCGGCATGCTCGAGCGACTCGAACCAGCCCACTACTTCATCGACGGCATCGGCCGCCTTGTCCACCCGCAACTCGGCAACAACCCGCTTCAGCTCCTTGGCATCGGCCAGAGGGTGATCGGAACGTTGCGGGAAGGGGAAGAGATTGAGCATCATTGGAAGCCAGCCTTGTCACAGACCCACAGACCGCCTGGGCGAGATGCCAAATTGTAAACCACGGCCGTGTCGAACGCCGTTCGACACGGCCGGAAAGCCCCTGAATAGTCTCCGAAGCAGGGAAGTCAGGCCAGCACAGACACTCTTTACTCTACAATTCGGCATCACACAATGGCGGGCAGAAGGCATGCAACAGTATCTCCACCTGATGCGCCATGTCCTCGAACATGGCAACAGCAAGGCAGACCGCACCGGCACCGGTACACGCTCGGTATTCGGCTGGCAAATGCGTTTTGACCTCAATGCCGGTTTTCCCCTGCTGACCACCAAGAAGCTGCACCTGCGCTCGATCGTCCACGAACTGTTGTGGTTGCTGCAAGGCGACACCAACATCCGCTACCTGCGCGAGCAAGGGGTCCGTATCTGGGACGAATGGGCCGACGAAAACGGTGATCTTGGTCCGGTTTACGGCCATCAGTGGCGCCACTGGCAAACTCCTGGCGGACGCGAAATCGACCAGATCGCGCAGCTCGTCGACGGCCTGAAGCACAACCCCGACTCGCGCCGCCATCTGGTGACCGCCTGGAATCCGGGCGACGTCGAGCGGATGGCGCTACCGCCCTGCCACGCGTTCTTTCAGTTCTACGTCGCGCCTGCCTCGCCAGCCGATGCTGACTCTCGCCCCAGGCTGTCCTGCCAGCTCTATCAGCGCAGTGCCGATATCTTTCTCGGCGTTCCCTTCAACATTGCCTCGTACGCGCTGCTCACGCTGATGCTGGCGCAGGTCTGTGACTACCAGCCTGGCGATTTCGTGCACACCTTTGGCGACGCGCACCTCTACACCAATCACTTCGAACAGGCGAGGCTGCAGTTGACACGCGAAACTCGCAGCTTGCCAAGCATGCGACTTAACCCGGAGATAAGGGATCTCTTCGCCTTTCGTTTTGAGGACTTCAGCCTTGAAGGCTACGATCCACACCCCCACATAGCAGCTCCGGTCGCGGTTTAGCCCATGATCAGGAAGATGACGCCAGATGGAAGTTGCCGCGAGTCACGGAGCGGATGGCCAGCCAGCAACTTCAGCGGATACAGGGCGAGTTTCGCGGCCGGTGAACACTTGCCCCATTATTACGGGGACGGCATTTACAAACGTCCGCATTATTCGTCATGATTTCCCTGATCGCCGCCGTTGCCCGTAACCGTGCCATTGGCGATCAGCAGCAGTTGCTCTGGCACCTGCCGGAAGACATGAAGTACTTTCGCGAAACGACTCGCGGCAAGGTCGTGGTGATGGGCAGAAAAACGTGGGAGTCGCTACCAGCGGCGTTTCGGCCATTACCGCATCGCCACAACATCGTCGTCAGCCGCAACCCGGCCTACCGGCCGGTCGGCGCGACACTGGCCTGCTCGGTCAAGGAAGCAATGGCTCTGGCCGGCGACGACAGTGAAGTGTTCGTCATTGGCGGTGCAGAACTATATCACCAGACTCTGCCGCTTGCCACGCGACTCTATCTGACGGAAGTCGCCGAAGACCGCCCGGGTGACAGCTTCTTCCCCGAGATCAAGCGCAGCGACTGGCGCGAGGTTTCGCGGTGCGTCGGAAACACCCGCTCCACTGGCGCCGAAACGGCGGCCAATTCCCCGGCCTTCGAGTTTGTGGTCTACGAGCGCCGCTAGCCGACGCGAAGCTTGTTGCGCGGGCGAGCAGCGCGTGGTGGCAAAAGTCGGGGGGTCTCGGAGCCGCCGCGACGAACCGGCAGGCGGCGCTAAGATCCGTTCTTGTTTGGCACCACCTTCTGCGCAGCAAGCGGCAGACTGTGGCGGAAGAAGCGCTCCGGATTCTGTGCGACACCCTTGAAGCGCACCTCAAAATGCAGATGCGGCCCTGTCGTACGACCCGTATTGCCACTGACGCCAATTTGCTCACCGCGCCTGACGACCTGACCAGGCTTGACATCAATCCTCGCCAGATGGGCGTAGCGCGAGGACAATTCATTGCCGTGGTCGATGTCGACCAGATTGCCATACTCCGGGTGAAATTCGGTAGCCAGCACGACGCCGCCGCCGGCGGCGGCAACCCTGGTTCCCGGATCGGCGACGAAGTCCATACCTTCATGCCGGGCTCGCACGCCGACCACCGGATCGATGCGAAGGCCAAAGCGCGAGCCAACCCGTCCGCCATCGATCGGTAGCAGTGTCGGCAACAGACTACTCCTGATTCTCTGCTCGAGTAGCTGCGACTCAAGCGCGGTCAGGCTATCGCTGCGTTGTTCGAGGATGGCGTCGAGGTGCTCGAGGGCTCGCAGAAGCTCGGGCTCAGATGGCGATGACAGGTCGATAATCAGCGGCCCGCCCTGTCCGCCTTTGCTGCTCTTTTCCGGGGCAGGCACGCCGTAGATCCGCGAAATCCGCTCTCCCAGCGAATCGAGACGCAGCAGCTGTGCCTGCATCTCGCCGAGCTTGGTCGCCATGGCATTGAGACTGCCGCGCGCAAAGTCCCGCGCATCCTGCTTATCCGACTCCTCCGCTAGGGCAGGGGCACTGTCCGAGACAGGCGCGTGAAAGCTCAAGCGCAACGATGAGAAGGCGAAAGAGGTAGACACGACCAGCGCCAGAAAACCGAACATCAGCAGAAGCAACAGACGTGGCGTGATGGTCAGCGTCTTGGCGGTTGCCAGACGGTTGGAGACGAGAATAAGATGCACAGGTTGCCTCTCCCTTGAACTCCCGATGCCGAATTTGCTCCAGAACTACCTTGAAGCTGCCGAAGGCACGGGCAAAGTGCTGGCGCACGCGAAGCTGCTGGTCCAGCTCGCAGCTCTATATCAAGAGATCGCGCCGCCACATCTCGGCCAGGCAAGCACCTTGGCCAATTACAAGTCGGGGATTATGCTTATCCACGCCACGACGGGCGCGGTCGCGACCAAGCTACGGCAGATGGCACCCACGCTGGTCGACGAGTTATTGAAACGGGGAGTGGAGTGTAGAGGGGTTCAGGTCAAAGTGCAAGCCGCAGACCGTCGCGCGCCTGCGCTCAGGCCCGCGGCCCTGAAGCCACTGAGCGGCAGGACCGGCCAGACGTTGACCGCATTGAGCAATTCGCTGCCGGCATCGCCACTGCGAGGGGCGCTCGAGAGATTGCTGGAGCGTGCAGCTAGACAGGAATGACCGCGACGCGCTCGACGATCAACAGCGCGAAAACGAGCAGCGCGACGATCAGGGCATAGCGAAATACGCGCCACGCAAAGAAAAGGTAGCGCTGGTCGCGGGTAAACAAGAAGACGACCACGCCGCCAGCGACGGTGATCACCGTCAGGACCGCCAGCAAGCGCAACAACCACATCGCGTCAGACCGCCGGTGACGCCAGCCAGAGAGAAAGTGACCGCGGCGCCAGTTCCTGGTTGTCGAAACTGACGTATTCCCAGGCGTCCGGCTGCGCCAGCAGTTGGCGAGCCAGCGCGTTATTCAGCGCATGTCCTGATTTGTGCGCAACAAATGACGCCAGTAATGGGTGGCCGAGCAGATAGAGATCGCCGATGGCATCGAGCACCTTGTGCTTGACGAACTCGTCGCTGTAACGCAGGCCGTCCGGGTTCAGCACGCGATATTCGTCGAGCACGACGGCGTTATCCAGACCGCCGCCCTGCGCGAGGCCATTTTCCCGCAACCATTCGACTTCGTGCATGAAACCGAAGGTACGCGCCCGTGCCACTTCACGCACATACGAGTGCTCGGCAAAATCGATGGTCACTGACTGGCCCGTGCGATCGATTGCCGGATGGTTGAAACCGATCGAGAACGACAGGCGAAAGCCGTCGTAAGGCTCGAAGCGAGCCCATTTCTCGCCGGCCCGGTCGCTCTCGCGAACCTCGATCGGGCGTTTGACGCGGATGAATTTCTTGGGCACCGGCTGCTCTTCGATCCCCGCGGACTGGATCAGGAAGACAAACGGCGATGCCGATCCGTCGAGAATCGGCATCTCGGCTGCGTCGAGGTCGACAAAAGCATTGTCGATCCCCAGACCGGCAAACGCAGACATCAGGTGCTCGATGGTACTCACCTTGACACCATCGCGCTCCAGGCATGAACACATCAGCGTATCGCCGACCAGCAACGCTGACGCCGGCAGGTCGACCACCGGGTCAAGATCGACACGGCGAAAGACGATACCGGTTGTCGGAGCGGCCGGGCGCAGGCTGATATTCACCTTGACGCCGGAATGAAGGCCAACGCCGGCGGCGCGGATCACGGATTTGAGTGTTCGCTGCTTCAACATCTGCTTGAAAAGACAATAGAATTGGCGAATTCTAGCACAGCCTGAGCTGTCCCGTAACTCGCCAATCCGGGCAGAGGAGGTGGTGGCCCGCCCAGCTCAGTCAGCCTGCTTTCTCAGAAACGCCGGGATATCCCAGCGATCGACACCGCTATTGGCCAATGCTTCCACGGTTGCGCTGCGCCCCTTGCGAAACACCGCCGGTGTCTGGTCCAGGCTCGAGTAGTCGATATTCTGACCGTGCGCGAAACGACCGTCCGTTCCCGTCGCCTGGGTGAGCGAACTGTTGATCACTTCAAAGGACTGCCTCTTGGCCTGCGTCTGGCCAAGGCCGGTTGCGACCACCGTCACGCGGATATCATCGCCGATACTTTCGTCATAGACCGCGCCAAAGATGATGTGCGCATCGTCTGCCGCAAAGGCACGGACGGTGTTCATCACCTCGTTGACTTCCTTCATCTTCAGCGAGCGCGTAGCGGTGATGTTGACCAGCACGCCCTTGGCCCCGGACAGGTTCACGCCTTCGAGCAGCGGTGAGGCGACGGCTCGCTCGGCGGCAATCCGCGCCCGGTCGACGCCGGCGGCATTGGCCGAACCCATCATCGCCATGCCCATTTCGCCCATCACCGTCCGTACATCCTCGAAGTCGACGTTGACCAGCCCCGGAAAGTTGATGATCTCGGCGATCCCGCCCACAGCGTTGCGCAGTACGTTATCCGCGGCCTTGAAAGCGTCATCCATGGAGACGTCATCACCGAGAACGTCCATCAGGCGGTCGTTGAGGATGACGATGAGCGAGTCGACGTTCTTCTGCAGTTCGGCGATACCCGCTTCCGCTATCTTCAGGCGCTTTCCCTCGAAGCCGAACGGCTTGGTTACCACGGCGACGGTCAGAACCCCGAGTTCACGCGCCACCTCGGCGACGATCGGTGCCGCACCGGTGCCAGTGCCACCACCCATGCCGGCGGTAATGAAGACCATGTGAGCGCCGGTGAGCGATTGGGCGATTGCCTCCCGCTCCTCCATTGCAGCGCTACGTCCCGCCTCCGGTTTGGCGCCAGCGCCGAGCCCGGTCTTGCCAAGCTGCAACCGCTCGACCGCGACGCTGCGCGCAAGTGCCTGCGAATCGGTGTTGGCGGCGATGAAGTCGACGCCGTTCACGCCCTCGCGAATCATGTGGTCGACGGCGTTGCCGCCAGCGCCACCGATACCGATCACCTTGATCACGGTATCCCGCGTACCGCCGTTGTCTTCTCTGTCGATAATTTCAAACATTGTCGTCTCCTCTGCAAAAAGCCTGCTGACTGCAAAAAGTTGGTAACTGCGACCTACACGGGATTAGAAGTTCTTTTCAAACCAGGACTTCATACGCCCGAAAACCTGTTTCACGTCTCTCGTTTCCCTCACCTTCAAACCACGCTTGCGTTGCGTTTGCGCCTCCAACAGCAAACCACAGGCGGTCGCGAAACGCGGGTTCTGCACCACGTCGGCAAGCGCACCCTGATACTTCGGGATGCCCAGGCGGACCGGCATGTGGAAGATCTCCTCGCCGAGCTCGATCATCCCCGGCATCACCGAGGCACCACCCGTCAGCACGATGCCCGAGGACAGGACATCCTCGAATCCGGAGCGGCGCAGCTCGGCCTGGATCAGTTCGAAGAGCTCTTCGACTCGTGGCTGGATCACGTCCGCCAGCGCTCGGCGCGACAGCTTGCGCGACGGGCGGTCGTCGACACCGACCACATCGAGCGCATCTTCCGGATCGGCGAGGTCGGCCAGGGCGCAGCCATAGCGACGTTTGATGTCTTCCGCCTCGCGCGTTGGCGTGCGCAAGGCCATCGCGATGTCGTTGGTTATCTGGTCGCCGGCGATTGGAATGACCGAGGTGTGGCGGATCGCGCCTTGTGTCCACACCGCCAAATCAGTAGTGCCGCCGCCGATGTCGATCAGGCAGATACCGAGATCTTTTTCATCCTCGGAGAGCACGGCACAGCTCGAAGCAAGCGGCTGCAGAACCAGGTCGTTCACCTCCAGCCCGCAACGGCGAACGCACTTGACGATGTTCTGGGCCGCCGAGACCGCGCCGGTGACGATATGCACCTTGACCTCGAGGCGGAAGCCGCTCATGCCGATCGGCTCACGGATACCATCCTGGTCGTCGATGATGAACTCCTGCGTCAGGATGTGCAGGATTTCCTGGTCGGCAGGGATCGGCATGGCACGCGCCGTTTCGATCACCCTCTCGACATCCATCGGGGTCACTTCCCGGTCCTTGATGGCCACCATTCCGTTCGAGTTGAAGCTCCTGATGTGACTGCCGGCGATGCCGGTATAGACTTCCCGAACCTTGCAGTCAGCCATCAGCTCGACTTCCTGCAGCACGCGCGAGATGGTAGCGACGGTCTCCTCGATGTTGACCACCACACCCTTCTTGAGCCCCCTGGATTCCTGGGAGCCCATGCCGATCACGTTCACCCGCCCTTCCGGAGTGAGTTCCGCGACCAGCGCGACGATTTTCGACGTGCCAATGTCGAGGCCGACGATCAGATCCTTGCTATCCCTGCTCATTTCTTTCCTTTGCCTTCTTGGCCCGCCGTTGCCGGAAAGCGCAATGCGAAGCCGTTCGGATACCGCATGTCCACCGCCTGCGGCCGCCCATGGCGAGTGGCAGACAGCGTCGGATAGTAGTCGACGAAGCGTTGCAGGCGCATGCGGATCGGCGCCTTTGCCTGCTCGCGACCGAGTTCAACCAACATCCCGTCCTCCAGCTCGATGACCCAGGCCAGACGAGGCGACAAAGCAACTTGCGCCGGCCGCCGACCAATAGGGTTCAAAAGCTCTGCGAACTCCCCGTAGCGATGGAGCACCTCGCTCGACGACCCGACCGGTCCGCTGAGACGTGGCAATTGCCGCTCGCCAGATAGCGGGGCAGCGAAGACTTCCCCGTAGGTGTTGACCAGTTCCCCGTGCCCATCTCCCCAATGCGCCGCCGCCCGCTGCTCCTCGATCCGGACGTCTATGCGTCCAGGCCATTCCCGCCATACCTCGGCACGACGGACCCAGGTCAACTGCTCGAGTGACAGGCGCAAGGCTTCCAGATTGACGGTGAAGAAGCTGCCGTGCAGTTGCGCCTCCAGCGATTCCTCCACCTCCGCACGTTGCACCTCCAGCAGCTCGTGCGTCACCCGCAGCTCCTTGAGCGGAAACAGGTGCAGACGCGGTGCCCCCCATACCACCGCTGCCACCAGCAGCGCTGCGCCAGCTGCCAGCAGCAGCAAGTCCGAAATGGCCGTCATCAAATGGGGTTTGTGCCACATCGTTCATCCCAGGGCGGCAAGTGCAAGAACGCGAACCACCAGATCGTCGTACGGAATGCCCGCTGCTCGCGCCGCCATTGGCACCAGCGAGTGGTCGGTCATACCAGGAGAGGTATTCACTTCGAGAAAGTAGGCCTGCCGAGTACCATCGTTTTCCAGCTGATCCATCAGAAAGTCGACCCGCCCCCAGCCGCGACCGCCGAGAAGGTGGAAGGCGTCGACCGCCTGTTGTCGAAGCTCACTTTCGCGGCTCTCCGACAGGTCACAGGGACAGCGGTAAACGGTGTCGTCGCGCAGGTACTTGGCGTCGTAATCGTAGAACTCGGTACCCGGCTCGATCTTGACAATCGGCAGCGCCTGTCCACCGAGGATGGCGACCGTGTACTCACCCCCGAGGATGGCCCGTTCGGCGATCACCAGTGCATCGTGCTTCGCCGCATTGACGTACGCTGCGGGGAGCTCGCCTGGCCGTTTGACTTTGCTAATACCGATCGACGAACCCTCGCAGGCAGGCTTGACGAACAGCGGCAAGCCAAGCTTCGCTTCCACCGCCGCGAAGTCGCTATCGGCGGTGAGCATCAGGTACTCCGGCACCGGCACGCCGGCAGCATTCCAGAGCATCTTGCTGCGCCACTTGTCCATCCCGAGTGCGGAGGCCATCACGCCGCTGCCAGTGTAGGGAATACCCATCAACTCGAGGGCACCCTGGATGGTCCCATCTTCGCCGTAGCGCCCGTGTAAAGCGATGAAGGCACGGTCGAAGCTCGCCAGTTCGTCAAGCTTGCGCGCCGCCGGGTCGAAGGCGTGGGCGTCAACGCCCCTGCGCAGCAGTGCTTCCAGTACCCGAGAGCCGCTATTCAGCGAAACTTCACGCTCGGCCGAGCGACCACCGAAGAGTACGGCAACCCTTCCGAAATCCTTGATGTTCAATTCATTCATCCTGGTCAGCCACCAGTTTGCTGGCGACGCCACCGATCGAACCTGCGCCCATGGTCATTACCACATCGCCGTCGCGGGCGATGTCGAGGATCGCTTGCGGCAGCTCACCGATGTTCTCGACGAAGACCGGTTCGACCTTGCCCGCCACACGCAGGGCTCGCGCCAGCGACCGCCCGTCGGCGGCGATGATCGCTTGCTCGCCGGCGGCATAGACCTCGGAGAGCACCAGGGCGTCGACCCCACCCAGGACGTTGACGAAATCCTCGAAACAGTCGCGGGTACGCGTGTAGCGATGCGGCTGGAAAGCAAGGAGGAGACGACGACCCGGAAAGGCGCCGCGCGCCGCAGCAATCGTCGCGCGCATCTCGACCGGGTGGTGGCCATAGTCGTCGACCAAACTGAAACACCCGCCACTGGGCAGGAGCACGTCCGCGTAGCGCTGAAAACGTCTTCCGACACCCTTGAAGTCGGTCAGCGCCTTGACGATCGCCAGATCGGTAACGCCGATCTCGCTGGCGACGGCAATTGCGGCCAGCGCGTTGAGGACATTGTGCAGGCCGGGCAGGTTGAGACTGATTGGCAAACGACTGCTGCTGCCGTTGACCCGCACGCAGTCGAAATGCATCCGACCGTCGATTGCCGTAACCTTCTCCGCGCGGACATTGGCTGACGAATCGATACCGTAGGTGACGATCTGCTTGCTCACCATTGGCATGATTTCACGGACATTGGGATCGTCGGCGCAGAGCACGGCTACCCCGTAGAAAGGCAAGCGCTGAAGAAAATCGACGAAGGCCTGCTTCAGCCGGTTGAAGTCGTGACCGTAGGTTTCCATGTGATCGGCGTCGATATTGGTAACCACCGAAATCACCGGCGACAGCAACAGGAACGATGCATCCGATTCGTCGGCCTCGGCCACCAGAAAGTCGCCGGAACCCAGGCGCGCGTTGGCGCCGGCAGCGTTGAGAAGCCCACCGATGACGAAGGTCGGGTCCATGCCGCCCTCGGCAAGAATCGATGCGGTCAGGCTGGTAGTGGTGGTCTTGCCGTGCGTGCCGGCGACCGCGATCCCCTGCTTGAGGCGCATCAACTCGGCGAGCATCTGCGCCCGCGGCACGACCGGCAGCTTGCGCTGCCGCGCCGCGACGACCTCGGGATTGTCCGCTTTCACCGCCGAAGAGATCACCACCGCGTCAGCACCATCGATGTTGCCTGCGGCGTGCCCGAGCCGGGTCTTCACGCCGAGCGCGGCCAGGCGCCGGGTGGTCGAGTTGTCGGCCAGATCCGATCCGCTGACCCGGAAACCCAGGTTGGCCAGCACCTCGGCAATGCCGCTCATGCCGGCACCACCGATACCGACGAAATGAATGCTCTTGACTTTGTGTTTCACGCGACCAGTTCCTCGCACATCCGCGCAACGTCCGCGGTAGCTTCCGGCTTGGCCAGCTCGCGAGCCTTTTCGGCCATTTCCAGGAGCTGCCTGCGGGGGTAATTGCGAATCAGGCTGATCGATTCCGGCGTCAGCTGACTCTGGGGTAGGAGGATGGCGCCACCGGCCAGCGACAGGAATTTGGCATTACCCGTCTGATGGTCGTCCACGGCATGGGGAAACGGCACCAGGATGCTCGCCACACCGGTCGCAGCCAGCTCGGCCACGGTTAGTGCGCCAGCCCGACACAACACCAGATCAGCCCACTGATAGGCGCCGGCCATGTCTTCTATGAAAGCTGCGCAATGCGCCTGCACTCCCGCTGCCTCGTAGTTCTCACGCAGTTGGGCGAGATGCTTCTCGCCGGCCTGATGCACAACCAGTGGCCGCTGGTCGGCGTCGATCAGGGCCAGGCCTTTGGGGACCATCTCGTTGAGCGCTGCCGCCCCCAGGCTGCCGCCAAGAACCAACAGGTGCAACGGCGGCTGACGACCGGCAAGACGCTCTGCCGGCCCCGGCACGGCGCTCATCTCCGGACGCAGGGGATTGCCGACCCAGACGCCTTTCGGCAGCACATCCGGGAAACCACAGGCCACCCTGTCGGCAAGCTTGGCAAGCACCCTGTTGGCCAGGCCGGCGACCGAGTTCTGCTCGTGAATCACCAACGGGCAGCGCAACAGCGCGGCCATCATGCCACCCGGAAAGCTGATGTAGCCACCCATCCCCAAAACGACGTCCGGTTTGACCCGGCGCAGCTCGCGCCGTGCCTGCCAGCAAGCGGAGAACAGATGGAAGGGGAGCAGCAGTTTGCGCAGCAAACCCTTGCCCCGTAGCGCAGCAAAGCGCACCCAGGCCATTTCGTAGCCACGCGCAGGGACGAGCTTCGCTTCCATGCTGTCGGGAGCGCCCATCCACACCACGTTCCAGTTACGGCTCTTGAGCAGGTCGGCCACGGCCAGACCCGGGAAGACGTGCCCCCCGGTTCCACCGGCCATCACCAGGAGCGTCTTGCTGACGTGTGCGCTCATACTTTCGCTCCACGCATCAATTGGCGATTCTCCCAATCGATCCTGAGCAAGACCGCCACCGCCACGCAGTTGGCAAGGATCCCCGAACCGCCGAAGCTCATCAGAGGCAGCGTCAATCCCTTGGTTGGCAACAATCCGGTGTTGACACCCATGTTGATGAAGCCCTGCACACCCAGCCAGACGCCAATCCCCTGAGCGACCAGCGCCGAGTACAGCCGGTCGAGAGCTACCGCCTGGCGACCGATCGCGAAGGCGCGCTGGACCAGCAGACCGAACAACACGATGACCACCAGAACGCCGACGAAACCGAGTTCCTCGGCGATCACGGCGAGCAGAAAGTCGGTGTGCGCCTCCGGCAGATAGAACAGTTTCTCGACGCTCGCGCCAAGGCCGACGCCAAACAACTCGCCGCGGCCGAAGGCGATCAATGCGTGCGACAACTGGTAGCCACGCCCAAAGGCATCAGCCCACGGGTCCATGAAACCGAAAATCCGATCACGCCGGTAAGGCGACAGAATGATCAACGCGGCGAAAGCCGCGATCAGGACAACAATCAGTACCACGAACAAGCGCGCCCGCATGCCGCCGAGAAAGAGAATGGCGATGGACACCGCGATGATCACCACAAAAGCGCCGAAATCCGGCTCCTTGAGGAGCAGGACGCCGACAGCCACCATGGCGAAAGCCATCGGCAGAAAGGCTCTCTTGAGATCGTGCATGTGGGTCATCTTGCGTGCCGTGTAATCCGCCGTGTAGAGGACGGCAAAGAACTTCATCAACTCGGATGGTTGCAGGGTGACGATGCCAAGGGGAAGCCAGCGGCGTGCGCCGTTGACTTCGCGCCCGATACCGGGCACCAGGACCAGGGCCAGCAGCAGGAAGCCGGCGACGAACAGCCACGGCGACCACTGCTGCCACGTCGACAACGGCACCTGAAAGGCGACGGCAGCAGCCAACAGGCCGATAGTCAGAAAGACCGCATGCCGGACCAGAAAGTAGGCCGGCTGGTTGCCCGTTACACGCGCCGCTTCGGCAGTGGCCATCGAAGCCGAGTACACCATCACCATGCCGATCAGCAGGAGAATCAAGGTGCTCCACAGGAGCGCCAGATCGATCTCCGCGGGCAGGCGGCGCGGCGCGTCGAGAGCTCGCAACAACATCAGGCGGCCTCCCGTTCGATACGGCGGACGGCCTCGACGAAGACCTCGGCGCGATGTACGTAGTTGCGATACATGTCCATGCTGGCGCATGCGGGCGAGAGCAGCACGGCGTCCCCCCTTTGCGCCTGGGCGGTGCACCAGCGGACCGCTTCTGCCATATCGAGGCACCGGCACATCGGAACCGGGCACGGCTCCAGGGCCGCGGCGATCGCCGGCGCATCACGCCCGATCAGTGCGGCCGCACGCGCATGCTGGGCAATGGCCCTGCTCAGCGGCAGGAAGTCCTGCCCTTTGCCGTCGCCACCCAGGATGATGGCAACCTTGCAGCCAAGGCCTTCAACGGCAGCCAGGGTGGCACCGACATTGGTCGCCTTGGAGTCGTCGAAGTAGCTGACACCATTGATTTCAGCGACCCACTCGACCCGATGTGCGAGACCAGCGAAGGCTGCCAGTGCCGGCAGCACAGCGTGCGGATCGACCCCAATCGCCTCGCACAAGGCCAGTGCAGCCAGCGCATTGGCCGCGTTATGGCGGCCGACCAGCTTCAAGCTGGTGAGAGCGATGAGCTGGTCGCTGCCGCGCATCAGCCAGCCGTTCTCGATGCCGTAATCACCCGCCTGCACTGCCGGACCGAGACCGAATGTCACCACCCGCCGGTCGCCGCGCGCTGCCGCCAGGCTGCGCCCGTCGTCGCGATTGAGCACCATCACGCCGCTGCCCTGGAAGATGCGAGCCTTGCTTGCGGCGTAGTCATCCAGGCCGTCGTAGCGATCGAGATGGTCCTCGCTGACGTTGAGCACGGTAGCGGCATCGGCGGTCAATGTGTGTGTCGTGTCGAGCTGGAAACTGGACAGTTCCAGAACCCAGACCGACGGCAATCCGCCAGCGTCGATAGCCATCATCAGAGCGTCCAGCGCCGCCGGGCCGATATTTCCGGCGACTGCGGTTCGCCGCCCAGCAGCGCGGCACAAAGCACCGGCGAGGGCGGTGGTTGTGGTCTTGCCGTTGCTGCCGGTAATCGCGATCAGGACCGCGTCTGGGCTCAGGCGGCGGAGAGCCCGGGCGAAGAGCTCGATCTCGGAGACCAGCGGAATCCCCCGCGCAATCGCCTCCTGCACCAGCGGTTCCTGTACCGGGACGCCAGGGGAAATGGCGATCAGGTCGACACCGACGAAGGCCTCCGGGGTAAACGCCCCGGCCAACAGGGTCGCCTCCGGGACTGCGGCGCGCAGCGTGTCCGCCTGGGGTGGGGCGTCGCGGCTGTCGGCAACGCGAACACTGGCGCCTTGTCGCGCCAGCCACCTGGTCATCGCCAGCCCCGACTCGCCGAGGCCGAGGACAAGGATCAGCTTTCCCTGGAGTTCCACGTCAGCGCAACTTCAGGGTAGACAAGCCGACCAGCACCAGCATGATGGTGATGATCCAGAAACG
>NZ_JAVTWB010000208.1:27421-34121 GCF_032229525.1 Accumulibacter sp. | reverse complement strand
CTGGGACGCGTCCTGGCGGGCGCCGTCGACCGTTTCCGACGCGATTTCGCGCGCCGGGGACGGCTTATTCGCGTGCTCTACGCCGAACGCAGCCACTTCGACATCGATCTCACGCTTCGCCATTTCACCGAGCACGCGCCGCTATTCCGGATCGATGTAGTCGCCGACGGCGAGGAGGTGCTCAGACGCCTGCCGCTGGGCGCCGACGAAGCCCAGGAATATGACCTGTTGATGCTCGATTACCAGCTATCGGCGCTGAATGCGCTGGAAGTCGCCAAGACGGTGCGCGATCAGCGTGGGCTCGACCTGCCGATCGTTCTGGTCACCGGACACGGTAGTGAGGACGCAGTCGCCGCCGCCTTGCGGCTTGGCCTCGAAGATTATGTGGTCAAGAAGAGCGGCTACATAGAGAGGCTTCCGGCAATCCTGGAAAACGCGCTCAGGCATGCACAGCTGCGGCGTGAGCAGTTGCGCCTGCGCCAGAGCACGACGCGTTTGACGTATCTGCTGTCGGCCAGTCCAACCATTCTCTACGCACTAGGGGTGGATGGCGAAGCACTGCTGCCGACCTGGGTCAGTGACAATGTCTCTCGGGTGCTGGGCTACACGCCTGCCGAGTGCCTGGCGCCGGAGTGGTGGGTCGCGCACCTGCACGCCGACGATCGGGCGCGCGTGCTCAGCGTGCAGACTGCGCTGCTGCGAGAGGGAGAGCTGACGCACGAGTACCGCTTCCACGACGCCATGGGGGCGGTCCGCTGGCTGCGCGACGACCTGCGCTTGATCCGCGACGAGAGCGGCAAAGCGGTCGAAGTGATCGGCAGCTGGAACGATCTGACCAGCGAGCGTGAGTCTACCGAACGCCAACGGCTGCACGCCGCGGCTCTGGAAAGCACTCGCGATGGGGTGATCATCACCGACCTGACCGGCGCCATCATCAGCGTCAACGCGGCGTTCTGCGAGATTACCGGTTATCCGGCGTCGGAAGTACTCGGCAAGAACCCGCGTCTGCTGCACTCCGGACGCCACGATCGCGCCTTCTACCAGGCGATGTGGGCCAGCCTGCTGCAGACCGGTCATTGGCAGGGCGAAGTGTGGAACCGCCGCGCGGATGGGGAGATCTACCCGCAGTGGGCGGCACTGAGCGTCGTCAAGGATGAGGCGGGCGACCCGTCCCACTACGTATCGGTGTTCACCGACCTCACCAAGCTCAAGCGCAGCGAACAAGAAGTCGACCGTTTGGCCCATTACGATCCGTTGACCACGCTGCCCAATCGCCTGCTGTTGCGCTCGCTGTTGCAGCACGGGCTGGAGCGCGCCCAGAGAGCGAGCAGCACGGCGGCAGTGTTGATCATCAATCTGGACCACTTCAAGAGCGTCAACGAAAGCCTGGGTCACACGCTCGGCGATGAATTGTTGCTGGGTGTTGCCGCTCGCCTGGGGGCCCGCTTGCGCCAGGAGGATGGCTTCGGACGCCTGGCAGCCGACGAGTTCGCCGTCGTCCTGGAAGGCGAACAGGCTGCCGATAATGCAGAACATACCGCCCGCGACCTGCTGGCCGCACTCGCCGCGCCCTTTGTGCTGACCGACGGACACGAAGCCTATGTGCGTGCCAGCGTCGGTGTCAGCGTCTTTCCGCAAGACGGGGCGACGGCCAACGACATGCTGCGTAGCGCCACCGCAGCGACGCATCGCGCCAAGGATCGCGGCGGCAATCAGTGCGCCCTGTATACCGGCGATCTCGGTCAGGGTGCGCTCGAGCGACTGGAGATGGAAAATGCGCTGCGACGGGTATTGAGCCAGGAAGAGCTGCGGCTGCATTACCAGCCAAAGGTCGACCTGGCCACTGGCCAGATCGTCGGCGCCGAAGCGCTGTTGCGCTGGCAGCGACCCGAAGTCGGTCTGGTGCCGCCGGACAGCTTCATTCCGCTGGCCGAAAGAAGTGGCCTGATCGTGCCCATCGGTGCCTGGGTGATCGACGAGGCCTGTCGCCAGATCCGCGCCTGGATCGACGCCGGGCTGCCTGCCGTCAAGGTGGCGGTGAACGTCTCGGCACGCCAGTTCGCCAGCGGCGATCTTGAGTCGGTTCTCTCCGCCGCCTTCGACCGCCACGCCGTCGAGCCCAAAATGCTCGCACTCGAAATGACCGAGAGCATGCTGATGGCCGCCCCGGACCAAGCCATCGAACGACTCCTTTGTCTGCGCGCCATCGGTGTCGGCCTTTCCCTCGATGACTTCGGCACCGGCTATTCCAGCCTCAGCTACCTGAGTCGCTTCCCGGTCGATGAACTCAAGATCGACCGCTCTTTCGTCAACGACATCGTCACCGACCCCAAAGCTGCCAACATCGCCACGTCGGTGATCGCCCTGGCGCACCGCATGCAACTGAGGGTAGTTGCCGAAGGCGTCGAAACCGACGCGCAACTGGGTTATCTGAGAAAGAACCGTTGCGACGAGATGCAGGGCTATCTGTTCAGCCGCCCGCTTCCGGCGGATGACTTCGCCTGTCTGATCAGTCAGGGCGAATCGCTGGCGATCAGCGACGCGCCGAGCGATCTGTGCACCCTGCTGGTCGTCGACGACGAGCCGAGCATCCTCTCGGCGATCCGCCGGGTGCTGCGTGGGCAGGGCTACCGCGTCCTGACGGCGGAGAGCGCGCAAGAGGGGCTGGTGTTATTGGCCAGCAACGATATCCAGGTGATCCTCTCCGACCAGCGTATGCCGCAGATGAGCGGTACGGAGTTCCTTGGCCGAGTGAAACTTCTGCATCCCGACACGGTGCGGCTGGTCATCTCCGGATACACGCAACTCGACTCGATCATCGATGCCGTCAATCAGGGCTCGATCTTCAAGTTTTTGACCAAGCCGTGGGAAGACCATCAATTGCGCGCACACCTCCGGGATGCCTTTGCTTACTACGAGGCGATTGTCAAGCCGCGAATCACCAGCAATCGAGATTGAGCGACGGGCTGAGGCATGATGATGGTGGGCTTGCCTCAGGGTGGGTCACAGGTCGGCGAGCTGCCGCCCGTCACTCCGTTTTCGGCCGGGTACTTAGCCAATCGGGGACGCACAGTCCCCAGTGGATGGCTGCCACACGAAAGATGAAGATGCTCATGACACAAGTGATTCCGGCGATCGACTGGTATTGCGGAAAGAGCACCATCGCGACGACGAAAAGCGTGCACCCGAACAACACCGGAACGGCGTAGAGCTCGCGGGTCATCAAGAGGTTCTGGCGTCCCGCCAGCACGTCTCGAATCAGGCCTCCGCCGATCGCGGTGATGATCCCGAGGAGAATGGGAGCGAGCGGCAAGCCGAACTGCAAAGTCCACACCTTGTTCGCCGCCTGGATGGCAAACAGGGCGACGGCAAGCCCATCGATGTACAGCAGCAGGCGGTACATCTCCTTCCGCGTGAATAAGGACTGCGCCGCAAAGGCCGCCACGCTCGCCCCGAGAGCGACCCAGATGTAGTTCAGATCGGTCGCCCAGAAGACCGGCACACCGAGGATGATGTCTCTCAGCGTGCCGCCACCGATCGCGGTGACGATACCCATGACGCAAACGCCAAACAGGTCGATTCCCTTGGGCGCCACGGCAAGGACGGCGGTGACTGCGAAAGCCGCCGTTCCCGCCATCCCGATCGTGTAGTTCAATGATTCCATGAGGGTTTCATGTCCCCCTGCGGTGCTCGCGTCGTCAAACAGCGCGCGGATCAGGCGTTGGCGGAGGCTGGCGGCAGATGAGACAAGAAAAGCCCTCGCGCAGAATGGCGGCGCCATTGGCGTCGACTGGTGCCCCCGGTCGGAATCGAACCAACACCTGATGATTACAAATCAACTGCACGACCTTCATGCTACGGGGGCAGACGCTGTGCGCCGAGGCCACGATTATAGCCGAAGCGCAGTGCTGCCGCAGCGGCCGCAATGGCAAGCAATGGCAGACATTTGGCGGGGGGTGCTGGCGAGCGATTAGCCGCCAGAGCATTGGCATTCTTCCGCAGCGTTGGAGCCACTGCTAGAATGCCTCGAATTTCTGTCTTGTCGGTGGGAAGCCATGCCAACTTTAACGAATCCGTCGGAGATCGCCCGCGAGGCCTTGCGCCTGCTGGCCAACAGGCGGATGTCCCCGTCGCCCGAGAACTACCGCGCGCTTTACCACGAGATTGCGGGCACGCCAGCCGATCTGGGGGCCGGTTTTCCGGAACGTGAACTGAAGGGTCTCCTGGCGTCTCTACCGAAAGAAACCGGTGTTCAGCAACGGCTGCTGAAGCGCCTGGAACAAGCGTTCAAGGGGACGAACTGGGATCAACTCAAAGCTGGCATCGCCGAGTTGTTCGCCCAGCTCAGCAGGGAACAAGGGCTCCCCTGGAGCGAGTTGTTCGGCGACTTCCTGCGCCAGTGGGAAAGCAAGCAGGCAGGCCTTACCCAGGCTCGCAAGCGCGAGGCGCTGGAGCGTGTGCTGGCTGGTGGCGCGGGGAACAGTGAGCTGCTTTTCGGGCGGCTGCAAGGGCTGGTCAAATCGTGGTCACTCAACGCACCCGGTGGCGATGACGTGCCCCTGGTGGACGTGCGCCCGGAGGCGGCGGCAGCAGGGCCTGGCGTTGTCGCCGCGGAGGCCGGGGCTGCAGCAAACGCAGTCGCAACAAGCGCGTTGTCGACCGAGCTACGCGAAATCTTCGCGTACACCCTGGAAGTCGTGCTGCCGACGCAGATCGCCGACGAGCCAGAGCTGACGGCCGATGCGAAAGCGCTGGCGCACAAGATCCGCACGGCCACCTCACGCTCTGCAGTCGAGGGGCTGGAGGCCGGGGTCAAGCGCTTTGCTTTCCGCCTCGAGTTGCTGGCCGAAGACCGCGCCGAGCTGCGCGCCGGGCTGCTCAGCTTGTTGCAGTTGCTGATCGAGAATGTCGGCGAGCTGGTCGTCGACGACCGCTGGCTGAGCGGACAGATCGAGATCGTCCGCGGCATTGTTTCCGGCCCGCTGAGCATCCGTTCCATTGGCGACGCCGAAAGCCGGCTCAAGGAAGTTATTTTCAAGCAGGCCCAGATCAAACACAGCCTGAGCGAAGCGAGGGAAAGCCTGAAGCAGATGCTGGCCGGCTTCGTCGATCACCTCGCCGAGTTCGCTGATTCGACTTCGGAGTATCACGACAAGATCGCCATCTGTGCGGACAGGATCAGCGACGCCGAGGATATTTCCCAACTCGAGGACGTACTCGCGGAAGTGATCCGCGAAACACGGATCATCCAGCTCAACGCCCAGCGGTCGCGTGACGAGTTACGCGCCGCCAAGCAGAGCGTCGAAGAAGCCGAGAAGCGCATCGGCGAACTGCAAGCGGAGCTCGACAAGGCGAGTACGCTGGTTCGCCACGACCAACTCACCGGCGTACTCAACCGCCGTGGCCTGGAGGAAGCGTTTGCCAAAGAGACCGCACGCGCACAGCGCCGCCAGTCGACGCTGTGCGTTGCTTTGCTCGACATCGACAATTTCAAGAAACTCAACGACTCGCTCGGGCACGCCGCGGGCGACGCGGCGTTGATCCACCTGACCACGGTGATCCGGGAAACCATGCGTCCACAGGATACGGTCGCCCGTTTCGGCGGTGAGGAATTCATCATCTTGTTGCCGGACACCCCGCTCGAAGACGCCCAGACGGCCCTGGTTCGCCTGCAGCGTGAGCTGACCCGGCGCATCTTCCTGCACGACAATACGCGCCAACTGATTACCTTCAGCGCCGGCCTTACCGAGCTTCGTGCCGATGACAGCCAGGCAGCGGTCAGCAAACGCGCCGATGACGCGATGTTTGCTGCCAAACAGGCTGGAAAGAACCGGGTCGTGATTGGCTGAAGCGAAGCTGCGCGGGCGGGCCGGGGTGCTTCTTAGCCGCAGGCCGCCTGCTCATTCGAGGATCGTCCGCCGGCCAGAGTTCTGAGCACTTCCCCGGCTGCCAGCAGGCCAAACACTGCCGTGACGCAAACCGATGATCCGAAGCCGGCACAGTTCAGGCCGTCCAACCGACTCGGCGCTGCGCAGATCGCGGCGCTGTCCGGGTAGCGTAGCGGTTCGCTCGAGAATACCGCCGGTATGCCGAATTTCTTCTTCGGCTCCCGGGTGAAGCCGTAGTCCTTGCGCAGCAGCGAGCGCACCTTGGCCAGCAGGGGATCCTGGATGCTGAGAGCCAGATCGCCGATCTGGATTCGCGTCGGGTCGATTTGGCCGCCAGCGCCACCGGCGGTGATCAGCGGTATCGCGCAACGGCTGGACCAGGCGATCATCGCCGCCTTGGTGCGCACCTGGTCGATGGCGTCGATGACATAATCGAATGGGCGGTCAAGGAGCGTGTCGACGTTGTCGGGGCTGACGAAATCCTCTATTTCCGTGACTGAACAGCTCGGGTTGATGGCGTGAATGCGTTGCGCCATGGCGCTGACCTTGGCCTTGCCGAACTCGCCATCGAGGGCGTGCACCTGGCGGTTGACGTTGGACTCGGCGATCATGTCCAGATCGATCAGGGTGATCCTGCCGATCGCCGAACGCGCCAGACCTTCGGCGGCCCAGGAGCCGACACCACCGATGCCGACGACGGCGACATGAGCCTGCTGAAAACGCCGCAGAGCAGCTGTGCCGTAGAGGCGCGCGATGCCGCCGAAGCGGCGCTCCAGATCGGGAGTGGTTTCACTCACGGGTTTTCAGCGGCT
>NZ_JAVTWB010000208.1:0-27321 GCF_032229525.1 Accumulibacter sp. | reverse complement strand
TGCTGCGCACACGGTCGAGAACGGTCTCGAGCGGGTGAACCATGCCTACCGCCAGGTCGACTTTGCACAGGCCCGCATCGCCCTTGATGTTGTGCAGGGTGCGGAACAGGCTCCTGATCAATTCCGGCTCACCGGGCTCGCGCCGCAGGCGAATGACATCATGCTCGATGGTCGGCGCATAATCGCGGAGCACCTCCATGAACTCATCGAGTGCGTCGAGGTCGGCAACGACCGGTGCAGCGGAAGTTTGTCTTGCCATGGCGCATTCCCCCTGTCTTTTATTGCTTGAAGTTTAACAAGAATCGACCTGTACGGCGGCCGCAATTTGTGCTAGGCACGAGTCTTGTCAGGCCTCGGAAGAGGAAATGCTCATCGCATCGTCGCCTTGCTTTCTGTTAGGGCGCCCGCGTGGCGCATGCAAATGGCCCTTTTGTCGGCATGCTGGGCTAAACTTCGCTTCTTTTGTGTTCATGAGGATCTACCATGCCCCTTGTCACCACCCCTAGCGGCCTCCAGGTTGAAGACATCATCGCCGGCAGTGGCCCCATGGCAATTTCTGGTCAGCACGTCATCGTGCATTACACGGGCTGGCTGGCGGACGGTACGAAATTCGATTCGAGCGTGGATCGTAACGAACCCTTCCGCTTTCCCCTCGACGGGCGGCACGTGATCGCCGGCTGGGAAGAAGGTGTCCCCGGGATGTGCGTCGGTGGTGTTCGCCGGCTGATCATTCCGGCCGATCTGGCTTACGGCGCGCGCGGCGCGGGTAATCTGATCCCGCCACACGCCAAGATCACCTTCGATATCGAGCTGCTCGATATCGCCTGATCGATGGCCGACCGGCCACCCAAGACGCTGAGACTGCCGGCCGGGGCACGGGCCGCCGCCGCGGCCGCCCGCAGTGGCCGCTCACCACCTCCTGGCGGCAGCCCCAGCAAAGCGTCGGCGGCAGCCGCCGATAGCGCAGCGCCAGCGCCATACAAGGCCAAGGCCTCGGCTGCGGCCGCAGAGTCTCGCACGTCGCCGGCAAGGACGGCCGGCGCTCGCCCAGCCGCGTCGGCCGCTACCGGCGCTGCAACGCCTGGCACGCCGCCAAGCGGTGTGCGAATTTCCAAGCTGATGGCCGAACGAGGTCTGTGTTCGCGGCGCAGTGCGGATGAATACATCGCGCGCGGCTGGGTGTTTGTCGACGGACGGCGAGTGAGTGAACTCGGGACCCGTGCCGATCCCGCGGCGGTGATCGTCCTCGACAAGGAAGCCAAAGCGCATCAGAGCAGTCGCTTGACGATCCTCCTGCACAAGCCGATGGGTTACGTCTCCGGACAGCCCGAGCCCGGCTTCACGCCGGCAGTGACGCTGATCCAGCCCGAGAATCAGGTTGCCACCGCTGAAACGCCAGCCTTTCATCCGTCGTGCCTGAAGGGACTGGCACCCGCCGGCCGTCTCGATATTGATTCGACCGGCCTGCTGGTGCTGACCCAGGATGGCCGTGTGGCGCGCCAGTTGATCGGCGAAGACTCGAAGGTGGACAAGGAATATCTGGTTCGCGTTGAAGGCCATCTTGATGCCAAGGGCTTGGCGCTGCTCAATCACGGCCTCAGTCTCGATGAACGGCGGTTGAAACATGCCAAGGTCGAGTGGCTGAACGAAGATCAGCTCCGTTTCGTGCTTCGCGAAGGCAGAAAGCGACAGATCCGGCGCATGTGCGATCTGGTCGGCTTACGGGTGACCGGTCTCAAACGAGTCCGCATCGGTGCCGTCCGGCTCGGC
The DNA here is from genome assembly GCF_032229525.1 of Accumulibacter sp. Classification (GTDB taxonomy): domain Bacteria; phylum Pseudomonadota; class Gammaproteobacteria; order Burkholderiales; family Rhodocyclaceae; genus Accumulibacter. Next base: position 25,551 of record NZ_JAVTWB010000208.1, on the reverse strand, counting down.
GATCTACCGCTGGGTCAATGGCGCTTTCTGCGGCCCGACGAGGTGTTTTGACGATGCTCCCCAGAGCAAGCAAGTTCGCTCCTCGCATCACCTGAAGATCAAACGGAGAAGATGACATAAGCAATTGTGGTGGTGGGGGTGTTACCGACAACGGTTACCGCATCCACTCCAGCGACGAGTCATCGGCGCGTCAGCTGTTGGAGCGTTGTCTCCGCGCTCACAGGAAGACGGGCTCGGTCGCCAACTCGATGCCGAAGCGTTGGCGGACATCGGCCTGAACGGCTCTTGCCAGGGCGATGACCTCGGCGCCGCGCGCGCCGCCGCGATTGACCAGCACCAGCGCCTGCTCCTCGTACATCCCGACGCGGCCGAGGTCCCGACCTTTCCAGCCGCTTTGTTCGATCAACCAGCCGGCGGCGAGTTTGACCCGGCCATCGTCCTGTGGATAGCGCGGCAGATCAGGGAAGGCGATGGCCAGGCGCTCGGCGACTGTCGCGCTCAGCACCGGGTTGTGGAAGAAACTGCCGGCGTTGGCGAGCGTGGCCGGGTCGGGTAGTTTGCGGCTGCGGATGGCGATCACCGCGTCGGCGATCTGGCGGGGCGTCGGGTGGCTGAGCTGCTGCCGGTCGAGTTCGGCGGCGAGATCGGCATAGCGGGTCAGCGGCTGCCAGCATCGCGGCAGACGGAAGGTGACATGGGTGATCACCCGTTGCCCGTCAAGATGCCAGCCCTGCTGCTTGAAAACGCTGTCACGATAGGCAAAACGGCAGGCGGCGCGATCGAGCCGAAGCAGCCTGCCCGTGGGCAGGTCGAAGGCTTCGAGCGACTGGAAGCGATCGGCCACTTCCAGGCCGTAGGCACCGATGTTCTGGATCGGCGCGGCGCCGACGGTGCCCGGGATGAGAGCCAGATTCTCGAGGCCCGGCCAGCCCTGCGCCAGCGTCCACAGCACCAGCTGATGCCAGTTCTCGCCGGCCCCGGCGCGTATGTACCAGGCGTCGTCATCCTCGCCGATCAGCTCGCGGCCGCGAATGGCCATCTGCAGCACCAGTCCGTCGAAGTCGCCGGTGAGCACCAGGTTGCTGCCGGCACCGAGCACGAAGCGGCGCAGAGTGCTGTCGCCGGCGAGCTTCGCCAGTTGATCGGCCGAGTGGATTTCGGCATGGAAGGCGGCGCGGCCGGGCAGGGCCAGCGTCGTTCGCCCGCTGAGATCGACGCTCCGCTGGACAAAATCGGGAAGCCGTGGCTCGCTCACCGCTTGCCCTTCTTCTCCACCGTCGCCTAGAGCAAGGGTGCCAGCCAGCGTTCGGCTTCGGCGACGCTGAAACCGGCTCGCGCCGCCCAGTCTTCGAGCTGGTCACGGGCGATCTTGCTGACCGCGAAGTAGCGCGTCTGCGGGTGTGCCAGATAGAAGCCCGCCACCGCTGCCGCTGGCGTCATGGCAAAATTTTCGGTCAGCTCCATGCCGCTATTGGCCGTTGCGTCGAGCAGCGCGAACAGCGCGCGCTTGGCGGTATGGTCGGGGCACGCCGGGTAACCCGGCGCCGGCCGGGTGCCACGATAGTCCTCACGGATCAGCGCCTCGCGGTCCAGCGTTTCATCGCTGGCGTAGCCCCAATAATCGCGGCGCACCTGCGCATGCAACCACTCGGCGCAGGCTTCAGCGAGACGGTCGGCGAGCGCTTTCAGGATGATTGCGTGGTAGTCGTCGTGCGCGGCGGTGAATTCGGCGAGCTTGGCTTCGATGCCGAAGCCGGCGCCGACGGCAAAGGCGCCCACCCAGTCCGGCGTGCCGCGCTCGGCGACGAAGTCGCTCAGACAGTAATGCGGTTTGCCTGAGGGGCGTTCCTGTTGCTGGCGCAGGTTGTGCCAGCTCATCGACTTCTCGCTGCGCGATTCATCGGCGTAAATTTCGATGTCATCGCCAACCGCATTGGCGGGAAAGAGGCCGAAGACCGCATTGGCGCTCAGCCATTTCTCGTCGATGACCGTTTGCAGCATCTTCTGCGCGTCAGCGAAGACTTCGCGCGCGGTGTCGCCAACCAGCGGATCGTCGAGGATCTTCGGAAAGCTGCCGGCGAGATCCCAGGTCTGAAAGAACGGTCCCCAGTCGATGTATTCGGCCAGCGTCGCCAGGTCGACGTCGCGCAGCACGTGCAGGCCGGGTTTGTTCGGTGCCACGGGTCGGTAGGCGGCGTCGTCACCGCTGAAGCGGTTGGCGCGTGCGGCGGCCAGGGTCACCAGCGGTATGCCCTTCTTGTTGGCGTGCTGCACGCGCAGCTTTTCGTAGTCGGCCGCCACTTCGCTTCTGAAACTGGCGGCGTTGTCGATCGACAACAGTCGGGTGACTACCCCGACCGCGCGCGAGGCGTCGGGGACGTAGACCACCGGCCCCTTGTAATTCGGTGCGATTTTGATCGCCGTATGCACGCGGCTGGTCGTCGCGCCACCGATCAGCAGCGGGACCGGCGGGCCGCCGTCGGTGCCGTCTGCGAATCCGAGGCGCTGCATCTCGGAGGCGACGTGGCTCATCTCTTCGAGCGACGGGGTGATCAGGCCCGACAGCCCGACCGCCTGCGCGCCATGTTCTCTGGCCGCGCGCAGGATGTTGTCGCAGGAAACCATGACGCCGAGGTCGACGACGTCGTAGCCGTTGCAGCCGAGGACGACGCCGACGATGTTTTTGCCGATGTCGTGCACGTCGCCCTTGACCGTGGCGACAACGATCTTGCCCTTGCTGCTCACCCCGGTACGCAGCTTTTCGGCTTCGACATACGGAATCAGGTGCGCGACAGCCTGTTTCATCACCCGCGCCGACTTGACCACCTGCGGCAGGAACATCTTACCGGCGCCGAAGAGGTCGCCGACGACGTTCATGCCGTTCATCAGCGGGCCTTCGATGACCGCCAGCGGCGGCTCGCCGGCAGCCTCCAGCGCCGCGCGGCATTCTTCGGTGTCGGCGACGACGAAGTTGTTGATGCCTTTGACCAAGGCGTGCGTCAGGCGCTGCTCGACCGGCAGCTCGCGCCAGCTGAGATCGGGACCGCTGTCTTTGGCCTTGCCTTCCTTGACCGTCAGCGCAAATTCGACCAGCGCTTCGCCGGCTTCCGGGTGGCGGTTGAGCACCACGTCCTCGACCTTTTCGCGCAGGACGGCGTCGAGATCGTCATAGACGCCGAGCATGCCGGCATTGACGATGCCCATCGACAGTCCGGCCTTGACCGCGTGATAGAGGAAGACCGTGTGGATCGCTTCGCGCACCGCGTCGTTGCCACGGAAGGAGAACGAGACGTTGGAGACGCCACCGGAAATCTGCGCCGCGGGCAGATTGGCGCGAATCCACTGGCACGCTTCGATGAAGTCGACGGCGTAGTTGTTGTGCTCTTCGATGCCGGTGGCGATGGCGAAGATGTTCGGGTCGAAGATGATGTCCTCGGGCGGGAAAGCCGCCTGCTCGGTGAGTAGCTGGTAGGCGCGCGCGCAGATTTCGGTCTTGCGCGCGTAGGTGTCGGCCTGCCCGTTTTCGTCGAAGGCCATCACCACCACCGCCGCGCCATAGCGCCGCGCCAGCCGCGCCTGGCGCAGGAACGTGGCCTCGCCCTCCTTCATCGAGATCGAGTTGACGATGCCCTTGCCCTGGATGCACTTGAGGCCGGCCTCGATGACCTCCCATTTCGACGAGTCGATCATGATCGGCACGCGCGAGATGTCCGGCTCGCTGGCGATCAGCTTCAGGAAGCGATCCATCGCCGCCTGCGAGTCGAGCATCGCCTCGTCCATGTTGATGTCGATCACCTGCGCGCCGTTTTCCACCTGCTGGCGGGCGACCGCCAGTGCGTCGTCGAAGCGGCCTTCGAGAATCATCCGCGCGAAGGCTTTCGAGCCGGTGACGTTGGTCCGCTCGCCAACATTGACGAACAGCGAGTCCTTGCCGACGTTGAAGGGTTCGAGACCCGCCAGGCGCAGCTTGCGTTCGAGCCTGGGGATGGCGCGTGGCCTGACGCCGGCGACGCCGCGGGCGATCGCGGCGATGTGCTCGGGTGAGGTGCCGCAGCAGCCGCCGACGATATTCACGAAACCCTGACGCCCCCAGTCGGCAACCTCGGCCGCCAGTTGCGCCGGCGTTTCGTCGTAGCCGCCGAAAGCGTTAGGTAGTCCGGCATTGGGGTGCGCCGAGATGAAGCAGTCGCAAAGCTGCGACAACTCTTCGACGTACTGCCGCAACTCGGCCGCGCCGAGGGCGCAGTTGAGGCCGAAGCTCAGTGGCCGGATGTGGTTGAGCGAGTTCCAGAAAGCCTCGGCGGTCTGCCCGGAAAGCGTTCGGCCGGAAGCGTCGGTGATGGTTCCGGAAATCATCACCGGCCAGCGGCGACCTGCCTGTTCGAAATACTGTTCGACGGCAAACACGGCGGCTTTGGCGTTCAGCGTGTCGAATACGGTTTCGATCAGGACGATGTCGGCGCCGCCTTCGCAGAGCCCGCGGACCGCTTCGACGTAGGTGGCGACCAGTTCGTCGAAACTGGTGTTGCGGTAGCCAGGGTCGTTCACGTCGGGGGAGATCGACGCCGTGCGCGAGGTCGGGCCGAGAACGCCAGCGACGAAACGTGGCCGGCTCGGGTCGCGGGCGGTGAACTCGTCGCACACCGACCGCGCCAGCTGCGCGCCGGCGAAGTTCAGCTCATGGACGATCGCTTCGAGGTGGTAATCGGCCTGCGAAACGCGGGTCGAGTTAAACGTGTTGGTTTCAACGATGTCGGCGCCGGCAGCCAGATACTCGGCATGGATCGCCCGGATCAGCTCTGGGCGGGTCAGCAGCAGGAGGTCATTGTTGCCTTTCAGGTCATGCGGGTGCGCGGCGAAGCGGCTGCCGCGGTAATCGGCCTCCTGCAGGCCATGGCGCTGGATCATCGTGCCCATCGCACCGTCGAGAACGAGAATGTTCCGTTCGAGGCAGGTGGTCAGTTCGGCGGTGCGGTCGGGCTGCATGCGGTATCCCTTTGTTACGGTTCTGGTGCGGCGCTGCAAAACAAAAAACCCGTCAGCGCAAAGCTCGACGGGTCTGGGTGTGGGCCTCGCTTTAGCGGAATTTTTAACGCGCCCGCAATCTGTTTACGTCAAATCGGCGCGAACCCGGCGCTCAAGCTCGGGCAGGGGCAAATCTACCCGCCAGGCAATCGCTTGTCAAGCCGGCCAAGCCCCAGCCAGGCGCTCCACCGCCCGCTGGGCGCAGAGGCGCAATCCGGGTTTGCCATGCGCCCGGCGGTGTGCTGTTTTCCCGCATCGGATCCCGCTCACCAACTTGGCCCTTGCCCTTGCCTGCCGGCGACGACGCAAATGTTTGCCCGCTGCCTCCTGTTGCCGTACAGTGAGCGCCCGCTTTCGTTCGCCCGTGGCGTCCGCAAGCTTATTCTCGTTTCGCCATCGGTATGCTCTGGAAACACTGGTCTTCCGAAAGTGTTGGCGTCGCCCTGGCGATCCTCGCGGCTTTCGGCTTCTCGTTCAAGGCGATCTTCGTCAAGCTCGCCTACGCCGTCCCGCAGGCGGTACCGGTCGAAGCGGTCACCCTGCTCTCCCTGCGCATGCTGTTTGCGCTGCCATTCTTCATCGTCATCGGTTTGCACGCCAGCCGCGCGGCGCCGCCGCTCTCGCGAAGCGACTGGCTGACACTCAGCGCACTCGGCCTGCTCGGCTACTACGGTGCGAGTATTCTCGACTTCATCGGTCTGGGCTATATCAGCGCCGGGCTCGAGCGACTGATCCTGTTCACCTATCCGACGCTGACGGTGCTGATCGGCGTGTTGTTCATGGGCAAGGCGCTGCAGCGGCGCGAGATCGCGGCCTTGCTGCTGTCGTATGCCGGGATCGGCCTCGTTTTTGCCCACGACGTAGAGTTCTCCGGAGAAACCGGTGCGGTGCTGCTCGGATGCGCCTTCGTCTTCGCCTCGTCGCTTTCTTACGCCTTCTATCTGGCAGGTAGCGGGCCGATGATCCAGCGCCTCGGTTCGGCACGCTTTACGGCGCTGGCGATGCTCGTTTCGACCTTCGCCACCCAGCTCCACTTCCTGCTCACGCAGCCGCTGTCGGCATTGCGCCAGCCACCGTCCGTCTATGCCTACGGGGCAGCAATGGCGCTCCTTTCGACGGTCCTGCCGGTGTTCCTGCAATCAGCGGCGATTCGTCGCATCGGTGCGGCGCGCTCGGTGATGATTGGCACGCTGGGTCCAATGCTGACCATCGCCTTCGCCTGGTGGTTGCTCGACGAACCGCTGTCCCCCAGCCAACTGGCGGGTGCAGCGCTGGTTCTGGCGGGGGTGTGGCTGATCTCGCGGCGCTGAGTGCGTGGCTGCACGGCGCCGGCGACGGCGACGGCTGCCGCGCGCAGGCCTGGCGGCCGGGCGGTGAATCCGCCGGCTAGCGGACGATGCAGTTTTCCTTGAGGAAGCTCAGTGCGCCATCGAGTGTGGTATCCGATGGGTCTGACAGCGCTTCCTCGACTTCCGGGAACAGTTCGGTCCACAGGGCTTCCAGGTCCTCCTGCAACTGGTAGGGGGCGAAAGCGCGGATGAAGGCAAGAACCGGCTGGCGCCGCAGGCCCTCGGCGCGAACCTTGCGGATCACCGTTCGTGCGGCGGCTTTGCTCCATGCCCGCTTGGGCGGGGTGTCGGCAGCGAGGCAGACAAAGATCGTGAGCAATGAATTGTCATCGACTTTTCCGGCGGTGATTTTCTGCCAGTCGTCGGAAACGGCAGCGTCGAAGCGACTGGCGTCCTCGGGGCCGAAATCACGCAGGAAGTACAGCGGTTCCAACGCCGGGATCAGCTGGTTCATCGTCTGCGAGGTGTCGAGAATTCTCGGTAGATCCTCGCTCTCGACCTTCTGCAGTTCGCTTCTGGCGACCGCGTGGTAGGGCTCTGGCAGGGCCTTGAAGAGGGCCGCGATGCGCTTTCGGCCGTTACCGGCTACGCCTTTCTTGCGGATCATTCCCAGAATGGCGATGAACTCCGCGGCATTGGGTATGGCCGCGAGCGGGCCGCCGCCCAGATGGACCAGCATGGCGGTCCGGATGACCGATTCGACGGCGACGGTCGAAATATCGGCAGGCGGCCACCCGAGGTTTTCGGCAAACCACAGCGCGGCGGCAACCGTCAGTTGATGTGCTTGCCGCTGTTCGAGAGCCTGTCGGTACTCGGCGTGACCCTGCAGCGACCAGTCGGCGAGAAACGACTTCTGCGACTGCTTGACCATGATTCCGAACGAGCTGTCTTCGGGCATCGCCCACAGCTGCTTGAGCAGCTCCGATCCGCCACGTGAATGCGACAGAAAGGTATTGTCGCGCAGCGATCGCGTTGCCTTTTCGAGATCACCGCCACTACTTTCTTCGAGGTACAGGCTGACCAGGTTGACGATCCGTGCGCGCGCTTCGTCGATATTCGGCCGCAGGTACTGGGTGCCGAAATACTCGGCGATCTGCACCATTCCCTTGGCCCCGTCGTCCAGTATCCTGGCCACGTCGTCGTCGGCCAGCACGCCGCTGCGCACGCCGGAAGCGAGGGCTCGCTCGAAAAATGGTCGATCGTCGAAAACGGCGACTTGGTGGCGGTCGTTGGGCATGGGCGGTGGCTGGGCTGTCGTACCGTGGAGTCGGATCGGTGCCGATTGGCGCGGCTATCGGCGATTCATAGTGCAGATTCTTCCTCAGGCTCCCCGGGGGGCCTGCGCTGCTCGTTTGCACGGCCGGCGGTTTCCGCCTGCTCGGGCTCCTCGGCGCGCGCTCGTGCCCGCAAGATCAGCAGGACGTCGCGAAAAATCTCCGGATGCTCGTAGCGCAGCGTCCAGGTCAGTTGCATCCAGTCTTGATCGCTGACCTCGCTGTGGCTGAGGAAGGGGCGATTGGCGTCGGGATCGGAGAGCTCATCCAGGCGCTCGTCGTCGGTCAACTCGGCGGCCGCTTCGTCGCCGTCGTCGAAATAACCAAAGGTGCCCGTCCGGAAAAAATACTCGACGATTTCGGCTCGGTCGCTCAGATAATCGGCCAGAGTCTCGCAGCCGCCGTCAACGGCGCCGATCGCCTCCAGGAACTCGCCGGGGTCGCTATCGGCGCGAAAGATGACGGCGTTGATGGTCGCCTGCAGGCGCTCATGATTGGCGTCGCCGTAGCGCCGTTCGAGGATGATCGCCCGGGCGAATTGCTCGGGCAAGACCAGCAGGCCGACCACCGACTCCTTCGAAGAATCGAAGTCGCGGAGGACGGCCAGGAGGTCTTTGGCGGCGAAATCTTCAAGGGCAACGACCAGTGCCTGGTCGCCGTCACTTTCGACCAGCGAGGTCAAGGCGGCTTCGGCACCAACGATATCGCCGACACCGATCAGTTTCTCTGCTCTTGCGAGGACCGGATGGCTCATCAATTATCTCCCGAGGATCGATCTTTGCGATCGAAGCCCTGTTCGGCGAGCCAGTCCGCGCCTGCTTCTTCAAGGTCGACGTCGGTATCGAAATCGTTATCATCGCCGTCGCCGTCGAGATCGTCGCTCTGCCGTCGTTCTCCGGCTTCCGGCGAGGCGCTGCTACGGCCATGCAGGTACTCCAGGCAGGCGGTGACGACCAGGAACTGCTCACCGTTCGGCGCCTTGAGGACCATCTCCGTCAGCTCCGCTGCCCACGGCTCGAGGTGCAGCGAGTCCAGTAGGATCGCCCATCCGGGCAGGTCCTCGGGATCCTGGGCGACCAGGTCACTCATCACTTCTGGCCGGGAAAAGCGGATGCCCCCGTGGAACGCGACGGCGACCATCTCCGGATTGCTCTCGATCATCACCAGCAGGTCGGGGACCTGCTTGCGCTTGAGCCGCAGCCGTTTCGCCAGGACATCGTGCCCTGCCGAGTCGGTCATCAGGTCATCGAGCTCGGCGTCGTAGGCGGACTTCAGGTCTTCAAAAAATGGCGACAGCCTCAATGGAGTACTCCTTCCAGATAGTTTTTCCAGATTTCCCGAGCCGTTTCCAGTGGTTTCTCGAGCAGGTTGCGCCGTCGATTCTCGTCGTAATCGTGTCGTCGAGTGGTGTCGGAAAGCGTTTCGTAGGCTTCCTGAACGTCGCGGAAGCGGTCCGCGGCGTCAGCCGCCATGTTGCGGTCAGGGTGAAGCTGCAAGGCTTTCTTGCGATAAGCCCGCTTTACCTCTTCGAGAGAGGCATCGCTGGCGACGCCCAATACCGCGTAATAGTCCTTCATCCGTCCTCTTCCGGTGATTGGCTTCGGCGCAGCAGAGAGCACCACAAACCGCGCAATTCTAGCCCGGACGCCGGGTGAGCGGGAAAGCAGCTGGGCGGTCCGCCGGGCGGCCTTGCCAAGCCAGCCGGCTACTTTGCCGGTTTACGGCCCCGCACTGCTGCGGCCAGCGCCGCACGTGCCCATGGCAGCATTTCCTGCGGGCTTTCCATCGCCTCCTCCGGCACCGTCCAGTAGTTCATGGTGTCGCTGCGGCCGTCCTTGCGTTCGACGCGGAAGGGCTCGCCGCCAACGGCTTCGAACATCGCCGCACTCTGGGCGTCTGCCTTGAGGTAGAGAACGTCGCTGGCAACGATCGCAAAGAAGAGGTCGTCGCAGTAGAACCCCCAGCCGCCGAACATCGCCTTGACGCGCAGCGTACCGAGCGGCGCGAACAGTTCGAGGGCGTAACGGACAACCACGGGTAACTCGCGTGTGGCCATGGCGTGAAGCCTATGAAAGCTGGAGGCGCTGCCATATCGTGCTGGTCAGCGCGTCCTGGTTGAGGGTGTAGAAGTGCAGGCCCGGTGCGCCGCTGGCCAGTAGTCTTTCGCAAAGCCGGGTTACCACGTCCAGGCCGAAGGCGCGGATCGACGCGCTATCGTCGCCGTAGCTTTCGAGTTTCTTCCGGATCCAGCGCGGTATTTCCGCGCCGCAGTTGTCCGAGAAGCGGGCCAGACTGCTGTAGCTGGCAATGGGCATGATCCCCGGGACGATCGGGACGTCGATGCCGATCGCCTGGCACTGCTCGACGAAGTGTGCGTAGGCGTCGAAGTTGTAGAAATACTGCGTGATCGCCGAATTGGCACCGGCGTCGAGCTTGCGCTTGAAGCCCAGCAGATCGTCTTGTGGGCTTCTTGCCTGCGGATGGTATTCCGGATAGGCGGCAACCTCGATGTTGAACCAGTCGCCGGTCTCGGCGCGGATGAACTCGACCAGCTCATTGGCGTAGCGAAAGGTGCCCGCCCTGGCCATCCCGGATGGCAGGTCGCCGCGCAGCGCGACGAGGTGCCGGATACCGTGCGAACGATATTGTTCGAGGATGTTGAGAATGCTCTCGCGGGTCGAGCCGATGCACGATAGGTGCGGTGCCGCCTGGTGGCCTTCACGCTGAATCTCCAGCACGGTTTCGAGCGTGCGGTCGCGTGTCGAACCGCCGGCGCCGAAGGTGACCGAGAAGAACCTCGGCTTGAGCAGGGCCATGCGGTCGCGCGCGGCGCGCAGCTTCTCCGCGCCCTCGGGCGTTTGCGGGGGGAAAAGCTCCAGGCTGAAAGTACGCTTGTCGGATGTCATGAGAAGACTATTTCTGACCTTTCCGGGTAGAGAAAAGAGAGGACAGCAGCGAAGAGAAAATACTGTACAGCATGGCGCCGAAGAAGCCGGGCCAGAAGCCGCTGACGACGAAGCCTTCGAGCATCGAACCCGCCAGCCAGAACATCAGGCCATTGAGGACGAAGAGGAAGAGTCCCAGCGTCAGCAGCGTGACCGGCAAGGTCAGCAGCACCAACAGGGGGCGCAAGACGGCGTTCACCAGCCCCAACAGCAGCGCCGCGAGCATCGCCGCCGGGAACGACGCCACCTCTATCGAGGCCGGCATCAGATAGGCAACGGCCAGAAGAGCGCAGGCGTTGAGTAGCCAGAGCAGGATCAGCCGCATCACGATCCCCTGTCAGCTCGCTGCATCAGTAACGATAGTGATCCGCCTTGTAGGGACCCTCTTTGGGCACACCGATATAGGCGGCTTGTGCGTCCGAGAGTTCGCTGAGCTGCGCGTTGAGCTTCTTCAGCTGCAGGCGGGCGACCTTTTCGTCGAGATGCTTGGGCAGCGTGTAGACGCCGACCGGGTAATCCGCGGTGCGCGTGAACAGCTCGATCTGGGCGATGGTCTGATTGGCGAACGAAGAGCTCATCACGTAGGACGGGTGGCCGGTGCCGCAACCGAGGTTGACCAGGCGGCCCTTGGCCAGCAGGATGATGCGCTTGCCGTCGGGGAAGATCACGTGGTCTACCTGTGGCTTGATTTCTTCCCACGCGTAGCCCTCGATCGAGGCGACGTCAATCTCGTTGTCGAAGTGCCCGATGTTGCAGACGATGGCCTGGTTTTTCATCTTCGCCATGTGGCCATGGTCGATGACGTGATAGTTGCCGGTGCAGGTGACAAAGATGTCGGCCTTGTCGGCGGCGTAGTCCATGGTCACCACCCGATAGCCTTCCATGGCCGCCTGCAGCGCGCAGATCGGGTCGACCTCGGTGACCCACACCTGTGCCGAGAGCGCGCGCATGGCCTGCGCCGAACCCTTGCCGACATCGCCGTAACCGGCGATCAGGGCCACCTTGCCGGCGATCATCACGTCGGTGGCGCGCTTGATGCCATCGACCAGCGATTCGCGGCAGCCGTAGAGGTTGTCGAACTTGGACTTGGTGACCGAGTCGTTGACGTTGATCGCCGGGAACTTGAGTTCGCCCCTGTCGTGCATCTGGTAGAGGCGATGGACGCCGGTGGTGGTCTCCTCGGTGACGCCCTTCACGGCGGCCAGGCGTACCGAGTACCAGCCGGGATCGCTGGCCAGTTTGGCCTTGATCGCTGCAAAAAGTAGGGTTTCCTCTTCGGACGTCGGGCTGGCGAGGACGGAAGGATCTTTTTCCGCTCTGGCGCCGAGGTGCAGGAGCAGCGTCGCGTCGCCGCCATCGTCGAGGATCATGTTGCTGAATCCGCCGTCCGGCCATTCGAAAATGCGGTGCGTGTAGTCCCAGTAATCGGCCAGGGACTCCCCCTTGACGGCAAACACCGGCGTGCCGGAGGCGGCGATGGCGGCAGCGGCGTGGTCCTGGGTGGAGAAGATGTTGCACGATGCCCAGCGCACTTCGGCGCCCAGCGCGGTCAGCGTTTCGATCAGCACGGCGGTCTGGATGGTCATGTGCAGGGAACCGGTGATGCGCGCTCCCTGTAGCGCCTTGGCGGCAGCGAATTCTTCGCGAATCGCCATCAGGCCCGGCATTTCGGTTTCGGCGATACGGATTTCCTTGCGGCCCCATTCGGCAAGGCCGAGGTCAGCAATCACGTAGTCTTGGGTTTGGCTAATAGCATCCGTCACAGTAAAACTCCTTGAGAACTGTGACCGGGAGAGGAAGCCGCGGTGTGCCTGCTGAAGGACTTCAGCTTCGGCCCACCCATCTTCCCATGCCCGGCATGGGTTGGTCGGATGAGCGCCGTTTGATGAATCCGAGCCTGAAACTGTCGCCAGACAGCCCTGCAGCGCCCCTCGGATTGAGTTGCGGATTATAACGTGGATTCCTGCACCTGGGCCTGTCAAGCGATGCGATTGGTGCCGGGTCTGCTTCGGGTCTGTTTCAATACGCCAGCGAATCGTAGGTTCGCTGGCGCCCCTGAACTTCCACGCTCACCTGGTTCGGCGCGCAGATGGCGATCTCGCCGGCGCGCGCCAGCCAGCCCTGACGGACACAATATTGGCGCGGGCCGGGATCGGAGGCAACGCGTACCCGACCTTGCTCGACGACGACGGTGGTGATGCCGAGTGGTCCGGGAACATCAATGCGGCGGTTGCGGGACAGCTCGAGTTCGGAGAACACTTGCCCGCCGCGCCTGACGACGGCTTTGTCAGCGACGCCCGCTTGCCAGGCGAGCGGGAATGCTGTCGCACAGAGCGCCAGGCCCAGCGCCGCGACCAGCCAGTCGCCGGGCTTGAGCAGCCCCAACCAGGGCATTACGGGATGCCGAAAGCAGCCATTGCGGGCGGGGGAAGTTCCCGGTGACGAACCAGCACGCGCGCGCAACTGCGGAACTCGCGTCCCAGCCGCTCGGCGAGGTAAACCGAGCGATGCTGCCCGCCCGTGCAGCCGATGGCGACGGTCAGGTAATTGCGACTGTCACGGATGTACGAAGGCAACCAGGCGTGAATGAAGCCAGCGATGTCACTGCGCATGCGCAGCACTTCGGGTTCGCCTTCCAGGAAAGAAATGACCTGCAGGTCGCGACCGGTCAGGGAGCGCAGATTCAGTTCGTAGTAGGGATTGGGCAGGCAACGCACGTCGAAGACCAGATCGGCGTCGAGCGGGATACCGTTCTTGAAGCCGAAGGATTCAAACAGCAGCGTCAGCCCTTGCGCGGAGTTCGCGGCGCTAGCGAAGGCGTCGGTAGCGACGAACTGGCGGACCCATTCGCGCAGGGAACCGGGCTTGAGGACGCTGGTATCCATGCGGTGCCCGAGCTCGGACAAGCTGGCCAGATGAATACGTTCTTCGGCGATCGCTTCGGTCAGGGTAAAGCGGTCGCTGGCCAGGGGATGGCGGCGGCGCGTTTCCGAGTAGCGCTTGATCAGGGTGTCATCCTGCGCGTCAAGAAAAAGGAATTGCAGCTCGATGTCCGTCGCGCGTAAAGCTTCAAGTTGTGGCGGCAGCGTGGCCACACTGTCGCCACCGCGACTGTCGATCACTACACCGACCTTGTCGTAGCCTTGCTCATCCAGCTGTCTGACCAGCGGTTGCAACAACTGCGACGGCAGATTGTCCACGCAATAGTAGTCCGCGTCTTCGAGCACCTTGAGGGCAATCGATTTTCCGGAGCCGGAGAGACCGCTGATGATGACCAGATGCATGTTGGCAAGAATAGCGGATGCCCGGCGCCACGAGCAAGTCGCTCTGACATAAACTGAATGTTCCAGCTTATCCGGTGAGGCCCATGAGTCTTCTGCACATTCCCTTTCTCGCCGATCTCGCCACCATCAGGCGCGATATTCATGCCTATCCGGAGCTCGCTTTCAATGAGCTGCGCACAGCCGATCTGGTCGCTCGCGAGTTGGCCAGCTGCGGCCTGCGGGCGCATCGAGGCCTGGCCAGAACAGGGGTCATTGCTACGCTGAGCAAGGGCAGTAGTTGCCGTTCCATCGGTCTTCGTGCCGACATGGATGCGCTACCGCTGGAGGAGAAAAACGATTTCTCCCATCGCTCGACCAGCGACGGCCTGATGCATGCGTGCGGTCATGACGGGCACACGACGATGCTGCTCGGCGCCGCCCGCTACATGGCCGAGAATGTCGCCGAGCTCGACTTCGACGGCACCGTCCACTTCATCTTCCAGCCTGCCGAAGAGTCCGAGGGCGGCGCTGCGGTGATGATCGCCGATGGCCTGTTCGAACAGTTCCCAATGGACGCCGTATTTGGTTTGCACAATTGGCCCGGTATCCCGGTGGGTGAAATGGCGGTAATGCCGGGGCCGGTGATGGCCGGTACCTGCGCCTTCGAGATCTGGGTGCACGGGCACGGCTGCCACGCGGCGATGCCACATCAGGGTGTCGATACGCTGGTCGTCAGCAGCCAGCTGGTGTTGGCGCTGCAAACCGTCGTCGCCCGTAACCTGCATCCTTGCGAGTCGGCGGTGGTCAGCGTGACGCAGATGCACGGCGGCGAAGCGTGGAATATCATTCCCGACGATGCCGTATTGCGCGGCACCATCCGCAGTTTCAACGCGGCAACGCAGGCTCTGGTCGAGGGTGCAGTCGAGCGCTTGTGCAGCGGCATCGCCAGCGCTTTTGGTGCGCAGATTTCGGTACGTTTCGATCATCGCTACCCGCCGACGGTCAACAGCGTCGCGGAAAGCGAAATCTGCCGTCGTGTGGCGCGCGAGTTGCTTGGCCCGGACAAACTGCGGGTGGACGAACTCCCCTCGATGGGTGCGGAGGATTTCGCCTACATGCTGCTCGAGAAACCTGGTTGCTACGTGTGGCTGGGCAATGGTCCCGGTAGCGGCGGGTGCACCCTGCACAACCCGCATTACGACTTCAACGACGAGATCCTGCCGCTGGGGGTGAGTTACTGGGTGAAGCTGGTGCAGGCAGTGCTCGGAGCGAGGTCTGACGACGGCCGAGGCTGAAGCGAAAACTGTCGCCGTTTCAGGCCCGCGGGGTCATCCGGCCGCTCCCTGCGCAAGCGGGCGCAGAAGCAGCCGGCGAGTGATGCGGCTGCGACAGGCAAAGACAGCCGCATGACTCGTCGAAGGCAGCGACAAGCCCCGTTTATTTGTTACACTCGTAGAGCTGGCCGCCGCGTGCGGTGCTCCGCAACCGACCGGACGCCGGTACGGCGTGGAGGCACGACAGCACGACGCTGACGCCGCGCCGGCCAAAAAATGGCGGGGGCGCCACGCTGTACCAGCGCCGGGCACTCCCCGAGTTCGGGCCGAAACCGGAACTCCCCAGACCATGAAAAGGAGAACAGCGTGCGTAGCCTAAGGGCAGGGGCTTACAGGCAGCTTACGTGCACCAAGCCAAGGGTCGGCCATGCGCATTCTCCTCGCTGAAGACGACCGAATCATTGCCGACGGTCTTTGCCGCTCATTGCGCAAGGCCGGCTACGCGATAGATTGCGCCTATACCGGGATCGACGCCGATACGGCCCTGATGACCAACACTTACGATCTGGTCATCCTCGACCTTGGTCTGCCAAAACTGCCCGGGCTTGACGTGCTGCGCCGCCTGCGTGCGCGCAAGTCAAGCACGCCGGTATTGATACTGACTGCGCTGGACGGTATCGACGATCGGGTCAAGGGGCTCGACCTCGGCGCCGACGATTACATGGCCAAGCCCTTCGAGCTGCCTGAACTCGAGGCGCGCGTGCGGGCGCTGAGTCGCCGCTCGTCAGGTACGGCGCGGCTGATCGAGTGCGGGCCGCTGACCTTTGACCAGACCGACCGCTGTGCGCTGGTTAACGGCGAGATGCTCGACCTCTCGGCACGGGAGCTTGGCTTGCTCGAGATTCTCCTGTCGCGGACCAAGCGCCTGGTCAGCAAGGACCAGTTGGTGGATCACCTCTGCGGCTGGGGTGAGGAGGTTAGCCACAACGCGATCGAGGTCTACATCCACCGCTTGCGAAAGAAGCTCGATGCGACCGGCGTGAATATCACTACCGTGCGCGGGCTCGGATACTACCTTGAGAAACCTGCGGAAGAAGCAAAATCCTGACGTCCAGCGCTCTCTGTTCGGCGAGATCCTGGACTGGATGCTGGCGCCGCTCCTCTTTGTCTGGCCGATCAGTATCGCCTTCACGCATTATTTCGCCAACAGCGTTGCCAGCTTCCCTTACGATCAGTCCTTGCGCGAACATGTGGCCGCGATATCGCGCCAGATCGATTTCGACGGCGGGCGACCGCATCTGGCCTTGCCCGGAATGGCACAGGTTTTTTTGCGCTCCGACGAAATCGACAACGTCTATTTTCATCTGCTCGACGCCGATGGCGCACTGATTGCCGGCGACCCGGAACTGCCGGCGGTGCCGCTTGCCGACGCGACGGCGAACAAGGAGAGCGGTGAGATCCATTTCCGCGATGACGAATACCGCGGCCAGGCACTGCGCGTTGCCTACATGGTTTTGTCGGCAGCAGGTGATGAATCGCCGGCGCGCCGGGTGCTGATCGAAGTCGGCGAAACGACCGAAAAGCGCTCGCAGTTGGCGAACAAGATCATCGCCAGCGTGATCCTGCCGCAGTTCGTGATCATCCCGCTCGCCGTCGTGCTCGTCTGGTTCGGCCTGTCGCAGGGATTGCGCCCCCTGACCCGACTGCGCAACCGGATCGAAGCTCGTCGGGAAGCCGATTTGTCGCCGATCTCTCTGGGTCGCGTGCCTGAAGAATTGCGTCCGCTGACCGAGGCCTTCAATTCGATGCTGGCAAGGATGCAGAACAACGTCGACGCGCAACGGCGCTTCATTGCCAACGCTGCCCACCAGATGCGGACCCCGCTGACCGGCTTGAAGACGCAGGCGCAGCTGGCGATGCGCGAGAGCGACCCGGCCGAATTGCGCCACGCCCTGAGGCAGATCCTGACCGGTGTCGATCGCGCGTCGCACCTGGTCGATCAGCTGCTGGCGCTGGCGCGCGCCGAGGCCAGCGGGCACTCGCAGCAGACCCTGGTGCCCCTCGACCTTGATCAGCTGCTGCGTGAAATCGTTGAGACCTGGGTGGTGCAGGCGCTCGAAAAGCGCATCGATCTGGGTTATGAGCCTGCCGGCACATTGCCCATTCTCGGTAATGCCTTCTTGCTGCGCGAGATGATCAACAACCTGCTGGACAATGCCCTGCGCTACACGCCGGCTGGCGGACGAGTCACCGCGCGGGTGGTGGCACAGGGTGATTTTGCCATGCTTGAGATCGAGGACAGTGGCAGCGGTATTTCAGACGACGATTCGCACAAGGTCTTCGACCGTTTCTATCGGGCCGACGGCACCGACGGCGAGGGTAGCGGCCTCGGGCTGGCCATCGTTCGCGAGATCGCCGAAGTGCATCAGGCGGCAGCCAGCCTACGCCCGAACGCGATCAAGGCGGCAGGTGAAGAGCAGCCCGGGTGCATTGCCAGGATAGTCTTCCCGGTGTACCCCCCGCATCCCCCTAGCCGGCCGATTCCCGAGACGGTGCGCGCCGGTTTCGCCTGATTCGGGCGCTGGCGGCTGAAATCGCCGTGCCGCGGTATCTATCCCTTGCACCTGCACGTCTGCGCCGCGAGGCATCGCTTCACGCCAGTTTTCTCAGGTAGGCTGGAGCGAACTCGAGAACAAAATCCCAGAAGGCGCTCAACGCGGGACTCATGTGTTTGCTTTTGTGGCGGACGAGATGCCAGCGGCGCATCACCGGCGTGCCTTCGACTTTCAGGATGCTCAAACGCCCGGCGCGCAGTTCGAGTCCGAGCGTATGTTGGGAAATGAAACTGATTCCCAGCCCGGCGACGACGGCCTGCTTGATTGCTTCATTGCTGCCCATTTCCATGCCGATCAACGGCTTGAGCGAGCGTTCCCGAAAGAACTCTTCCATCGCCGAACGCGTGCCCGATCCGGCTTCACGAACGATCAGTGTCTCACCAGCGAGGTCTTCGACGGTAACCCCTGGACGCTGAGCCAACGGGTGGTCTGCGCTGGCAACGATCACCAGCGGGTGGGGTGCAAAGGCCACGGCGGTGGCGTCGAGCGTGGCCGGCGGGCGGCCCATGATCGCCAGGTCCACCTCGTTGCCGGCCAGCAGGCGAGACACCGTGTCGCGGTTGTCGATCAGCAGGCGGATACGGACATCAGCGTGTGTCTTGCGGAATTGAGCGAGCAGTCCCGGGGCAAAATACTCGGCCGTACTGGCAACCGCAACGGCAATGCGTCCGCCTTTCAGCCCCTTGAGCGCCAGCAGCGCCTCATCTGCCTCTTTCAGCGACTGCAGAATTTGCCGAGCATGGTCGAGCAGGGTTTCACCAGCTTCGGTGAGAAAGACCCGTTTGCCGATCCGTTCGAACAGCAGGGTCCCGCAAACGTCCTCCAGCTGTTTGATCTGCAGCGAGATGGCGGCGTGCGTCAGATGAAGATTTTCCGCTGCACGGGCAAACGACAAATGACTGGCGGCGACCGAAAAAATCTGCAGCTGACGGATGGTGGCGTTTCTCATAGGTTAGCTTTTCTTAAACAAACAGGACAATACCTTTAACTAGAGTTTTTCGATCAGGCGGCTAGAATCAGGTTCATCCGTCGCCTGAGACAAGGCCTTATCTTCTGGAGTACCGCCATGCTAAGCGGACGTACCAACGTTAACAAGTTCCTGATCGAGGAACAGCGCCGAAACCCGGCGCTGGCCGGCGATTTTTCGATGCTGATCAGCGATGTCGTGCGCTCATGCAAGGCGATCGCCCAAGGCGTCTCACGCGGTTCGCTGGCTGACGTGCTGGGCGATGCCGGGCGCGACAACGTTCAGGGCGAAGCGCAGAAGAAACTCGACGTCCTGGCTAACCAGGCCTTCATTCGTCATTGTGAGTGGGGTGGTCACCTGGCGGCCATGGCCTCCGAGGAGATGGAGGACATCTATCATATCCCGCCGGAAAACCCGCGCGGCCAGTACCTGCTGGTTTTCGATCCGCTCGATGGCTCTTCGAATATCGACGTTAACCTGTCGGTCGGCAGCATTTTCTCGGTCTTGCGCTACCCCGAGGATCGTCAAGGTGCGGAGCCGACGACGGACGATTTCCTGCAGCCTGGCGCTTGCCAGGTGGCTGCCGGCTACGCACTGTACGGTCCGTCGACGATGCTCGTGCTGACCGTCGGCAACGGCACGCAGGGCTTTACGCTGGATCGCAATATCGGCGAGTTCCTGCTCACCCATCCCAACCTGGCGATTTCGCCGGAAACCCGCGAGTTTGCGATCAACGCTTCCAACGAGCGCTTCTGGGAAGCGCCGATCCAGCGCTACGTGAGTGAGTGTCTGGCGGGCAAGAGCGGTGTTCGCGAAAAGGACTTCAATATGCGTTGGGTGGCGTCGATGGTCGCGGAAGTCCATCGCATCCTGATGCGCGGCGGCGTCTTCATGTACCCGCGTGATAGCAAGGACATGTCCAAACCGGGACGACTGCGCTTGATGTACGAGGCCAGTCCGATGGCGATGATCGTGGCCCAAGCCGGCGGCCTGGCTTCCACCGGTGATGAGCGCATCCTCGACGTGCAGCCGACCAGTCTGCACCAGCGAGTGCCGGTGATTCTCGGCTCGCGCGACGAGGTCGAACGCATCGAGCGCTACCACCGCGAGCATGCGACCGGCGAGGATCAGCCCTTCAGCTCGCCGTTGTTTTCGACGCGAACCCTGTTTCGTGACGACTGACGGGCGGCACGTCGCCCGGCGGCTATTCCCCCAATGCAAAGGAGATACACCTCATGTCTATAAAGAACCCGGTCATCGCGATTACCGGCTCCTCAGGCGCCGGGACGACGTCGGTCACGCGCGCCTTCCAGCATATCTTCCGGCGCGAGCAGCTGAACGCGGCGATCATCGAGGGCGACAGCTTTCACCGTTACGACAGGCTGGCGATGCGCGCCCAGATGGCCGCCAACAGCTTGGCCGGTGACGACCATTTCAGTCACTTCGGACCCGAGGCCAATCTCCTCGAGGAACTGGAGAGCCTGTTTCGCGACTACGGCGAGAGCGGTCGCGGCAAGAGCCGTCACTACGTGCACGACGACGAGGAAGCCGCGCGCTACGGCGTGCCACCGGGTACCTTCACTGAATGGGCCGACCTGCCGGCGGGTACCGATCTACTGTTCTACGAAGGGCTGCATGCTGCCGCCCAGACCGAGATGATCGATGTCGGCCGCCATGTCGACCTGTGCGTCGGCGTCGTTCCGATCATCAACCTGGAATGGATCCAGAAGCTCCACCGCGACAAGGCGCAGCGCGGCTACTCGACGGAAGCGGTGGTCGATACCATCCTGCGGCGGATGCCCGACTACATCAATTACATCTGCCCGCAGTTCTCCAAGACGCACGTCAATTTCCAGCGCGTGCCGACGGTGGACACCTCAAATCCGTTCATCGCCCAGGACATTCCCTTGCCTGACGAGAGCCTGCTGGTGATTCGTTTTGCCAACCCCCACGGCATCGACTTCCCTTACCTGCTGAGCATGCTGCATGACTCGTTCATGTCGCGGCCGAACATCATCGTCTGCCCGGGTGGAAAGATGGGCCTGGCGATGCAGATCATCTTCACCCCGATGATCATGCAGTTGATGGACAAGAAGCGCCGTGCGCGTTGACGCTGGCCGCGCGCCCGCTGCTCGAGGACCGTTTCCGTGCCCTGATTGAAGGAGATTATCGTGCCCACCGAATCCCGCAAGTTTCGCCGTCGTTGCGCCAACGCACTGCGCTTTCTCGCCATTGACGCTGTTCAGGCGGCGAATTCCGGCCATCCCGGTATGCCGATGGGTATGGCAGACATCGCCGAAGCCCTCTGGCGTCACCATTTGAAACACAATCCGGCCAATCCCCGCTGGGCTGACCGAGACCGTTTCGTGCTCTCCAATGGGCACGGCTCGATGCTGCTCTACGCGTTGCTGCATCTGACCGGCTACGATCTCCCCTGCGAGGAGCTCAGGCGTTTTCGGCAGCTCCATTCGAGAACTCCTGGACACCCCGAGTTCGGCCTCACTCCCGGTGTCGAAACGACTACCGGGCCGCTTGGCCAGGGCCTGGCCAACGCCGTCGGTATGGCCCTGGCCGAGCGTCTGCTGGGCGAGACGTTCAATCGCCATGGCCACAAGATCGTCAACCACTACACCTATGCCTTTATCGGCGATGGCTGTCTGATGGAAGGCATTTCGCACGAGGCCTGTTCGCTGGCCGGGCGGCTGTCGCTCGCCAAACTGATCGTCTTCTATGACGATAATGACATCTCGATCGATGGTCATGTTCAGCCGTGGTTCGCCGACGACACGCCGCAGCGCTTCGAGGCGTATGGCTGGCGCGTGGTGCCGCATTGCGACGGTCACGACGCGGATTCAATCGAGGCCGCGATCCGCATCGCCAAGACGGACACCGGGCGGCCGACGCTGATCTGTTGCAAGACAATGATCGGCTTTGGTTCGCCCAACAAGGGCGGCACGCACGATGTCCACGGCGCGCCTCTGGGTGCCGCCGAGATTGCCGACACCAGGCGTCAGCTGGGCTGGCCGTTCGCCCCTTTCGAAATTCCGGATGATGTCCGTGTCGGTTGGGATGCGCGTTCCCGCGGCGCCGCTGCCGAGAAAAGCTGGGCCACGACCTTTGCCGCCTATCGCGCCAAATATCCCGAACTGGCCGCCGAGTTCGAACGCCGCATGCAGGGTGAGTTACCCGCCGATTGGCAGGAACGCGCCAGCGCCTTGCTCGCGCAGGTGGCGGCGCAGACCGCTGCCGTGGCCACGCGCAAGGCATCGCAGAACGTCATCGAAGCACTCGCCCCGGCGCTGCCCGAGCTGCTCGGTGGCTCGGCCGACCTGACCGGCTCGAATCTCACCAACTGGAGCGGTACCCGCCCCGCCAACCGTGAAGTGGGCGGTAATTACGTCAATTACGGCGTGCGCGAATTCGGCATGACCGCCATCGCCAACGGTGTCGCGCTGCATGGCGGTTTTATTCCCTACACCGCGACATTCCTGGTTTTCTCGGACTACGCGCGCAACGCGATTCGCCTGGCCGCGCTGATGAAGCTGCGGCAGGTGATGGTCTACACGCACGATTCTATTGGCCTTGGCGAAGACGGCCCGACGCACCAGCCAATCGAGCATGCGGCATCGCTGCGCCTGATCCCCGGGCTGGATGTCTGGCGTCCGGCCGACGCGGTCGAGACGACGGTGGCCTGGAGCGAAGCGCTGGAACGGCACGATGGCCCCTCGTGCCTGCTGCTCTCGCGGCAGAACCTGCCGGCGCTGCCCCGAACAGCCGAACAGATCGCGAGTATCAGGCGCGGTGGCTACATCCTGGGCGAGGCGGCCACCGGCACAGCGGCTGTCGTACTGATTGCAACCGGCTCCGAACTGAGCCTCGCTGTCGACGCGCAGGTCGCTCTCGAAAAGGAGGGCATTGCTGCCCGCGTCGTCGCCATGCCCTGTACCCGGCGTTTTGACCTGCAAGCACTGGCGTATCGGCAGGAGGTGCTGCCCCCGTCGATTCCGGTCGTCGCCGTCGAAGCCGGCCATCCCGACCTGTGGTGGAAGTATGTCGGCAGCAACGGAGCCGTGGTTGGTATCGACCGCTTTGGAGAATCCGCGCCGGCCGCCGCCCTCTACGAATTCTTTGGCATCAACGTGCCGAGCATCGTCGGCGAGGCACGCCGCCTGGTCGGACGCGCGCCGTCTTCCGTTGCCAAAGAAAGCTTGGCGGGCCGTACGGCACCCGTTGGCGGCTGACGCTGGCTGTCTCGTCGCAGGGCGCCAGGTGCTGGCGCAGAGGCTATTCGGTGCTGCGTGCCCCGCTCACCGCGGCCAGCACCCCCAAGCCGATCAGGACGCCCGCGCTCAGGTAGCGGGCGATGCCACGCGCCCCGTTTACGCGGGCCAAGATCGGCCATACGGCGCTCGCGGTCAGCACATAGAGGCTGTCGGTGATTACCGCGATGAGTACGAACAGTGACCCGAACAGCGCGCTCTGCGAGAGTGCGAACGCCGTCGGATCAATGAACTGCGGCAGGAAAGCGGCGAAGAAAAATGCCGTCTTCGGATTCAGCAGCGCGACGACAAAGCCCTGGCGAAAGAGCCGCGCCGGATCCGCCTTGGCGAAAGCCGCCGTCGCCACGGTCGATCGGGCGCCAAGTGCCTTGATCCCCAGATAGATCAGGTAGGCCGCACCGGCGTATTTGAGTACGTTGAAGGCGAGCGAAGAGATCTCCAGCAGCGCTGCCAGACCGAGCGAGGCGCCCACCGCGTTGGCCAGGTTGCCGAGCGCAACGCCAAGCACCGAAGAGAGGCCGGCGCGCCTGCCCTGCGCCAGGGTGCGGGCGAGGATGTAGAACACCCCCGGTCCCGGCGTTGCCGCGAGCACCAGGCTGGCCAGCAGGAAGGCGGGCAGCGCGGGGTTGTTGAGGACTTCGTTCATTTGGCAATCGATCATCATTTTGCCCCGGAGTCGTCATCTCGTCGATTGAAACCGATAGGCGGGTCCGGAGCCGAGAGTTGCCGCTTCCAAGGACTACATCTACGATACCGCAGGCAGCCGCTTCTTCTCCTGCTTGGCCCGGTACATCAGGCTGTCTGCCTCGGAAATCAGATCATCTGGCGTGGCGTCCGTCTCCGGCGCGTAGTTGGTGAGGCCATAACTGAAGCCGATCGGAAACGGCTTCAGTTCAGCGGCCGAAATTGCTTGAAGACGCGTTTCGGCCCTGCCGAGCAGGCGGCTTCCTTCCTCGAGCGAGCAATCGTGCAAGATGAGCAGGAACTCGTCCCCGCCTAGCCGAACGACAGCGTCGCTGGAGCGAATACCTCCCGTCAACGCCTTGGCCGCCGCGCCGATCAACCAATCACCGGCGGCGTGTCCAAAGCCGTCGTTGGTCGCCTTCAGTCCGTCGAGATCGACGAAACAGACGGTGAGCAGACCACCATCGCGCCGCACTTTTGCCATCGACTTGCCAAGCATCATCAGGCCCGTCCGTCGATTCAGCAGCCCGGTCAGTTCATCGAAGGTGGCATAGTGCTGCAAAGTCTCTTGTGCCCTCTTCAGTTCGCTGATGTTGGTGATGCCCAACACGAAAACAGTTTGCCCCGAAAAGCTGATGGTGCGAACAGAGACCAGCGTTTCGAACACCGCAGCCCGCGCGTCGAGGAGGACGAGCTCGTATTCGTTGAAAGTCTCCCCCTTGCTGATCTTGTCGAGGAAATAGCGGTTGGCGTCATGGTTGGCGTCCAGAAAGGTCCGTAGATTCGCCGTGCTCTTGTCGGCAACCGCAACGCCCAGCAGTTCGATCGCCTTCTGATTGGCATGCAGGATGGTCAGCGTATGGCTGCTGACCAGCAACAGCGCGGTTGGACTGGCCGAATAGAGACGCTCCAGGTCTTCTTCGCGATCGGCCAGGTCTTTCATGTCTTGCTGGATACGACGCGTTGCCGGAGCACAGATGAAGACGGCGGTCAAAGCCAGGACCAGCAGCGTCGTGCTCATCAAGCCGAGCTCGAGCCACCTGGCGAACTCGACCTTGGCGTTGGCCTCGCGGTCATAGCGCGTCACGATCTCGTTCATGCCTGCCAGAAAGTCAGCTTCATGCTCCTTCAGGGTGGCGATGTTCTGAGCCAGTGTCGCGGCGCTTCCTGCTGCGGACAGAATCGCCCCTGCCGCGGCAACGATGGCTTCATGGTGTGGTTGAAGATCTGCGAATAGTTTGACGACATCAGTGTTGTTGTGGCCAGGCAGGCCCATCTCGCTGTTGCCCTGCAGCAGTCCGACATGGGAACGTTCCCACAGGCTCAATGCTGCAGCGAGTTTCTGGCGATCTCGAGCGTCCGCATCGGCTGACTCAGCGGTCGCGATGTAATAACTCAAGGCAGTAATCTTCTGGCTGAGCATCCGTTGTCTGCCGGCAACGTTTATCAGGTGCGAGTCAAATTTCTGATCGGCAAACAGGAGCTGCAACACCCCTTGGGCGGCTACCGTCAGGATCGCGATCAGCAATAGCGCCATGATGTAACGTCGGCGTAGCTGACCGGCGGATAGCATCGCTCTGCGGTTGTTCTGAGCGAGGAGACACGGTGGCATGCACTTGCCTTTCGCAATAAGTGCTGGTTCTGACGCTTGCCTTGCGCGTCTGGCTGTCGAGGGTGCTCCGCGCGCGCCCTGATGTCCTGGTTCTGCGTTGCACGCCTGTCGTCAGCGGTATGGCGACGAGCGGCGGGCAGCTGGTCGTTTGGAAATCCGCAACTCGAACTTCATCCCGGACACGACCTATTTCGGGCTGCCGTCATCCGCCGCGATGCTATCACACAGCTCGTCGCCCAGCGCCCGGTAGTGGTGCGCTGTGC
>NZ_JAVTWB010000207.1:0-34139 GCF_032229525.1 Accumulibacter sp. | reverse complement strand
GCGGCCAGTTGAAACTGTTTCCCGGGTGAGGAGCCAAGGTGCACCATCCAGTCGAGGTAGGCCATGGCCAGCGACGCTGGCGAAATACCGCCGCTCATTTGGCCGAGGGCGATATTGGTCATGCGGTCGATGTCTTCCAGCGCGTCGGAGTCGAGCAAGTGGCGATCGCTGAGGCGGCGCGACGGGGGGGGCGTGGCCCCCGCCGCTGCGCCAGTGTTGGAATACGCAGGCGAGGGCGGTGCGACGAGCGCAGCACTCACGGCTTTGGGAAGCCGTGGCTTGCTCGCTCGGGTGCGCCGTTTCGCCGGGGTGCTGGTTGCTGGAGTAGCCGGCGCTGCTGCGCCAGGCTCTACCGATGCGGGAGTGGCTTCTTCATGCTTGTCGACCATGGTTCTCTTCTCCGTTCAATGCTGTCGCGTTCGTCAGCCGTTGACGGCTGGCGCCGCAGTCCAATAGCGAATCATAAAGCAGCGCGCGGGCGGCGGGCTGATCCAGGTCAACGCCAAGGGTACGCACGGCTGTGCTTGATGTGCTGGGGCGCCAAGCAGACATACAACAGGTCCGTGGCCGGCAGCGGCGCGGATGGGTGCAGCGCTGCCGTAGCCTAGCACTTGCCGTCCGTCACTTCCGCGGCTGCAGGGCGCGCGCTTTTTTTTGCCGGAGATGGTCCCATCGTGTTTGGTTGAATTGGTTGATCTTATGGCCAATTATTGGCCTAGCATCAATCGATGCCAACCGACCCCGGCGCAATCCAGCCGGGAATGCGATACACCGATCCATTAAGCGACGTTAAGCGACGTCCAGACTTGGGAGAGGGTAGTATGAGCCAGGCTGACCCCAGCGCTACCAGTGCCACCAACGCCGCACCGCATGTTTCGTTCCGCGGGACGCAGAAGACTTACGACGGCGAACATCTGATCGTCAGTGATCTGAACCTGGACATCCGCCGCGGCGAGTTTCTGACGCTTCTCGGGCCTTCCGGTTCCGGCAAGACGACCTGCCTGATGATGTTGGCCGGCTTCGAGACTCCCACCGCGGGGGAGATCAGGTTGGGCGACCAGGTGATCAACAAGGTGCCGCCGCACAAGCGCAATATCGGGATGGTCTTCCAGAACTACGCGCTGTTCCCGCACATGACGGTGGCCGAGAATCTGCGCTTTCCGCTGAGCGTCCGCAAGCTATCGTCCGCGGATATCGAGATCAAGGTCAAGAACGCTCTGGAGATGGTGCGCCTCGGAGAATTTGCCAGCCGCTACCCGCAACAACTCTCCGGTGGCCAGCAGCAACGGATCGCGCTGGCGCGTGCCCTGGTCTTTGATCCCGAACTGGTGCTGATGGACGAGCCGCTCGGAGCCCTGGACAAGCAACTGCGCGAGCACATGCAGTTGGAGATCAAGCACATTCATCAGAACCTCGGCGTCACGGTCGTCTTCGTTACCCACGACCAGGGCGAGGCGCTGACCATGTCGGACCGGATCGCCGTTTTTGACCAGGGCATCATCCAGCAGATTGACAGCGCGGAGGCGCTCTACGAACGCCCGGCGAATTCCTTTGTCGCCAGCTTCATCGGTGAGAACAACGCTTTGCACGGGACGGTAGAGGCGATTGATGGCGCTGTCTGCCGGGTTCGCCTCGGCTGCGGTACGGTAGTCCAGGCACAGGCGCGCAACGTTGCCGGAGTGGGAGCGAAAACGATGCTTTCGGTTCGCCCGGAGCGTGCTTTTCTGGTCAAAGGCGAGGCGCTGGAGGTTAACCGTTTCTCCGGCGAGGTGAAGGAGGTGATCTATCTTGGTGACCACGTCCGGATTCGTCTCGATCTGGCAGGGAACCACGACTTCACGGTCAAGACGCCGATCTCCCTTCTTGACCAGAGTCTGCGCGCCGGCGATCAGGTGCAGGTGGTGCTGGACCCGAAACATGTTTCGGCCCTCGACCCTGTCGCCGAATCCAGCACGTTGTAGGTCGGGGAGCAGTGTCGGCGGCGGCCTTGGCCCGCGAAGTGCCGAGTAGCGCAGCACAGTAGCGACTGTATTCACAACCAAAGGAGGAAGTGCAATGAAGAAGCAACTATCCGCGATGAAGCTGCTGGCCCTGGCGGTCGGCGTTATGGCGATGGGGACGGCGCAGGCCGATCTGACGGTCATCTCGTTTGGCGGCGTCAATCAGAAGGCCCAGGTCAAGGCTTTCTACGAACCCTTTACCACGGAGACCAAGATCGGCATCGTGCAGGGCGAATACAACGGCGAGCAGGCCAAGGTGAAGGCTATGGTGAATGCCAAGCGGGTGACCTGGGATCTGGTCGAGCTGGAGTCACCCGAACTCGCTCGTGGTTGCGAGGAGGGGCTTTACGAAAAGCTTGACTACAGCAAGATCGGCAACAAGAAAGACTTCATCGATACCGCCGTGACCGATTGCGGCTTTGGTTTCTTCGTCTGGTCGACCGTGCTCGCCTACAACGCCGACAACCTCAAGACCGCGCCAAAATCGTGGAGCGACTTCTGGGACGTGAAGAAGTTTCCGGGCAAGCGGGGTATGCGCAAGGGCGCCAAGTTCACCCTCGAGTTCGCGCTGATGGCCGACGGCGTCAAGCCAGCCGACGTGTACAAGATCTTGCGCACCAAGGCCGGCGTCGAGCGGGCCTTCAAGAAACTCGACCAGATCAAGCCGCATATCCAGTGGTGGGAAGCCGGCGCCCAGCCGCCGCAGCTGCTGGCCTCAGGTGATGTGGTCATGAGTTCCGCGTACAACGGTCGTATCGCCGCCGCGCAGCAGGAAGGCCGCAACCTCAAGATCGTTTGGACCGGCAACATCTACGACGTGGAATATTACGGAATTCCCACCGGGATGGACCAGAAAGAGGCCGCTTACAAGTTCCTGGCGACGATCGGCAAGGCGGAGAACCAAAAAGTCTATTCGAGCGAGATTCCCTATGGCCCGACCAACGTCAAGGCCATGGCTCAGATCGCTCCGGCGATCGCCGCCGAGTTGCCCACCGCACCGGCCAACGCCAAGACCGCAATAGCCAGCAACACCTCGTTCTGGGTTGAGCACGGCGAGGATCTGGAGCAGCGCTTCAACGCCTGGGCCGCCAGGTAGGGAGTACGCCTTTGGCGGGCGATTCCGGCGTGCCTGCTGGAATCGCCCGACGGGCAGGGGGCCATGCTCCCTGCATTCCCTGTCTCGCCGCCAACCCCTCTTGAACGTCCCGAAGAGGGAAGCTGGTCAGCCGCGGATGCGGCTTTCACGGTAAGGATGGAAAAGCATGAGCTCGAATGCGATCGGGGAAGCCGTGTCCAACCCGCTGACTGAACCACCGGTCCCGCTCAAGACGCAACTGCGGCGTGCCGAGCGTTTGAAGAAGCTTAAGTACGGTGCCTTGATTGCGCCGCTGGCGGTATTTCTGCTGTTCACTTTCCTGTGGCCGATCGCCGCCCTGCTGATGAAGAGCGTCGACAATCCGGAGGTGCCCGAAGCGCTGCCGCAGACGCTCCACCAGCTGGCCAAATGGGACCGGAAGATGCTTCCCGACGCGGCCACCTTCGCCGCCCTGGTGGCCGACCTGACAGAATTCAAGGGGAGCAGGACGCTGGCCGAGGCGGCCAAGCGCCTGAACATGGAACAGCCAGGTTTGCGCTCCTTGTTCATGAACACCGCGCGCAAGCTACCTCTGGAGCCCGGGCTTGAGGCCAGGGACGCCTTGCTGGAAATGTATCCCCTGTGGGGTGAAGTTCATACTTGGCAGTTGATCGCGCGCAACGGCGGCACGTATACCGACTACTTCCTGCTCGCCGCACTCGACATGTACCGCGACGGTAGCGGTAGTATTGTCGCCGCGGGGCCCGATAGCTCCATCTTCGTCGACATCCTGGCGCGCACTTTCTGGATGAGTCTTGTCGTGACGCTGTGCTGTCTGGTGCTGGGGTTCCCGGTCGCCTACCTGCTGGCCACGCTGCCGGCACGGGTCTCCAACCTGTTGATGATTTTCGTCCTGCTGCCATTCTGGACCTCGATCCTGGTCCGTGTCGCGGCCTGGATCGTGCTCTTGCAACAGGGGGGGCTGATCAACATGGGACTGATCTGGCTGGGGGTGATTGACCAGCCCCTGCAACTGGTTTTCAACCGCAGCGGGGTATATATCGCCATGGTGCATATTCTGCTGCCGTTCATGATTCTGCCTCTATACAGCGTCATGAAAGGGATCTCGCCCACTTACCTGCGGGCGGCGATTTCGCTGGGGTCGCCACCGTTCAGAAGTTTCTGGAAAGTCTATTTTCCCCTGACCATCCCCGGCGTCGCGGCGGGCGGACTGCTGGTCTTCATCATCTCGATGGGCTACTACATTACGCCGGCCTTGCTCGGCAGCCCGAGGGAGCAGATGGCGAGTTACTTTGTTGCCTTCTACACCAACCAGACCACCAACTGGGGCATGGCGGCGGCCCTCTCGGCCGTTCTGCTGGCCGCCACGATGGTCCTCTATTTTGTCTATAACCGCCTGGTCGGCAGTGCGACCTCCGGCGCCAAACCCCGCTGACCGGAGGCTGCCATGATTCCCGCCTACGCCTCGCTGACAGAACGCATCTGGTACTACGCGTTTCGCGTCCTTTGCGGCCTGATCCTGTTGTTTCTGGTGGTCCCGATCCTGGTCATCGTACCCTTGTCGTTCAATTCGGATTCCTTCCTGCTCTATCCGATGACCGGTTTCTCGCTGCGCTGGTACGAGGAGTTCTTATTCTCGGGGACCTGGACCCACGCCCTCAAGAACAGCTTGATCGTGGCTCCTTTCGCGACGCTGCTGGCGATGATTCTCGGTACCCTGGCGGCCATAGGTCTGACCCGGGTGGACTTTCCCGGCAAGGCGCTGGTCACGGCCATCCTGATCTCGCCGATGGTCGTGCCGGTAGTGATCGTCGGTGTCGCTACCTACATGGTCTTCGCGCCGGTCGGGCTGACAGGAAGCTATCTCGGCCTGATCCTGGTGCATGCCGCGCTCGGCGTTCCGTTCGTGGTAACGACGGTGAGTGCCACGCTGCAGGGCTTCGACTACAACCTGGTGCGCGCCGCCGCCAGTCTTGGCGCCAACCCGGTTACCGCGTTTTTTCGCGTCACCCTACCGCTGGTGGCGCCGGGGGTGATCTCGGGCGGCCTGTTCGCTTTCGGCACCTCATTCGACGAGGTGGTGGTCACCCTGTTCCTCGCCAGTCCGGAGCAGACCACGTTGCCGCGCCAGATGTTTTCGGGCATTCGCGAGAACATCAGTCCGGCCATTGCTGCCGTGGCGACCATTCTGACCATTTTCGCGGTGCTCATGCTGCTCACTCTGGAATGGCTCAGGGGGCGGAGCGAGCGCATGCGTACCAGCATCAGCAACAAGTAGCTGCGATTCACCACGGCTCTCTCGCGGGGCAAAGCTATGGCAACCGATGGTCCGCTCGCGAGGTCTTAACGACCCCGCCTCAGATGGCGTTCGATGACCGCTGCCAGTGTTGCCGCGGCCGGGGCGATCCGTTCCACCGGGACGGCGGCGAATCCCAGGTTGAGGCCTGGCTGACGTTTTTCCTGGTCGAGGTAGTACATCGACAGGGGACGGCAGATAACGCCCTCGGCCAGTGCTTCGGCGGCTACCAGCGCGTCGTCGACCGGTTGGCAGAAGCGATAGAGCAGTTGCAGGCCGGCGTGACCACCGGAGGGAACGACGGCGTCGCCCAGGTGAGATCTCATGGCTTCCTGTAAGGCATCACGGCGTTCGGCGTAGATGCCGCGCATGCGCTTGATGTGCGAAGTGAAGTAGCCTTCATCGATGAATTCCGCCAGCGCCGCCTGCTCGGCCAATCGGCCACCACGATAAAGCTCCGAGTTGCCGGTGACGAAGGCATCAACAAGGCCTTCCGGCACCACCAGATAGGCGAGGCGCATGCCCGGGAACATCACCTTGGTGAGCGTTCCCAGATAGATCACCCGCTGCCGGTCGGACAGCCCGAACAGCGAGGCCAGCGGCCGTTCGTTATAGCGCAGTTCGTTATCGTAGTCGTCCTCGATAATCCAGGAGTCGAACAAGTCGGCGTTCTCCAGCAGCTGCAGGCGACGGTCGAGTGAGAGCACCGTGCCGGTCGGGTACTGGCTGGATGGCGAGGTGAAGATCAGCCGCGGAGGCAGGGACCAATCTTCGACCGTGGGAGCGAGGCCTTTTTCGTCGAGCTGGATCGGCGTCACCTGCAGGCCGGCGGCGGCGAGGACATTGCGTGCGCCCCAGTAGCCCGGATCTTCCATCCACGCTCGGTCACCATCGTCGGCGAGCATTCGCGCACAGAGATCAAGGGCCTGGTGGGAGCCGTTGACAATCACGACCTGTTTGGGATCGACCTGCATCATGCGCGTTACCCGCAGGTAGTTGGCCAGCGCGACCCGGAGAGGGCCGTAGCCGGTGTGCGCATAGTTGAGCAGGTGCGACTGCTCGGTGCGCAGGTACTTGGCCACCAGGCGACGCCAAATACCGACGGGAAAGAGATCGACATCCGGAATGCCGGGCATGAACGCGCCGCGCTGCACCACACTACTGGTGACGTTGGCGGCAACGGTGCTGCCTCGGCGCGACAGGCTTCCGCGACGGGTGCCCGCCGGGCGCTTGGGGGAAGGTGCCTTGAGCCCGCTCGACACGGCCTCGGACACATAGGTGCCGTCCCCGACCCGGCCCTCGAGATAACCTTCCACCAGGAGTTGTTCGTAGGCCCGCACCACGGTATTGCGGCCCATGCCGAGCTCGTCGGCCAAGAGTCGGGTAGGCGGAAGCTTGGTGCCAGGCGACAGATTGCGGTCCATGATGGCGTGGCGTAAAGCGAGGTATACGCGGATGCGCAGCTTGACTGTCGGAGCCTGGCGTTCGACGTATTGCTGCAGCAACTCTGTGATCAGGCTTTGTTCCATCTGCGCGTACGCCGTCAATTGGTTCTGGCGATAGGGTGAGCTAACGTTTCCATTTTGACCAATTTTCGGTTGGTGATCAACTGCGACTGCAGGCTAGTCGCTGACCGTGGTCGTGACGCCGCGTCGCGACCCGACGGCCGTAGATCTCAAAGACGGCTCTGGGCATGCCTCGCCGGCGAAAGATGCCGCGCTCGCGCTTGACTTTCGCAGTCGTTCAAGCGCTCTGCTGGTCGGCCATTTCGATCCCGAAGCTGATAGCCAAGGCGTGTGAGGCGGTGAGCAGGAGTGCATCGCTTGCTGTTGCGGTGCGTCATGCGATCGGGGATGAGACGGCTCTTCGCGGTGGTGGCAGGTCGCATGTTGGGCCGGACTGGTGCTTGACTCGGCAGCACTCGGCATTCGACAATGCCGGGATTGCTCGCCGCCACTACCGGAAAAGTGCATTTACGGTAGCTGCGGCAGAGCGTGCAGGGCCGAGGCAGCTCGTTTGGCTGGGGGGCAGGACTACTTCCGGACGGGCACTCGTGCTACCAAGAGGTCCTCGTCTCGACAGGTGGACCGGGTTTTCCTGTGACGATGTCCGGTCGTAACGATCGACGTCGGCATGGACCAGTAGCGCGACATCGCGTGATGTCGCGATATTTTTTTGGGGGTAAAAATGCAAATCAAAGGCAGCGTATTCGTAGTAACGGGCGCAGGTTCCGGGCTTGGTGCGGAAACAGCGAGCAATCTGGTGAGTGCCGGTGGAAAAGTTGTCATTGTCGACGTCGATGCCGCTGCCGGCGAGGCGCAGGCAGCGCAGTTGGGCGCCAACGCGCGCTTTGCCAAGACCGACGTTACCGATGAAGCGAGTGCACGTGCCGCCATCGAATTGGCGGTCAAGGAATTTGGCGGGCTGCACGGGCTGGTCAACTGCGCCGGCGTTGCACCACCCAAGAAAGTGCTCGGCCGGGATGGCCCACACGATCTGGCCACTTTCGCGCGCGTCGTGAGCATCAACCTGGTCGGCACCTTCAACATGATCCGCCTGGCGGCCGAGGCGATGAGCAAGAACCAGCCGAACGAGGGCGGCGAGCGCGGCGTTATCATCAATACCGCTTCGGTTGCCGCTTTCGATGGCCAGATCGGTCAAGCGGCCTATGCTTGCTCGAAGGCTGGAGTGGTCGGTCTGACCTTGCCGGTTGCGCGTGAAATGGCCGCGCACGGAATCCGTGTGATGACCATCGCTCCGGGCATCTTCGAGACGCCGATGCTCAAAGGACTGCCGCAGGCCGCTCAGGATTCACTGGGCCAGATGGTGCCGTTCCCATCACGTCTCGGCAAGCCCGCCGAATACGCGGCGCTGGTTCAGCACATCTGCGAGAACGGCTATCTGAATGGCGAAGTGATTCGCCTTGATGGTGCCATCCGGATGGCTTCGAAGTAATCCTCGGCAAGTCGCAAAGTTCACTTCGGCAATCGCCGTCGTAATAGAAAGGAGTGCAGAATGAGTGAATCAGTTGTCATTGTTGGCGCCAAGCGCACACCGGTCGGAGCCTTCCAGGGTCAGTTTTCCGCTGTCAGCGCGCCGGAACTCGGTGCCGTCGCGATCAAGGCCGCCGTGGAGCAGGCTGGCGTAAAAGTGGAAGATATCGATGAAGCCCTGATGGGCTGCTGCCTGATGGCAGGCGTTCGCCAGGCACCGGCGCGTCAGGCCGTCCTGGGCGCGGGCTTGCCCAAGTCGATACCGTGTACCACGTTGACCAAGATGTGTAGTTCAGCCCAGAAAACCGTCATGATCGCTCATGACGAGCTGCTGGCGGGCTCGGTGAATATCGCCATCGCCGGCGGCATGGAGTCGATGACCAATGCGCCGCACGTGCTGACGACGGCCCGCTCGGGTTACCGGCTGGGCAACGGCGTGCTGCATGACCACATGTTCCTCGATGGACTTGAGGACGCGTACGAAAAAGGCAAGCCGATGGGCGTGTTTGCCGAGCTGTGCGTGGACAAGTACGCGTTCTCGCGCGAAGCGATGGACGCCTTTGCCGTCGAGTCGGTGACCCGCGCGCAAAACGCCGTGACCAGCGGCGTGTTCAAGGACGAAATTGCCCCGGTTACGGTCAGCACGCGCAAGGGCGACACGGTGTGTGATTTGGACGAGACGCCAATGAAGTGCGACGCGTCGAAGATCTCGAAGCTCAAGCCGGTGTTCAAGAAAGATGGTGCGGTGACGCCTGCCAACTCGTCGTCGATCTCCGACGGTGCGGCGGCATTTGTCCTGATGCGCGAGTCGGATGCCAAAGCCGCGGGCGTCAAGCCGCTGGCCCGCATCGTTGGCCATTCGACCTTTGCCCACGAGCCTTCGTGGTTTACCACGGCGCCCGTGTTTGCTTTCCAGAACCTGCTCAAGAAGCTTGGCTGGAAGGCGGAGGATGTCGACCTTTGGGAGATCAACGAAGCATTCGCGGCGGTGACCATGGCCGCGATGCACGACCTCAAGCTGCCGCACGACAAAGTCAACGTCAATGGCGGCGCCTGTGCTCTCGGTCATCCGATCGGCGCCACCGGTTCGCGGATTCTGGTGACGCTGCTTTACGCACTCAAGGCGCGTGGTCTCAAGCGTGGCATTGCTGGCTTGTGCGCTGGTGGCGGTGAAGCGACAGCGATTGCCATCGAAGTTCTCTGATCGAGTCGCCAACGAACATTCCCTCCCGTGTAGGTTGCGTCGCGGGGTGGGAAAGGAGTGAATCAGATGTTGATTGACAAGAAGCACATTGGCATGAAAGTGCCGCCGCACTCGGTCACCCCGACGGCGTGGCAACTGAAGTGGTTCGCCAAAGCGACGGGTGAGAAAAACCCGATCTATTTCGACGAGGCTGCCGCCAAGAAGGGTGGGCTGCCAGGCGTTCTGGTCCCGCCGACCTTCTTCTTCTGCATGGACATGGACAAGGATGAGCCTTTTGACTACATCGCCACCATGGGCTGTGACTTCGGCAAGATGTTGCACGGCGAGCAGATTTTCACGTATCACAAGCCGGTCTATTCCGGCGATACGCTGGATTTTGATGGGCAGGTGACCGACATCTATGACAAGAAAAACGGTGCTTTGCAGTTCATCGTCAAGGATGTCAAGGTTAGCCGGCAGGGCGAAGCAGTGTGCGATCTGCGCACCGTTATCGTCATCAGGGCATAGGGGAAAGTCGATGACAATACCGAATTTTGAGGCAATCAACGTGGGCGACGAGATCCCTTCGTTCACGACGGAACCGGTGTCTCGTCTGACCCTGGCACTCTACGCAACGGGTTCCGGCGATCACCATCCCCTGCACCTCGACCAGGACTATGTCCGCTCGAAGGGCATGAAGGATGTCTTCGCCCATGGCATGCTGGGCATGGCCTATCTTGGTCGCCTGCTGACACAGTGGGTGCCGCAGGGCGCGATCCGCAGTTTCGGGGTGCGCTTCACGGCGATCACCTGGATCGGTGAGAGCATGGTCTGCACCGGCAAAGTGGTCGAGAAGCTGGAGCAGAACGGCGAGAAATGTGTGCGTCTCGAATTGACCTGCGCCAATGAGCAGGGTGAGGCCAAGCACAAGGCAGATGCGGTGGTGGCACTGGCGTGACAAGGCAGGATTGCCAGTAAAACTGCATGATCGCGGCCGTCTTCGGACGGCCGCAGTTTGGTTGTAGAGCACCTTGTCTACCGATGGGCATTCGCCCGGCGTCTCGGTAGGCGTGTCCGACACACTGGAAGGAGATCGAACGAGTGGAAAGCAAAAATCCGAATGAGCAACTGGGCGGCGTCGTCAACGCTTGGGCTGAGATGCAGAAGCGCATGATGAGCGACTGGGCCGGGATGCTGCAGAATCTCCCAGGCAGCGGTACGGAAGGCCCCGTTGAAGCAGTAAAGAAAGGCGTTGAAGCGGCTACCAAGGGTAGCAATGATGCGGCGAAGATGCTGATGGAGCGCATGGCCGGCAGCCAGACCGCAATGACCCGGGTGATGGATTTCTTTTTCCGGTCGATGAAGGTCGTGGCACCAAACCTTGAGGCCAACAAGGACTGGCGTCCAGACCTCAAGGGTTTTGCCGACAACTGGGCCAAGGAATCGACCGCCATGCTGCAGCGCAGTATGGGCATGGGCTCGCACATGAGCGATCTCGGCGGAATAATGAGCAAGGATCTTCCCCAAGCCATGGGCCCCTGGTTGTCGTTTCTGATGCAGGCGGCCTCTGCGGGGCACCCTGGCGAAGCGATGCTCGGTAGCACGGCGGGCCTCAATCGCCTGCTGTCGCTGGAAGGCGATGCCGGCGCCGTCGCCGGTGTCGGTCAGATTCCTCTCTTTGGTGCCTCGCGCGAGAAGCACGCCAAGACCTTGCGACTGGTCGACGCCGTTGTCGATCTGCGCAAGACCAGTCTGGCGTTTCACAAGCGCTTCGCCGAGGCGCTCGCCACGGCCGTCGAAGCGACCGTCGATGAGCTGGGTAAAGTGGCTGCCAAAGGCGACAAGATCACGGCCGTACGCCAGCTGATGAGTCTCTGGTACCGCACCGCCGACAAGTCATTGCTGGTGACCTTCAACAAGCAGGAATTCCTCGATACGCAAAACAATTTCACCAAGGCTCAGCATGCGTTCAAGCTGGCAAAACGCGCTGTCGTCGAGGACATTTTCCGCGACCTGGATATGCCCACGCGCAGCGAGCTGGACGAAACCTACCAGGTGATCCACGACCTCAAGAGGGAGGTCCGCATGCTCAAGAAGGCCTTGCTTCCCGCGACAGCAGCAGCCAAGCCTGCCGCTCGTACCACCGCGGCGCGTCGTGCCAAGAGCGAGTAGGCAGAGCCACCCGAATCTCGTTGATCCGGCTGATAAGCTAATAGACCTTTAGGAGGACGCTACCCCTATGTTTTCTTTTCCAATACAGATTCTTCCCGCTGACGTCGCCGCGGAAACCGCCGCCCTGAACGCGAAGCTCACCAAGGGCATCGCCAATCTCACCAAAATGACCGACGACGATATAGACATCGGTAGCACGCCGAAGGACGTCATCTTCGAGCAGGACGGGATCGAGGTTTACCATTACCACGCGCTCATTGAGCAGGCCAAGGTCATGAAGACGCCGCTGCTCATCGTGCCGCCGCTGATCAACGGCTACGAAGTGGCCGATCTGCAACCCGATCGCTCACTGGTCCGCAATCTGCTGAACGAAGGTATTGACGTCTACCTCAACAACTGGGGCTTCCCGCGTCAGGTCGACAAGTACCGGACCATCGACGACTACATCAACGGTTACCTCGACGACACCGTCGATTTCATTCGCCAGCACCACGGCGTCGACAAGATTGCGCTGTTGGGCATCTGCCAGGGTGGTGCCATGTCAACCACCTATGCGACGCTCAATCCGGACAAGATCAGCCACCTGGTCCTGACCGTTACACCGATTGATTTCGACGCTTACAAGGCAAATCACAAGCCACACGAGGGCTTGATGTTCACCATGGGCGGCGAAGCCGACGTCGATCAGATGGTCGCTGTGCATGGCAACGTGCCGGCCACGGTGCTCAACGAGTCGTTCATGATGGCCTCGCCGTTCATCCTGAACTACGGCAAGTACGCCGACGTGATCGATATCCTCGACGACCCCAAGGCCGTGCAGAACTTCCTGCGCATGGAAAAGTGGCTGTTCGGTGGGCCGGACGCCGGTGGCCAGATGTTCAAGGAGTTCGTCCGTGACTTCCTCAAGGGCAACAAGCTCGTCAAGGGCACCCTTGAAGTCGGTGGCCGCAAGGTCGATCTCAAGGAACTCAAGATCCCGATTCTCAACATCTTCGCCGAGAAGGACCATATCGTGCCGCCGCCGTGCACCGTGGCCCTGAGCCAGCATGTGGGCAGCAAGGACTACACCGAGTTCGCCATTGCTACCGGCCACATCGGCATCTACACCGGCGGCCTGTCGCAGAAGGTGCTGGCGCCGACGGTCGGCAAGTGGCTGCGCGAGCGTAACGCCTGAGTCCTGTAGCAGCTTGCGCCAGAAACGGCGCGACGTAGTTTGAAGCAAGGTGGGAGGGCGCCTGGCCGCGCTCCCACCGCTCCACCGAGGCTAGCACGTCGGCCCAGGTGCCGCCCGCGTTCCGCGTGCCGAGCGCTCCGCAATCCCCCTCCGTTTCCCTCTCGTTCTCGACAAGATCTCGCGTCACTGGCTGCGCGGCCTTGCTGCCTGCGCGCGGACGCCCATCGCCGTTCAGCTAGAGTCGATTGGCCGGCCCTTTGCCACTCGCCCGCGCAGCCACAGCAGCCAGGCACCGAGCTGCGTTGCCAGCCCTCAGAGGCGTTCGGTCGGCGGCTGGACGAGCGCCGCGACGGTCGTCGATGGTATCTCGAGCAGGAAAACCAGCGGCGTCAGTGACCAGCCCGTGACCTGCAGGCAAGGCCCCTCGCGCAGCTTCAGCCGTATCAGACCGGCGCCCGTCGCGGCGGCACAAAGATTGGGCGTCAAGCCGATGTCGGTGAGCAGGCTCTTGAAGCTCGCGCTCCACAGCAGGAGCAGAGCCAATGCGCACTGCAGGGCAATCGCCCGTTGCGGCACGACGGCAAGCATCGTCAGCCGGGCCGGCAGTTTGCCGTCCGCCAGCCTGCGCGCATAGACGCGCCCGCCGGCGACGGTCATCGCTGAAACCGACGCGGCGAGAACGATGGCGATCAGCGCCGTGAGCGCGTCTGCCCAGGCTTCCCTGCTTAGCGCCAGGGCCGCGATGCGGGCGATGTCGGCCTCGCCGGCCAGGCTTTGCCAGGGAGCAGAGAAGAGGGAAGCCGCTTCAGCGTCATATATAGTGCCGTCGCCAGCATGGTCGCCGAAGATCGTTCCAGGCGGCGGTCAGGGGTGTGAATCATGGCCTGAGGCGTCCGTCTGCTGCGCCGGTCATGGGGACGAAGCGGACCGGCAGAACGGCCTCACGCTGCAAGCTGCTGCCGTGTTTCCTGAGCAGGTAGAGCATCTGATCGTCGCGTTCGCCAACCGGGATGATCAGCCGGCCGCCGTCACGGAGCTGGTCGATTAGCGGCTTCGGCACGTGATCTGGCGCGCAGGTGACGATGATCGCGTCGAAAGGTGCTGCTTCCGGCCAGCCCTGGTAGCCGTCGCCGTAGCGCAGCTTGACGTTGTCGTAGCCGAGGCGGGCGAGATCGCTCCGCGCGCGGCGGGCCAGTGGCTCGACGATCTCGATACTGTAGACCTCGTAGACCAGAGCCGACAGGATGGCTGCCTGATAACCCGAGCCGGTACCGATTTCCAGCACCCGATCGGTGTTTTTCGGCTGTAGCTTTTCGCTCATGAAGGCGACCACGTAGGGCTGCGAGATGGTCTGCGCGTAGCCGATAGGCAGTGGTCGGTCGTCGTAGGCGTAGGGCTGCAGTTCCGCCGGAACGAACTCGTGGCGCGGTACCGTCGCCATTGCCTGGAGTACGGCGGGATCGCTTATGCCGCGACTGGTCGAGGCCAGTTGCTGCTCGACCATGCGGATGCGCGCCGCAGCGTAGTCGAGCTCAGCGGCTGACACGGAGATTCCCGAAAGGGCGGTACATAGCCAGGCCAGGAAAGTCAGCGAGACGCGCGTCGTCAGGCGAGGTCGGCAACTCGGAGCCCGGGCATTTGTCACCTGAAAACGGCAGGCGGGGCGAGAAAGGGCGAACATCGATATCTCCCAGAGGGGGGCGAGCTAGATCGTGTCGGACAGACTGGCGCACTGGACGGCTCCCTATGGGTCGCTTGCCGGCTGCCTGGAAGCGCGGAAGGTTTTGCGCGCCCGGAAGCTCTGGAACTGGCCAGCGGCAGCCGTGTGACAAACGCAGGTTGGCGGCGACGCACTGAGTATAGATTGCCGCTGTCGGCTTCGGCAGAGCAGATCGTCCACCCATGTCACTTGCCGACGGTAGCTGCGGGTTGTTGCGACGGAAGCGTGCTGCAGATATTGACAATCGCCAGCACGCGAATGATAATGGTTCGCATTACGGAAGTGTTTTGCGGTGCCGGAGGAATCTTCTTCTGCCGCGAAGCGGTAAGCCAGCCCCCGGGCAAGCCAGCCACAAGTAGTTCACTACTACCGAACCCGGGGAACAAGCATGGATCACTCATCGTTCTTATGCCACGCAGCGAACACTGGCTTGCCGATGACGGTTGCGCTGGCGGCAACAGTCGCTTGGCCGCTTGCGCAGCAGCCTGGCGAATGGCTTTCTTCGTCGTCCGGCCTGCGTGTTCCGCGGGTCTGATATTGGCCGCGACGGTGCCGCTTTCCTCTTTCCCGGAGCCGCGCGGCGTGCTGTGGCAGTGCCGGCGGCGCGCGCTACCGATGGCCGCGGTGCTGTTGGCGACGGGTGGCCACGTGCTTGTCGCTGGCCTGCTGCTGGCGCGTGCTGCACCGCTTCCGTTGACCGCCGAGTTGGCGCCGATGGTCGTCGATCTCCTGGCTCCAATGGCCGCGAACCCTGTCATACGCGTGCCGAGCGCGGTTCCAACGTCGGCGCCGGCGCAGGGCGCGGAACGAGCCGAGCCGGCGCACCGCCAGCCGCCATCTGCGGCACCTTTGCCGCGACCGGAGGGGCCAAGGCGGTCTCTTCGGGCACGGCAAGTCACAGTCGTCGAGCCCTTTGCAGCAGGGCGGTCTGCCGATCGGGTTGCCGAGTCGGCGGCGGCGTCGGCAATGGCGTCCGCGGCGGGGGGGGTGGCGACAGCGCTCCCGATGGCGTCGGTTGCCGCGTCTGCTGTCTCCGGCGCATCAGTGGTGCTCGTTGCCGCACGTTTCGACGCCGACTATCTGCACAACAGCAAGCCGGTGTACCCCTTGCTGGCCCGGCGTATGGGTGAGCACGGCCGCGTCCTGATGAGGGTCTTGGTCAGCGCACAGGGAACCGTCGACGCCGTCGAAATCAGAACTTCGTCGGGCAGCCGGCGTCTTGATGGCGCCGCTCAGGAGGCGGTGCGCAGCTGGCGCTTTCAACCGGCCCGCCGGGGCGAGGTACCGCTGGAGAGCTGGGTATTGGTGCCCGTTGTTTTCAATCTGGAGAGTGGATGATGCAAGACCTTGCCGCC
Source organism: Accumulibacter sp. (assembly GCF_032229525.1). GTDB lineage: Bacteria > Pseudomonadota > Gammaproteobacteria > Burkholderiales > Rhodocyclaceae > Accumulibacter. Next base: position 18,150 of record NZ_JAVTWB010000207.1, on the reverse strand, counting down.
GAGCATTTCGGTATGGCTCACCTTTGGTCGCAAGCAGACTGGGTCACCGCGGCGGTTGCCGTGGCCTTGTTTGCAATGTCTTTGGCGAGCTGGTATCTGATTCTGATCAAGGCCTGGGAGAGCTGGCGCCTGCGTCAAGCGGCGCGTGCGGTGGAGGGTTTGTGGATCGAGACGAACGTGCAGCAAGGAATCGAGCAGCTGTCCGCAGCGGTACGGGAGAAGCGGTCGCGCCCACAGAATCCTTTCGCGCGGCTTGCCGCGCAAGCCAGCCGATGCGAGTCCCTAGGTCGGCAGGCCGCTCGTTTTGATGTCGCCGAGCAACTGGAGCGTGCCTTGCGTCAACAGCTTGCCTGTGCCCAGGCTGATCTCGAACGGGGTCTCACCTGGCTCGCTACCACCGGTGCGACCGGTCCCTTCGTGGGCCTGTTCGGCACCGTCTGGGGCATCTACCACGCGCTGCTCGCGGTCGCCATTTCTGGCCAGGCGAATCTGGAACGGGTCGCTGGGCCGATCGGCGAGACGCTGGTGATGACCGCGGCGGGACTGGCGGTAGCCCTGCCAGCAGTGGTGGCTTACAACGCTCTGAGTCGGCGAAACCGCATGCTGCTCGTCGAACTGGAGGTTTTTGCTCACGATCTGCACGCCTTGTTCACGGCTGCCCAGGCGCCGAGTGCGCCGAGGCGGGACGGCGAGTGCGGCGCTGTGCCGCAGGTCGCTGGTGAGCTGGCGTGATGGCCAGCGGCCGCTTTTCTTCGACCAGTGCTTCGGCGCCGATGTGCGAGATCAACACCACGCCGCTGGTGGACGTGACTCTGGTGCTGTTGATCATCTTCGTCATCACCGCGCCTTTGCTGACGCATTCGGTGCAGGTCGAGTTACCGCGAGCGACGAGTGCGCCGACACGAACCAGCGATGCCGTCGCGCTGCAGTTGAGTATCGACGCTGCGGGCCATCTCTTCATCGGCGGCAAGACGGTCGGCCTGGCGGCGCTGGAAACTGCGCTGAAGCAGGCGACGGATGGCGCGGCAGGCGGGGAAGTGCATCTGCACGTTGACCGGGCAACCCGCTACGAGCGGGTTGCCGAGGCGATGAGCGCGGCACGTCGCGCCGGCATCACCAGGATCGCTTTCCATACCCAGCCGGGAGGCCAGCGATGACATTCAGCAGGAGCGGCGGGCCGCCACGGCTGCCGCTGGCCGCTGGCAAGCCGGTGCAGTCGGCAGCGGTGGCCTCGATCGACAGCCGCCAGCTTTTTCAGCAGAGTTCGACGATCCATATTGAACACGCCGGCCAGCGTTACGTCCTGCGTGTCACACGGGAGAACAAGCTGATTCTTACGAAGTAGCAAGCGCAAGTAGCCAGCAAGCAGGCCCGTCGGGCCAGAGGCAGCCAGCCAACGAAGTGAAATCCATCCATCATTCGTAGAGAGGCTGCTTCATGAACGTCCCGTTTTCCCACAGTACCTGTGCGCGGCGCATCCGCTGTGCCATGCCTTTCATCCTCGCCTTGCTGCCCGTCGCTGCGAGTGCCGCCGACCTGGCGCTCAAGGACGTCGTTGTCACCGCGACCCGCACCGAGGTCGGCCTCGAAAGCGTCCCCGCCACCGTTACCACCATTACCCGCAAGGAGATGGATCGTCGCCTGCCAGCCAACGAGGCCGATCTGTTTCGCGACGAGCCCGATCTGGCGATGCCCTCCGACGCGCGTCGCTTCGGCGGGACGCGTCCGAACATTCGTGGCCTCGAGGACAACCGGGTCGTGCAGCTGGTGGACGGTGTGCGTTTGCCCGACTTCTATAACGGGGGCGGGCCGACCAACTTCACGATGAACGCGCCGCTGTCGGTGATCCCCGACTTCCTGAAGCGCGTCGAAGTCGTGCGCGGGTCGAGTTCCAGCCTCTACGGGTCGGCTGCGATCGGTGGCGTCGTCGGCTTCCTGACCCTGGATCCGGCGGACCTTCTGGGCAGCGAACGGTCCACGGCCGCTCGCTTGCGTGCCAGCTACTTCGGGGCCAACGACAAGAGCAGCCTGACCGCACTCGGCGCCCTGCGCGGCGAGATGGCGGAACTGCTGCTTGGCGTCTCGGGCGCGAAGGCTGACGCCATGGACAACCAGGGTACGGTGGATACCGTCTCGGCGAGTCGCAGCCGTCCGAACCCGCAGAGCGGCAATGACAGCGGCGTTCTGGCCAAGCTCATCGTGCGTCCCGCCACCGGCCACAAGCTTACGGTGGCGGTCGAGGGTCGCGATCTGTCGGTGGATACGGAGATTGCCCGGCTCTCCGCATCACTCCCCAGGGTCACCTGGATGGCCGGCGAAGACCATACACGGCGCGCCCGCGGCAGTCTGGAGTGGGAGCACAAACCCGGCGACGGGCCGTATGACCGGCTTACCGCCAATGTCTATCGCCAGGATTCCGACACAAAAAACCTGAACCATCAACGCCGTACCGATACGTCCGCGTCCTGCTCGGCGGTTTCTGGGGGTATCAACAACTGCTCTATCGAGCAGAGCTTCTCCTTCAGCCAGGAGGCAACGGGGGCAGCTGTGCAGATAGAGAAGATGCTACAGGGCGGCGCGCTCTCGCACCTGATGACCTTCGGCGTCGACCTTGCGCACGTGACCACCGCAGAGACGCGCGACGCCTCGGTGTGGAATCTGACTCGCGGCACGTCCAGCAAATCTCTGGCCGGCGATACCTTTCCCCTGCGTGACTTCGCCAATGGCAGCACCGATTCGGTCGGCGTGTTCTTTCAGGACGAAGTCGGCGGTTTCGCCGGCCGGCGGCTCGCCGTCATCCCCGCCTTACGTTACGACTGGCGCCGCCTCCGTCCCGACGTGGACGCGCTGGCGCAGTCGGTGTTGACGGCCATCAATCGGCAGGCGGTGGAACAGAGCGATGGCGCGTTCTCGCCCAAGCTGGCTGGCGTGTGGCAGTTTTCGAACACCCTTTCGGGTTACGGTCAGGTTGCCGGCTCGTACCGCGCGCCCAACTACGACGAGGTAAACGGCTCGTTCCGAAACCTGGCGCAGAGCTACGCGGTCAGCCCCAACCCGGACCTTGACCCGGAAACCGGTGTTGGCGTCGAAGTCGGTCTGCGCCTCGCCAGCAGTTCGCTACGTGGCCAGCTGGCGGTCTTCGACAATCGTTACAAGGACTTTATCGAGAGCATCCGCCTCGATTGCCCCAGGGACCCGCGCTGCGTTGCCAGCGTCAGCGTCACCCACATGTCGGAAAACCTCAACAGCGTTCGAATCTACGGCCTTGAGCTGCGTGGCGGCTGGAATTTCGCGCCGGGCTGGACCACCGAGGGTGCGGTGGCCTTTGCCCGTGGCACGAATCAGGAAGCCGGGCAGCCGCTGGACAGTATCGAACCGGCGCGTCTGAGTCTCGCGCTCAGCTACGACGACGGTGCGTGGGGCGCTGAATCGCGTCTGCGCGGCGCGCTGCGCAAGACCCAGGTCGATGACTCCGATGGCGAGTGGTTCCGTACGCCAGGCAACGCCGTGGTCGACCTTTCGGCGTGGTGGCGAATCAGCCCGCGGGCGCAGATAACCCTGGGAGTGAACAACCTGTTCGACCGTAAATACTGGTTGTGGAGCGACATCCGTCAGGCCGACGCGCGTAACCCGGTCGGCGTCGATTTCTACTCGCAGCCCGGGCGCAGCGTCAATGTCGCCTTGCAGACGGACTTCTGAATGAAAGCGCTCAGTTCCTGCCGACCCTGGCAGCTCCTTGTCGCCGTGGCGGCGCTGTTGCTGGCCGGGGCTGGCAACGCCGCGTCGGTGCTGTTCGTCGCCACCGGCAACGTCCCGGCCGGCAAGTTCCATCTGCTGACCGAACTTGCCCGACCGCACGGGATCCAGGTCGAGGTGCGCTACGCCGATAAATTGCCGGCAGATTCGGAAAGCGACCTCTTCCGCGGTTTCGACGCCGTGTTCTTCGATACCTACCAGCAGGACTACGTTCGCGGCAAGCTGGCGCGGGCGCTGGGTACGCTGCAAGCACCGCAGCTATGGCTGTATGAGACACAACCCGCCTGGAGTGGTTTGCCGGAACCGGTCGCTCGGCGCCTGATCGCCTACTACGCCAATGGTAGCCGGGCCAACTTCGAGGGCTTCTTTGCCAGCCTTGCCGCACAGCTGGACGGAAAGTCCGTCAGCGGTATCGCTGAACCGATCATTTTTCCCAAGTGGGCCATCTATCACCCGGCGGCGCCGGGCCTGGTGTTTGCCGACCCGGCCGCTTACCTGGCGTGGAAGAAAATCGATCCGGCGAAGCGCCCACCGACGATCGCCATTGCCCTGCATCAACAATACATCGCCGCCGAACAGACCGCTTTCATCGACGACCTGATCGGCCGCATCGAAGCGGCCGGTGCGCTGCCGCTGGCGTTCTACAGCCCGACGATGGAGAACGATGCTCTGGGCCAGCTGATGACGCTGGCTGGCCAGCCGGTCGCCGACGTCCTGATCAACGCCCAGATCATGCTCAACGCCGAAGGGCGGCGGCGCAAATTCGAAGCGCTTGGCGTGCCGGTGATTCAGGCCATGCCCTACCGTAAAGGAGACGAGGCGGCCTGGGCCGCCGACCCGCAAGGCGTGGCGCTCATGGATATCCCCTTCTACCTGGCTCAGGCCGAATACGCGGGGGTCACCGACATACAGATTGCTGCCGCGACTCGCCAGTCCGACGCGCAGATTGCCGCCATCGCCGCACAGTCGGCAGCGATCGTCGCCAAGGCGCTCGGACTCACTCGCCTGCAGCGTCTGCCAAACGCCGACAAGCGGCTGGCGGTATTTTTCTGGAACTATCCTCCGGGCGAGAGGAACCTGTCCGCCTCTTTCCTCAACCTGCCAAACAGTTTGCGCGGCACATTGGCAGCGCTGCACGCAGAGGGCTACGCGACCGAAGTGCCGGGCGAGCAGCAACTGATCCGGCAACTGCAACGTTTGTTGGCGCCTTTTTATCGCGACGGTGAACTGGAAGGTCTGCTGCAGGAAGATCTGGCGGAGCTGTTTCCCGTCGCCGACTATCGCGCCTGGCTGGACCGCTTGCCGGCTCCCGTGCGTAGTGAAATGCTCGAGCGCTGGGGCGCGCCGGAGAAATCCGGCATGGTCCTGACGCGTGGTGGCCAAGCGTTCTTCGTCGTGCCGCGCTTGAAGCTCGGCAACGTGGTTTTCTTGCCGCAGGCACCGCGCGGCGAAAAATGGGATGACCAGGAGAAAGTTCTCTACCACTCGACCAAGGCCGGTCCGTCGCATTTTTATCTGGCCAGCTATCTCTGGGCGCGCTCAGGAGATGCTTCGACCCGTGGGCACGGTTTTGGCGCGCATGCCCTGGTGCACTACGGCACGCACGGCAACCAGGAGTGGTTGCCGGGCAAAGAGCGCGGCCTGTCGGTGTACGATTACCCGATGCTGGCGGTGGGTGACCTGCCGGTCGCTTACCCCTACATCGTCGACGACGTTGGCGAAGCGCTGCAGGCGAAGCGTCGCGGCCGGGCGGTGATCGTCAGCCACCAGACGCCACCCTTCGTTCCCGGCGGGCTGCACGACGCGCTGACACAGATTCACGATCTGCTGCACGCCTGGCTGGCGCAGGACGAAGGCGCGGTCAAGGAAAAGCTCAAGGCCGACCTGCTGGCCGCGGTCCGGAAAGAGCGCATCGACAAGGATCTGGCCTGGGCCGACGAACGTCTGGCCACCGACTGGCCCGCTTTCTCCGATCGCCTGCACGCCCACCTGCACGAACTGGCACAGACCGCGCAGCCGATGGGCCTGCATACCTTTGCCACCGCACCGCAGGAGCTGCATCGCCTCGGGACAGTGCTGATGATGCTTGGCAAACCTTTCTGGCAGGCCGCCGCAGCTGCCGGTGAGGAGGCCGATGAAATACTGGTGGACGATTACACGCGCCTGGCCGAGTCATCGCCGTACAAGTTGCTCAAGCGCCATGTGGTCGACGGCGAGCCGGTCGACAGTCTGGCCCCGGCGCTTGCCGAGCAGATTCTGCAGGGACGCCACTGGTACGCCAATCTGTCAGCCGGTAACGAGCAGACGGCCCTGCTCGCCGTGCTCGCCGGCAAGCACCTGGCGACTTCCTACGGCGGGGACCCGATCAAGAACCCGGATGCCTACCCGACCGGGCGTAACCTGTATGGCTTCGACCCCTCGCGCGTACCGACCCGGCAAGCGTGGGCCGCTGGCCAGGAGGCGCTCGACAATCTCCTCGCGGCACATCGGCAACAGACCGGCAAGGCACCCAGGAAACTGACCTTTGCACTGTGGTCGGTCGAAACCATGCGCCATATGGGTATCCTCGAAGCACAGGTGCTGTGGGCGCTGGGAGTCGAGCCGGTGTGGGACCAGGGGGGGCGGCTGACCGGCGTCCAGCTGATTCCCGCCGAGCAACTGGGTCGCCCGCGCGTGGACGTGGTGCTCTCGGCCACCGGCCTGTATCGCGACCACTTACCGAACGTAATGAAGCTGCTTGCCGAAGCGGTGCGCCTGGCGGCCGAAGCGCGTGATGCCGACAACCCGGTCGCCGAGAACACGCGTGCCATCGCCGCCCGCCTGCGCGAGCGCGGTATGCCTGCCGAGGCGGCGCGCAAAGCCGCCCTGACGCGCATCTTCTCGTCTGAAAGCGGCCGCTACGGCACCGGGTTGGACGACGCTGTACTCGCTTCCGATAGCTGGCAGGGAAAGAAGGAAGGCGATCGCAAGCTGGCCCAGCTCTACCTTTCGCGGATGCAGTATGGCTATGGCACAGACGAGGCGGAGTGGGGGCAGCCGGGAGAGCAAGGCGTCAATCTCTACGCCGAACAGTTGTCCGGCACCGAGGGTGCCGTGTTGTCGCGAACATCCAACCTCTATGGCATGTTGACCACCGACGATCCCTTTCAGTATCTCGGTGGTATCGCCCTGGCGGTGCGGCAGTTGGATGGGCAGGCGCCGCAACTCTACATCTCGAATCTGCGCGGCAAAGGCGCTGGCCAAGTCGAAGGCGCGGCACAGTTTCTCGCCAAGGAGCTCGCGACGCGGCAGTTTCATCCGGGTTACATCAAGGGGCTGATGGCCGAAGGCTATGCCGGCACCGTGCAGGTGCTCGATGCGATGAACAATTTCTGGGGCTGGACGGCGGTGGCGCGGGAGATCGTTCGCGACGACCAATGGCAGGAGTTCGTGGACGTCTACGTTCGCGACAAACACAAACTGGGCGTCCGGGACTGGTTCGAGCGCGAGAACCCGCACGCGCTGGCGCAAACCATGGAACGCATGCTTGAGGCGGCGCGCCAGGGCTACTGGCAAGCCGACGCCGAGACCGTCGCCGAACTGAGGCAGCGCTACCAGCAATTGGCGGCTCGTTTCGATGTCCGCAGCGACAATGCCAAACTCGCCGATTTTGCCGGCTATGGACTTGCCGCAGCCGCTTCGCCCACGCCAGCGCCGCCGACGGCCGAAGCGGCCCCGCCGGACGGGGCGAAGAGTGCCGCGAGTGCGCCCACGACGCCAGTCCGTGGCCTGCAACTGGAGAAGGTGGAGTCGCCGCCGGCGCCGATGCCTTCACCATTCTCCGCCATCGGCCAACTACTGATCGCTCTGGCCTTGCTGGGCGGTAGTGTCAGTGGCTGGCGCGACAGCCGTTTCATTCCACCCGCTACCAACTGAGGAAATCGTCCATGCAATCGCTTTTCGAAACTTCAATGTATCAACTGGCGCAGATTTTCCTGTTGCCGACCCTGGGACTGATCTCCTTGCTTTTTCTCTATGCTTTTTGGCTGCTCGGCCAGTTCGCCACCCAGTCGTGGCGGCGCCGCGCCGGTGGTGGCCGACCCCTGCTTAAGCATTACCAGGCGGCACCGGCGCTGAGTACCGATGAGCTTGACGTGCTGGCCCACAAGCTGATCGAGATACCGCGCATCGCCAGCCGGGTCACGCCGATGCTTGGGCTGGTGGCAACCATGATTCCGATGGGGCCGGCGTTGAAGTCACTCTCAGACGGCAATCTGGCCTCGGTGTCCGACAACCTCACGGTTGCTTTTTCGGCAGTGATTCTCGCGCTGATCGCCGCCAGCATCACCTACTGGATCGTCAACGTTCGTCGCCGCTGGCTGTCCGAAGAGTTGCTGGAGATCGAGGCGTTACGGGGAGCGGCGGCATGATTTCGCGCTTGCTCCAGGATGCCGACAGCGAGGATCCGATCCTCTCGGTGGTCAACCTGATCGACATCTTTCTGGTCGTCATCGCCGCGCTGCTGATTACCGTCGCGCAGAATCCGCTGCTCAATCCCTTTTCGAAGCGCGATGTCGTGCTGATCGCCGACCTCGGCAAGCCGTCGATGGAAATGATCGTCAAAAAAGGCGAGAAGATTGAAAAATACAAGGCCAGCGGTGCCATTGGGCAGGGCGAGGGCGAGAAGGCCGGTGTCGCCTACCGCATGAAAGATGGCAGCATCATCTACGTACCGGAAGTTGAGTAAGAGGCGGAGGGAGGGCGACGCTGGAATGATTTGCTTGCCCGATCGCTGGGGCAATGACAATCGCCGGCAGACCGTGGCGGTGGCGCGCCGTGGTGCATCGTCGCCTGCTTGTACTTTGCGGCACGGCGACGGGCGCTGTGCGTAGACCGTGCACTGCACGTCGCTGCCGACCTCGCCGTCCAGCGCGCGGCAGCGCGCGGCAGCGCGGCGAGGCCGCGTTGCTGCCGGCCATGCACGCGTACCACGGGCCGATCTGCTCGATCAGCGTCGGTGACAAACCGACGGCTTCGGCCCCGTAGAAAGAGACGCGGAAAGCAGCACAGCAGGCGCTCCTAGTGCAGCACGCGCGTACCTTCCAGCTGCAGCCGCACCAGCATCTGGTCACCCAGCGCGCCGACGAACAGGTCGCCGCGCCAGGCGGGGAAGCGCTCGCCAGTATCGAAAGCTATTGCCGACGGCGCGATCGACGGCGTCCATTGGAATAGCGGTTGCGCCATCCCTGACTTTGGCTGTCTTGGCTGTCCCTATGCCGTAGTTCCTGCCGCAGGGGATCACTGGCCAGCATCCGGCCGTCGGGCAGGAAAGCCAGCCCCAGGGGTGTTCCAGCCCCTCGCTGAGGACCACTAGACGGAAGCGCTGGCGTTCACTGTCGAAAACCTGCGGCAGGGTGGGCAGGGGCCAAAGGAGCGCACACAGGACAAACGCCGACGCTGGCCACCGCAGCTTGGGCAAATGGCACAGCAGACCTTCCAGCATCTTGATTCCTTGAGAAGAGCCCGTGGCGAACGCCGGGGCAAGGGCCCGGTGAGCAGTATCCGCTGACGGTGCTGTGCTCTCAACTAGGGTAAAATCGGCAGCACAATCCTTCGCCCACAGGTGCCACCATGCGCACTCACCCCTTCGACTTGCTGCCGCTCAAAGCACCTGCTGGCGGCATGATTCTGACCCCCTGCCCAGGGACCAAGGACGTCGACACCGATAGCGCGCTCGAGCAACTCAAGGCGGCCGGCGCCAGTGCCGTGATCACCCTGATGCAGTCCGCTGAAATGACCAGCAATGCGGTCACCGATCTGCCGGCCCTTTGCGTGAAGCACGGGCTGCAATGGTTTCATCTTCCGATCGAAGACGACCATGCGCCAGGGTTGGATTTTGAGGCCGCGTGGCAGGCGCAAGGGGCGGCCGTTCATCAACTGCTCGATGCCGGCAAGCGCATTGCCGTGCATTGCAAGGGAGGGTCAGGCCGGACGGGCCTGATGGCGGCGCAAATCCTCGTCGAGCGTGGCTCCTCCAAGGAGGAGGCGGTAGCCGCTGTCAAGGCGCTGCGGCCCAAGGCGCTCAGCCTGGCGGTCCACCAGGACTATCTGGCACGGCTTTTGGTAACCAGGTAAACGCCACCCCCGGCATTGCCCTGGGGGGTGGATTCGCTCACTTTCCGCCGTACATCAGCCCGGGCAGCCAGGTGATGATCCGCGGGAAGATCAGGCACAGCGCCACCATCGACACTTGCAGCAGCACGAAGGGTATCACCCCGATATAGATGTCCTTGATCGTCACCTCCTTGGGCACTACGCCCTTCAGGTAGAAAAGCGAGAAGCCTACCGGTGGCGTGAGGAAGGAAGTTTGCAGCATCAGGGCGATAAGGATCAGGAACCAGGTCATGTCGATACCGGCGACCCTGACCACCGGCGCCAGCAGTGGCAGGATGATCAGCACGATCTCGAACCAGTCGAGGAAGAAGCCAGCAACGAACACCACCGCGAGCACCACCAGGACCAGACCCGTAGGGCCGAGCCCAAGGCCCTTGAAGAACTCGGCGATCAGTTCGTCGCCGCCGATCAGCCTTAGCACGTAGGCGAACACCGTCGCGCCGATAAAGATGGAGAAAATGAAGCAGGTGGTCAGCGTCGTCTCGATGCCCACCTGGCGGATCACCGACCAGCTGAGCTTGCGGTTGGCCGCCGCCAGCAGAATGGCGCCGAAAGCGCCGAGTCCGGATGCTTCAGTCGGCGTCGCGATACCGAAGAATATCGAACCCAGCACCGTCAGGATGAGGCCGAAGGTCGGGATGGTGGACGCGAAGGCGATGAGGACCTGTTTGAGGGTGAGTTTCTCCGCGTCGGCCGGGCGCGGCGGCACGAGATCGGGTCGCGCAAAGCCGACACACATGACGAAAACCATGTAGAGCAAGCCGAGCCCGACGCCCGGGACCAGCGCCCCCATGAACAGGTCGCCGACCGAAACCGATACCTGGTCGGCCATCAACACCAGCATGATGGATGGCGGGATGAGGATGCCCAGTGTGCCCGAGGCCGCCACCACTCCCGAGGCCACTGCCTTGGAATAGTGATTTTGCAGCATGATCGGCATCGACAGCATCGCCAGCAGCACCACCGAGGCTCCGACGATGCCGGTAGAGGCCGCCAGCAGGATGCCGATGACGATGACGGTCAGGCCCAGGCCGCCCCTGATGCCGCCGAAGACCTTGACGAAATTGCGCATCATGATGTCGGCGACGCCCGAGCGGTCGAGCATCTGACCCATGTAGATGAACATCGGCAGTGACACCAGCACCCAGTTCGACATGATGGCGTCGAGACGGTCGACAATTCCCGAGACCTTGGCCCAGCTGGTCATCAGGAAGGTGTCTATGCCGAACTGGTTGACCAGTTCGATCCCGACGGCGGCGAACAGTAGTGACAGCCCGGCCAGCAACCAGGCCACCGGGTAGCCGGTGAACAGCATCAGGATAAACGTCAGCATGAAGCCGAGCGCCAGCATCTCATAGAACGGAAGCATATTGATTCCCTGGTGGTTGGTCAGCGGCGGCCGAAAAGCGCGGCCCAGACGCGGGTGAGCCGGCCCAGGCCGCCCAGCGCCAGCAGCACGAAGGCGGTAACCAGGAAGGACTTGAGGAACCAGCGGTACGGCAGCCCGCCCGGCGCGGCAGAGATTTCATCCAACTCCCAGGAGCTCAGGAAGAATGGCACCGAGAACCAGACGACGAAGCCGGTGAAGGTCAGCAGCAGCACGGCGATACCGAACAACTCGATCCACAGCCGTGTCCGCGGCCGGAAGCGCTCAGCCAGAACCTCGATGCGCACGTTGCGCTCGCGCATCTCGGTGAACGACAGCCCGAGCATGAAGCCGATGGCATAGAGGTGCCACTGCAGTTCCTCCATCATGATCGAGCCCTCGTTGAAGACGTAGCGCGCCACGACCTGGATCACGATCACGGCGACCAAAACGGTCCACAGGGCCGAGGCGATTTCGCCAGACCAGGCGATCACGCGGTCGACCGTGCGGGAAAATACGGTGGTGGGCAGGGCGATGCCCGACGCGCCTGCTTGCGGGGCGTCGGCGCTGTGCGCTGGTGATGTCATTGGGTTCTCCTGGTTGCGCACAGCGCCGGGTGTTCAGGCGTCGATTACTTGAAGTCGCGCGGCAGGTAGCCGAAATCGTGCCACTTGCTGTTCAGCTTCTGGAAGGCGGTCATGCTGTCGTAGATCTTCTTGAACTGCGGGTCATGGGCCGACTCTTCAGCCATCACCTCCTTGGTGGCCTTGGCAAAGGCTGCCAGCATCACCTTGTCAAACTGGCGTGCCTTCACTCCTTCCTTCTCGAACTTGGCCAGGACTGCGCCCTGCAGCGCTTCAGCCTTGGCAATGGCGATCGTCACGGCAGCGGTACAGGTGGTCTCGATCTGGGCCTGGGTTTGGGGTTTGAGCTTGTTCCAGGCGGCGAGATTCACGTAAAGGTACTGGTTGGTGGACGGCTGATGCCAGCCCGGCATGTAGTAAAACTGCGCGACCTTGTAGAAGCCAAGCTGCTCATCGACCGTCGGCAACGAGAACTCGGTTCCGTCGAGCACGCCCTTCTCCAGCGCCTGGAACAGTTCGCCGCCCGGCAGCATGGTCACCGAGGCACCCATTTTCTGGTAGACCTTGCCACCAAAACCGGCCGCGCGGAACTTCAGGCCGTTCAGGTCGGCCGGAGTCTTTATCTCCTTGCGGAACCAGCCGGCAGCTTCCGGGCTGATCGAGCCGCAGAATATCGGGTAAAAAGAGTCGCGGTGCCAGCCAGAACGACACCGTCGAGCGGGTCTCCGACGAATCGGGCAGGTGGGCCACTTCGGTCATCTGGGAGAAGGCGCGACGCGAGGGAAATCAGGCGACGCACCCTGGCAGCTATTGCTTGCGTACCAAGCAACTCGAGCAGCGATGAAGATCGCCTCGGGCGCACCTATACGCTGCTGACCGACCCCGAGAGTGTGTTTCGCAGTCTCAAGAGCGAACTGGGCTTGCGGCCGCTCTGTCGCGGCAGGGAAAATCGCCCCGACGGCCATCTGTTCATCGCCGTGGTGGCTTAGCAGTGGGTGAAGTTCCTGCGGATGAAACGGAAAGGGCCTGGCATTGACTGCCGTTGGGCGACGCTGCGTGAAACCATCTCAGCGCAGCGTCAGGTGACTGCGCCCTTCAAGCCGCGCGACGCCGGCGCGCGGATCGCCACCCGTTGCAAGGATGGCTCAAGTCGTCCGGGGCCGGGGCAAGGGTCCCCGAAGCCGCTGCGTCGGCTTGTACGACCTCAACGATCAGGGGCTCAAGTTGGCACGAGTTCTCGGTAGCGCGCGGCCGCGACCACGGGAATCGCTTCTCTCCGTGACTCGCCGCAACGCTGCGCGCCTTGGCTGGCGTTTTTCGAACGCGGCGGGAGGGCGCCAGATCGGCCAGACTCTGCAAGCCGAGCAACCCGGTTGCCGAGAACACCTGCAAGGAGAGCACCGCAGGCATGAAGAAATGAAGCTTCCGGGCCTGGTTTGTTATCCGCCAATCATTCGCTTGTAGAGCGCCGAAATTTCACCAACGATGCCCCTTCGGAACGCGAGTACACAGACGACGAAGATCAGCCCCATGATGACGGTGACCAGCGAGCCGACCTTGTCGGCCAGTTCGTTTTGCAGGGTAACGATCGTACTTGAGCCGACCACCGGGCCCAGCACGGTACCCATGCCCCCGAGTATGGTCATCAAAACTACCTCGCCGGAGTTGTGCCAGTGGGCGTCAGTGAGCGTCGCAAACTTGAACACCAGCATCTTGGTGGCGCCCGCCAGGCCCGCCAGGCCCGCGGAGAGGACGAAGGCGAGTAGTTTGTACTTGGCCACGTCGTAGCCGAGAGAAATCGCGCGCGGTTCGTTCTCCCGTATCGCCTTCAGGATCTGGCCGAAAGGAGAATGAATGGTGCGGTAGATCAGGCAGAAGCCGAAGACGAATATCGCCAGCACAAAATAGTAAAGATTCAGGTCATTGGACAGATTGATCAGCCCGAGGAGCTTGCCTCTGGGAACACCCTGGAGGCCGTCCTCGCCGCCGGTAAAGGGCGCTTGCAGGAAAATGAAATACACCATCTGCGCCAGCGCCAGCGTGACCATGGCGAAATAGATGCCGGTGCGGCGGATCGCCAGGCTGCCGACCACCCAGCCCAGCAGTGCCGAAGCGGCAGCGCCGGCGAGAATGCCGAGTTCAGGAGGGAAGCCCCAGCCCTTGATCGCGTAGCCGGCGACGTAGGCGGCCGTGCCGAAGAAGGCGGCATGACCAAAAGAAAGCAGTCCGGTATAGCCGAGCAGCAGGTTGAAGGCGCAGGCAAACAGGGCAAAACAAAGCACCTTCATGACCAGGATCGGGTAGACAAAGAATGGCAGGACCATGCCCAGGGCCAACAACGCGAGGTAAGCGATTGCCGTTCTGCTCATTGCTCTTTTCCGAACAGTCCGGCCGGTCGCAGCATCAGGACGATCGCCATGATGATGAAGACCACCGTGTTGGATGCCGCCGGATAGACCAGATTGGTGATGCCTTCGACCACGCCGAGGCCCAGGCCGGTGACGATTGAGCCCATGATCGAGCCCATGCCGCCGATGACCACCACGGCGAAGACCGTGATGATCAGATGCGAGCCCATCAAGGGGCTGACCTGGATCACCGGTGCAGCCAGCACACCGGCAAAGCCGGCCAGAGCCGCACCGAAACCGTAGGTCAGCATCACCATGATCGGAACGTTAATGCCGAAGGCCTGGGTCAGTTTGGGGTTTTCGGTTGCGGCGCGTAGGTAGGCGCCCAGGCGCGTCTTCTCGATGCCGTACCAGGTGGCGAAGCACACCGACAGGGAGGCGACAATCACCCAGCCGCGATAGTAGGGGAGAAACATGAAGCCCAGGTTGAAGCCACCCGCAAGTTCGGTGGGGATCTGGTACGGTTGTCCCGAGACGCCATAGCCATTGATGAACAGGCCCTCGATGACCAGCGCCAGGCCAAAGGTCAGGAGCAGTCCGTAGAGATGATCGAGCTTGTAGAGCCAGCGCAGCATACTGCGTTCGATCACAACGCCGAACACGCCGATGGCCAGAGGGGCCAGTATCAGCGCAGGCCAATAACCGATCCCCAGGTATTCGAGACCCATCCAGGCCAGGAATGCGCCCATCATGTAGAGGGCGCCGTGGGCAAAGTTGATGATGTTGAGCATGCCGAAGATCACCGCCAAACCGAGGCTGAGTATGGCGTAGAACGAGCCGTTGACCAGACCCAGCATCAGCTGGCCCATCAACGCCTGGATCGGAATGTCGAAGAATGAAGTCATGAGGTCTCACCACGGCGACACGGTGGAGTACACCGTGCCGCCAGGCTTGTTATTTCTTCACCAGAGGACACTGTGACGCCGACAGCGGCTGGAACGCATCTTCGCCGGAAACCACAGACTTGATTTCGTAGTAATCCCAGGGGTACTTCGATTCGGATGGCTTCTTCACCTGCATCAGATACATGTCGTGGATCATGCGGCCATTCTCACGGATCTTGCCGTTTTTGGCGAAGAAGTCATTGATCGGAGTTGACTTCATCTTCGCCATGACCGCTGCCGCTTCGTCCGTCCCGGCTGCCACGACCGCCTTCAGATAGGTGGTGACCGCCGAGTAATCCCCCGCCTGCACCATCGTCGGATTACGCTTGGTCTTGTCGAAAAAGCGCTTGCTGAACTTGCGCGTTTCGTCATCCTTGTCCCAGTAGAAACCCGATGTCAACAGCATGCCCTGTGTGGTTTGCAAGCCGAGAGCGTGAATGTCGGTGATGAACATCAGGAGTCCGGCGAGTTGTTGATTCTTGGTAATGCCGAATTCGCTGGCCGCCTTGATCGAGTTGATGGTATCGCCGCCGGCGTTGGCCAGGCCGATGATCTTGGCCTTCGAGGCCTGTGCTTGCAGCAGGTAGGACGAGAAGTCCGAGGCATTGAGCGGGTGTCGTACCGAGCCCAGAACCTTGCCGCCGTTGGCCTTGACTACGTCCGAGGTGTCCTTTTCCAGCGAGTGGCCGAAGGCATAATCGGCGGTGAGGAAGAACCAGGTGTCGCCACCGTTCTTGACGATGGCCTTGCCGGCGACGTTGGCCAGCGCATAGGTGTCATAGGCATAATGTATCGTGTTCGGCGTGCAATCCTGATCGGTCAGACGCGTCGAACCGGAGCCGACGAATATCGCGATGCGCTTCTTTTCTTGCGTCACCTTGCCAACGGCCAGCGACACGCCGGAGTTGAGCAAATCGGTGACCATGTCCACGCCCTGAGTGTCGTACCATTCGCGCACCTTGTTGGAACCGACGTCGGCCTTGTTCTGGTGGTCGGCATAAACCATTTCGATATTGAACTTCGGTTTGTACTGCGCCTTGAAGTCATCGATCGCCATCTGCACCGCCGTCACCGCACCCTGACCGCCAAGGTCGGAGTAGACGCCGGACATGTCGGTGAGCACACCGATCTTGACCACGTTGTCCGACAGTTTCATGGCAGCGGGCTTGGTCTCCGCCGATACCAGGTTGGCGGCCGGGATCAGCAGTGCGGCGACCGCGACGCTAAGCAGTTTGTGTTTCATGACATTGTCTCCTGTTGTTATGTATTAATAGTGCGCCGGATCGTAAATCCGACTGTTGGAACTCCTCACACTCCAAGATAGTCTTGCAACAATTCCTGCTTTGCATCGATTTCGTTTTGCGCAATCTCGGCAGCGATCTGACCATGTTCGACAATGTACATGCGATCCGCCAGGGGCGCCGCAAAATGGAAATTCTGTTCGACCAGAATGATCGTGAAACCCTTGCTCTTGAGATCGCCGATGACCTGACCGAGTTGCTGCACGATCACCGGAGCGAGTCCTTCCGAAATCTCGTCGAGCAGCAACAGGTGCGCACCGCTCCAGAGAATGCGTGCCATGGCCAGCATCTGCTGTTCGCCCCCGGACAGGCGGGTGCCCTGACTATGGCGGCGCTCGGCAAGATTCGGAAACATCTCGTAGATTTCTTCCAGACGCATACCCCGGCTGCCAACCTGGGGTGGCAGTAGGAGGTTTTCTTCGCAAGTCAGACTGGCATAGATGCCGCGCTCCTCCGGACAATAGCCTACGCCGAGCCGCGCTATGCGATGCGTCGCCATGTCGATGGTCTCGCGGCCATTGAGCATGATCGAACCCGTCCTCTTTCCGGTGAGGCCCAGGATGGCCCGTAGCGTGCTGGTGCGACCGGCGCCGTTCCGACCGAGCAGCGACACACACTCACCGCGGTTCACCCGCAGATCGACGCCGTGCAGGATATGCGATTCGCCATAAAAGGCGTGCAAGTCACTAATTCGCAGGTATTCGACGGGCGCGCTCAAGCGCTGCTCCCCGCAGGCTCGCGTTCGGCGGTGCCCATGTAGGCTTCGATGACCTGCGGATTCCTTGCCACCTCGGCGTATGGCCCTTCAGCGAGCACGGCGCCGCGCGCCAACACCGTAATCGTATCGGAGATGCCGGCAACGACCTTCATGTTATGTTCGACCATCAGGACCGTGCGATCGGCCGATACTTTCTTGATCAGTTGCATCACACGTTCGACGTCTTCGTGACCCATGCCCTGGGTCGGTTCGTCGAGCAGTATCAGTTCGGGTTCAAGAGCCAGCGTCGTGGCAAGCTCCAGCGCGCGCTTGTGACCATAGGGCAACTCGACCGCCACCATCCGCAGGTAAGAATCGAGGCCGACTGCGGTCAGCAGTTCGGTGGCACGTCCGTCCAGACGCGTCAAGATCTTGTCCGAACGCCAAAATTGAAACGACGCGCCGAGCTTTCGCTGCAAGGCGATGCGGACGTTCTCCAGGACTGTCAGGTGTGGGAATACCGCCGAAATCTGGAATGAACGGACGATCCCGCGCCGGGCGATAGTGGCCGGCTGGTCGCCAGTGATGTCGATACCGTTGAAACGGATGGTGCCGCGGGTTGGCTGGAGAAACTTGGTGAGCAGGTTGAAACAGGTGGTCTTGCCCGCGCCGTTGGGACCGATCATCGCGTGGATGTGACCGCGCCTGACGCGCAGATTGACGCGATCAACGGCGACAAACCCCTTGAATTCCTTGACCAGATTGTCCGTCTCGAGAATGAAGTCGTTCATAATCCCGGGAATGCTAAATGGTTATTGACGTCGCCGCAGGCGCCGCGTGGCCGCAGCTTGCTTGGGGTTCACCGGTCGATTATCGGGTAGCTGATTGCTTTAGGCAAGAAGTAGTCCGAGTCCGGCGTAAAGTCAGCGAATCCGAGCGCTGGCCATCATTCCGCGGAAGAACGAAGCTGAGCAAGGTGGATGGCAGCGCAGAAGCGCTGG
>NZ_JAVTWB010000206.1:0-34501 GCF_032229525.1 Accumulibacter sp. | reverse complement strand
TGATTCCGACAGGCAGCCATCTGAACGGCTGCCGTACTTCGCAAGCTGCCAGAGGGCCAATGCACACAACTCCGCCAATCCGGTCATGCCGCCAAAGTTGGGGGGTACAGCAGTTACGTAAGGGCAAGTGAGCGGATATGGGTGGCGACTACCCGCAGTTGTGCCTGATCCATGCGCGTGATGAACTTGCGGCTGACCGAACTGATGAGCTTGACTGCCCCGGATATGCCTAGCCGTGCCGATTGCTCGGCGACAAAGCCGACATGAGCCTCTTTCAGCGCCTTCAAGAAGTAGTAATCCATGCCCGCTTCGACCAGTTCCGTGACCAGGTCAGCGACGGTCTCGCCGTCATTGGATTGGATTGGCCGCGTCGCCAGTGCCGACAGAACCGTATTCGTCTTGTCGCGCAACGCCTTGGAGTGATAGAAGCGCAGTGACGGCCCGCTTGAAGTGGTGGCCTTGGCTTTGGCCGTGCGCGGTCTCTTGGCCGACACGGGAACGCTGTCCCTGGCTGCCGTCTTGACGACAGCCGTCGCGGCTTGTTTGGTCGATGACTTTGCTGGGGTAAGCACGAATTCTCCTTTGATCTGCGGGGGTGGCGCGATGGCCGACACCCATCGTCACCGTGAATCACGCGAACGCGAAACTCCCGTTGTCCATCTGCATCAGCGAGTGCGTCGGTGCCAGTGCGCTCTTGCGGTGCGCGTCAGCACGGGGCAAGACACGGTCAAAGTAGAACGCGGCAGTCTGAATCTTGGCGCGATAGAAATCCACAGACTCGGCTCCCTTGCCGCTGAGCATCAGCGTTTGCGCTTTCTCCGCTTGCAGGGCGAGGAAATACCCCATCATGACGTAGCCTGAATACATCAGGTAGTCGACGCTGGCCGACCCCACAAGATCGCGATCCTTGCCCGCCCGCAACATGATGCGCAAAGTGAGCATGTTCCACTCCATGGCGCGTTTCATGATCGAGCGCGCCATGGTGCCGATGGGGCCCCGCGCAAACAGGTTGGCTCTTGCCAGGCGCAGCATGATGCGCGTGAATTCGCGCACGCACTTGCCCTTGGTGCCGATCAATACCTTGCGGCCAAGCAGGTCGAGCGCCTGGATGCCGGTGGTGCCTTCATACAGGGTGGAGATGCGTGCATCACGGGCGATCTGTTCCATGCCGTGCTCGTGAATATAGCCGTGCCCGCCGAACACTTGCATGCCGATATTGGCGGCTTCGAGGCCCATTTCGGTAAGAAAACCCTTGAGGATGGGGGTGTAGAAGCCGAGCTGGTTGTCGTAGTGGTCGTAGCTGGCCTGGTCGTTTTCGAGCGTGGCGTTGAACATCAGGTCGGCTGTCTGGGCGGCCGCATAGATCATCGCCCGCCCCCCTTCGGCGATGGCCTTTTGGGTTAGCAGCATGCGTCGCACATCGGCGTGCCAGATGAGGGCGTCGGCATTGGCCTCGGGTTCCTTCTTTCCCGAGAGGGCGCGCATTGATCGTCTGTCTTTGGCATAGGCCAGTGCGCCCTGAAAGGACGCTTCGGCGTGGGCGACGCCCTGGATCGCGATTCCGATTCGGGCGGTGTTCATGTAGGTGAACATGGCTTCCAGGCCCTTGTTGGGTTCGAAAATCAGGTGCCCGGTTGCCTCGTCAAAATTCAGAACGGCGGTTGCCGAGCCACGAATTCCCATCTTGTGTTCGATGGAGCCGCAACTGACGGTGTTGCGTTGGCCGGCAGAGCCGTCTTTGGCGACACGAAACTTCGGCACGACGAACAGCGAAATGCCACGTGTGCCGGCCGGGGCATCGGGCAGGCGGGCGAGGACGATGTGCACAATATTCCCGGCCAGATCGTGCTCGCCGGCCGAGATGAACATCTTGGTGCCGGTGAGCTTGTAGCTGCCGTCGGGCTGCGGCACGGCCCGGGTCTTGACCTGCGCCAGATCGGTGCCGCACTGCGGCTCGGTCAGGCACATGGTGCCGGTCCACTCGCCGCTGACGAGCGATGGCAGATAGAGCGATTTTTGTGCCTCGGTACCGTACCGCAAAAGGGTGTTGATGCAGCCCAGGCTCAGCCCCGGATACATGTTGAACGACCAGTTGGCGGCGCCCATCATCTCGGTCCTGAACAGGCTGAGCGATGTCGGCAACCCCTGACCACCGTATTCCGTCGGAAATGACAACCCCTGCCAGCCGCCGTCGACGAACTGGCGGTAAGCTTCCTTGAAGCCGGTCGGGGTGGTGACTTCGCCCGCGTTGAAGTGGCAGCCCTCCTGGTCGCCGGAAAGGTTGATCGGCGCGAGGACCTCTTCGCACCACGTGGCGGCACCTTCAAGGATGGCATTCACCATGTCCGGCGTTGCCTCGCCGCCGTTCGACAACCCGGCGTAATGCGCGGGGTAGTCCAGCACCTCGTTGATCAGGAAGCGCATGTCGCGCAGGGGAGCTTTATAGGTCGGCATGATGCGGTCTTTCGCGACAGTGACAGAGCGGCTTGGCGCTACGCGCTACGTACGATCTGCGACGTGCGGCCACTTGTGTCAGGTTACTACGGAGAGTGTACGCATGTACACCCAAACATTAGATTGTCAGCTCTTTTTTTTTAACCTACATCTATCACCATGATTTGTTGAGCATAAATAGTGATATAACACGCATTGTTACAGATACGCGTGTTCTATACAGTGCAACAGGAGCGCCGCCATGCCACCCAGAAAAACTGCATCGAAGGATCCCGAACCCCTGCCACGCAGCGCGCGCAAGGACTTGACCCGTGCGAAGCTCCTGCAGGCCGCACGGACCCTGATGGGCGAGGGGCGCAGTTTCACCAGTCTTGGATTGCGTGAAATCGCCCGCGAAGCCGGCGTGGTGCCGAATGCCTTCTATCGTCACTTTCGCAATACCGACGAGTTGGGCCTGGTGCTGGTTGAAGAGGTGGGGATTACGCTGCGTCGGCTGTTGCGTGAGGCACGCAAGATGGATGTGGCGCCGCGCGACATGCTGCGGCGTTCGGTCAGCGTCTATCTCGAGTACGTCAAACTGAACCGCTTGCAGTTCGTGTTCATATCGAGCGAGCGTTCCGGGGGCAGCCGCATACTGCGCCTGGCGATTCGCAATGACGTCACCCATTTCACCAATGAAATGGCGCAGGATTTCCGGATGCGCGGCCTTTACGCGCAACTGCCGACGGCAAGTTTGCAGATGGTTTGCGGAATGATCGTGATGACCATGCTCGCGGCAGCAACCGACGTGCTCGACCTGCCCCCCGACCAGGCCCTGCTCGAAGCCGAAATGTCGGAAAACTTCGTTCAACAGCTCAAGATCATTCTGTTTGGCGCGACCCGGTTGAACGACGCATTGACCAGAAGCTGACGAAGGAGAGGAAATTCAACCGCTCAGCGTGATTGGTAGACGTACGGCCCCTTACCGACTCATTGCCGACTGAGTCAGCCAGCAGGCCGAATGGCGGCAGTGGCCGAGGAGCAGTCCGCCATGCAGCCACCGCGACCGCTAGCCGTTTCGTCACCAATCGACCAGCGTGCTTGAGTTGCTATTCTCTGTCGAATTCTGGCAGCGGGGCTTGCCGAAAAAACTGATCGGTGAACAGCGTGTCATCACGACACCGAAATCCCGAACGCTGCCCCTGAAGCGCCAGCGCTGACCCGGCGGGCAGCCGCCGCCCCGCATTGAGGCGGCCACCCACTGCGGCGCAGCACGATGCACCACGCCGGGGCAGGCTCGCCGCCGGCACGCTTGCTCGGCGCAGCGAATCCAGGACTTGCGAGCATGGCACAGCTGTTGCTTTGCACAAGCAGGAGCCAAAAATGAACCAGCAAGTCACTTCAACCAAATCCACCTGTTGTTACTGCGGCGTCGGTTGCGGGCTGCTGATCGAAACTGAAGGCGGCCAGATCACCGGTGTGCGCGGTGACCCCGAACATCCGGCCAATGCCGGTCGCCTGTGCACCAAGGGCGCATCGCTGCACCTGACGGCACGCCCGGACTATCGCCTGCTGCATCCTGAACTGCGTCGGCAGCGAACGCTGCCGCGCCAGCGGCTCGGCTGGGACGAAGCACTCGACCACGCCGCCGAGCGCTTTGCCGAAACCATCGCCGCGCACGGCCCGGACAGCGTCGCCTTCTACATTTCCGGCCAGTTGCTTACCGAGGACTACTACGTCTTCAACAAGCTCGCCAAGGGCCTGATCGGTACCAACAACGTCGACACCAACTCACGCCTGTGCATGTCGTCGGCAGTGGCCGGCTACAAGCAGACGCTCGGCGCCGACGCGCCACCGTGCTGCTACGAGGATATCGCGCTCACCGACTGCCTGCTGATCGCCGGCGCCAACCCGGCGGTCGCGCATCCGATCGTCTTCCGCCGCATCGAAGACGCACGCGCCGCCAACCCCGACTTGCGGATCATCGTCGTCGACCCGCGACGTAGCGAAACCGCCGAGATCGCTGACCTCCACCTGCCGCTCAAGCCGGGCACCGACATCGCGCTGTACCTGGGCCTGCTGCACGTCATGCTGGTCGAGGAACTGGTCGACCGTGACTATATCGCCGCCCACACCGAGGGCTTTGCCGCGCTCGAAGCGACGCTCACCGCCTACCCGCCGGCCGTGGTGGCCGGGATCTGCGAGCTCGCCGAGGCCGAGATCATCCAGGCGGCGCGCTGGTTCGGCCAGGCGTCGGCGGCGCTGTCACTGTACTGCCAGGGGCTCAACCAGTCGGCGCATGGCACGCACAACAATGCCGCGCTGATCCATCTGCATCTGGCCACCGGGCACATCGGCCGCCCGGGTGCCGGGCCGTTCTCGCTGACCGGGCAGCCGAACGCCATGGGCGGCCGCGAAGTCGGCGGCCTGGCCAACCTGCTCTCGGCGCACCGCGACCTCGCCAACCCGGAACACCGTGCCGAAGTGGCCCGCCTGTGGGGCGTGCCGTCGGTGCCCGCGCAACCCGGCAAGGCGGCGGTCGAACTCTTCGCGGCGCTCAAGCGCGGCGAGATCAAGGCGGTGTGGATCGCCTGCACCAACCCGGCGCAATCGCTGCCCGACCAGACCGAGGTGCGCGCAGCACTGCAGGCGGCGGAGTTCGTCGTCCTGCAGGAAGCCTACGCCAACACCGACACCGCCGCCTACGCCGATCTGATGCTGCCGGCAACCACCTGGGGAGAAAAGGAAGGCACGGTCACCAACTCCGAGCGCTGCATCACGCACATCACGCCGGCGGTCGCCCGCCCGGGCGAAGCGCGGCCCGACTGGGAGATCGTCGTCGACTTCGCCCGCCGTCTCGGCGCACGGCTCGGACAGCCGCTGACCGGGCAGCTTTTTCCCTACACCGGCCCCGAGGCCATCTTCAACGAACATCGCGAGAGCACGCGCGGGCGCGACCTCGACATCACCGGCATCAGCTACGCCCTGCTCGACTCGGCCGGCCCACAACAGTGGCCGCTGCCCGAGGGCGCGAGCAGCGGCCGCCGCCGGCTGTACGCCGATGGCGTGTTCCCGACCGCCAGCGGCCGCGCCCGCTTCGTCAATGTCGAACACCGCCCAACCGCCGAAACGACCGACGAAGCGCGTCCGATCGCCCTGCTCTCCGGCCGCCTGCGCGACCAGTGGCACGGTATGAGCCGTACCGGCACGGTCGCCCGGCTGTTCAACCTCGACGACGAACCACTGCTGTCGATGCACCCCGCCGACCTGCGCCAACGCAGCCTGAGCACCGGCGACGTGGTGCGGGTGAGCAATCCGCGCGGCGAAGTGCACCTGCGCGTCAAGCCCGACCCCGGCCTGGTGCGCGGCCGCGCCTGGTTGCCGATGCACTGGGGCAGCCAGTTCATGAGCAGCCCCGGGGTCAACGCGCTGACCCTCTCGGCCTACGACCCCATCTCGCAGCAGCCCGAACTCAAGCATGCCGCCGTCGCCGTCGAAAAGGCCGAGCTGCCGTGGCAGCTGGTGATTCTGCGCAAGGCCGGCGCCGGCGAACTCGACGCGCTGCCCCTGCTCGACAAGGCGCGCGCGCTGCTGCGCGAGTTCGCCTTCGCCACCGTCGGCCTTTACGGCCGTGCCGAGCCGTTGGTGGTCTTTCGCGCCGCGCATGGCGAAGCTCTGCCCGAAAGCCGGCTGCGGGAAATCGACGCGCTGTTCGGCCTGGACGCCGACGACAAAGCGATCGTCTATGCCGATCACCGCCGCCAGATCAGCAAGCGCGCACTCGCCCCGGACGGCAAGCTGATCGGCGTTCGCCTCGCCGGCGAGACGCAGGCGCAGTCGTGGCTGAAAGAGGTGATGGCCAACGCGGCCGACGAGGCAGAGGCGGGGCTCGATCCCGCCCTCATCCGCTGGGCGGTCGCACCAATCGGCAAGCGACCGGGCAAGCTGCCGCAGCGCAGCCGCGTCGTCTGCAACTGCGCCGACATCACCGAAGCACAGATTGGCGCCGATCTCGAGGCCGGCGCGACGCTGGCAGTCCTGCAGGAAAAGCGAAAATGCGGTACCTTCTGCGGCTCGTGTCTGCCCGAACTGCGACAGATGATCGCCAGTCAGGCCGAGCGCACGGCCAGCGCGCAGGTGGCCTGAAGACAGCATCGGAGGGAGCATGACGGGTATCGATCTGGCGTCGGTCATCAGGGAAATCGGGCGTGGTGCGGAGGGCGCCCGCGACCTGTCGCGCGCCGAAGCACAACAGCTTTACGGCGCGCTTCTCGACGGCAGCGTGCCCGATCTCGAACAGGGCGCCATCGCCATAGCCCTGCGCATGAAGACCGAAACGGTGGACGAGATGGCCGGCTTTCTGGCCGCCGCCAACGAACGCCTGCCGCGCCTCGGCCGGCCGTCCGGAGCCGTGCGTCCGATCGTCATCCCGAGCTACAACGGCGCTCGTCGCAGCGCCAACCTGACGCCGCTCCTGGCCCTGCTGCTGCAGCGCTTCGGCGTACCGGTGCTGGTGCACGGCCTTGGCGACGACTATGGACGAGTCACCAGCGAACACATCTTCACCGCCTTCGGCCTGCCATCCAGCAGCAGCCTGCAGCAGGCGCAACTGGCGATCGACGAATACCGCCTGGCCTATCTGCCGCTGCCGCTGATGTCCCCGGCTCTCGAGCGCCAGCTCGCCTTGCGCAGCCGTCTCGGCCTGCGCAATAGCGCCCACAGTCTGGTCAAGATGCTCGATCCTTTCCATGGCGAAGCGCTGCTGCTGGCTGCGGCGACCCACCCCGACTACATCACCAGCATGCGTAGCGTGCTGGCGACTGGCGGCGCGCATGCCCTGTTGCTGCGCGGCACCGAAGGCGAGCCCTTCGCCAATCCGAAACGCCGCCCGCTGATCGAGCATGTGCACGACGGTGTCAGCGACGTCCTCTTCGAAGCCGAGCGCGACAGCCTGAGGACCCTGCCGCAACTACCCGAAACCTGCGACGCCGACGCGACGGTCGCCTGGATGCGCCGCGTACTCGCCGGCGAAGCCCAACTGCCGGCGCCGATCGCCAACCAACTCGCCTGCTGCCTCTATGCCTGCGGCCGCGCCAGCGACTTCAATCAGGCCAAGGCGCTGGTCGCCCTGGAAAGCAACCGCCTGGCGACGGTGTAGCGCCCAGGCCAGCGGCCGCCTCGGCCATCGTCATCGTCATTCGTGCTGCGCGCCACCGGAGAAAGCGTTTTTCCGGACCGGCGTCCAGACCCCATGGAGTACCCCTATGAAGCGACAAAGAGCCACCGTGATCGTCGAGATCGACGGCAAGATCCTGCTGGTGGAAAACCGCGGCGGGCTGATCCTGCTGCCGGGAGGCGGCATCAATCCCGAGGAATCTCGCCTGCAGGCCGCAGCTCGTGAACTCACGGAGGAAACCTGCCTGCTCGCAGACTCGTTGCAATTCCTGTTCACCCACGAGTCCGAGACCAACTGCCACAACGTCGTCTGGGCCACCGCCAGCGGCACCCCAATTGCCTGCGACGACGCAGCTGCCCTGCATTTCCTGGATCAGCACAACCCGCATCTCGCGGCCAGGATGTCGGCTGCGACGCGGCAGATCCTCGAGCGCTTTCTCGGAACTCGCAGTGAGTGTGGAGCCACGGTTTCATCCTTGCACGGATGACTTGATCCCGGGCGTCCAGCGCGCCCCGATGGTGTTCCGGCCCGAACTGTCTTCGCCAACGCCGGACTGCAGGTCAAGGCCCATGCGCGGCGTCACCGCGCCTGCCAACGTGTAGGAGCCCGATTCATCGGGCGATGGGCGTTGCGGGTGATCTCGGGCGCCTGGACAGTGCGATGCGTCGTCATGCCCGATCAACTCCAGGTCCGCCCGACTCATCATCGTCTGGCCGATCGGGCGCGCGCGTCTTCCCCATTGCCGATTAGCCCCCGCGTTCCCCGCTGTTTCCTTGCGTCACTGCTTGTCCATGCGTTCCGACGCGCACGCCTGATCGCTCGCCGCCAGCTCCTGCTCCAACTGGCGGTGGACGCGCCTCGGCGAGCCGGTGTGCCTGGCCAGCAGGTCGTAGGCGACCGGCACCACGAAGAGGGTAAACAAGGTGGCCGAGAGAATGCCGCAGAGCACCACGGTGCCGATTACCGCACGCGTTTCGGTGCCGGCGCCGGAAGAGAGCAACAGCGGTATGGCGCCCGCAGCGGTGGTCACTCCGGTCATGATGATCGGCCGCAGGCGGATCTCCGCGGCTTCGACCAGCGCTGCACGGAAGGGTCTGCCGGCATCGCGCAGTTGGTTGGCGAATTCGACGATCAGGATACCGTTCTTGGCGGCCAGGCCGACCAGCATGATCAGGCCGATCTGGCTGTAGAGGTTGAGCGTCTGGCCGGAAACATACAGCCCGAGCAGTGCCCCGGCCATGGCCAGAGGCACGGTGAGCATGATCACGAAGGGGTGCACCCAGCTCTCGAATTGCGCGGCCAGCACCAGGAAGACGATGGCGATACCGAGCACGAAGGCAAAGACGATCGTGCCGCCGGTGGACTTGTAGTCCTCCGACTGGCCCTTGTAGTCGATGATCGCCTCGCTGGGCAGGTGCTGCCTGGTCAATTGCTCAAGGCTGCGCAGGGCGTCACCCAACGCCACGCCCTCGGCGAGGTTGGCCTCGAGGGTGATGGCGCGCACCCGGTTGTAACGGTTGAGCTGAATCGAATCGGCGAACTCTTCCAGCTGTACCAGATTGGCAAGCGGGATCAGTGCCTGCGTGCGCGCCGAGCGTACGTAGATATGCTCGAGACTGGCCGGGGTGCGCTGCATGTTGCCTTCGCCTTTGAGGATCACGTCGTATTCCTCGCCGGCATCGATGTAGGTGGTGACCCGGCGTGAGCCGAGCAGGGTTTCCAGGGTGCGACCGATATCGCCGATAGTGACGCCGAGTTCGGCGGCGCGATCGTAGTCGATGACCACCCGCAGTTGCGGCTTGGTCTCCTTGTAGTCCCAATCCAGCCCGACCAGGCCGGGGTTGTTGGCGTTGATCTTCTCGACCAGGGTATCGCGCCATTGCGCCAGTTGTTCATAGGTGCCGCCGCCGATGACGAACTGCACCGGTTTCTGGATCCGCGACCCGAAACCCTGGCGCATGACCGGAAAAGCGCGCACGCCCGGCAGATCCGCGAGGCGCTGGCGGACATCCTCCATGATCTCCCAGGCCGAGCGGCGCTGTGACCAGTCGTTGAGGACGTTGATGACGATGCCGGTATTGAAGATCTCCAGGTTGCCGAAGGCGCGCGGTGCGCGCACCAGCATGCGCGAGATCTCGCCACCTTCCACCAGCGGCATCAGGCGCTGTTCGATCTCGGTCATGTAGGCGGCGATATAGGGATAGGAGCTTCCTTCTGGCCCGCTGACCATGACGTAGAAAACGCCACGGTCTTCCCGGGGCGCGTACTCATCGGGGATGTTCTGGTACAGCCACACCGAGCCGCCGAGCAGGCCGGCGAACAGCAGGCCAATGATCCAGCTGTGCCTGAGCGCGCCCTGCAGCAGGGTCTGATAGCCGCTGCGCACCTTGCCGAACAGTCGATCGACGCCATTCGACAGGCGCGCGTGCCCGCCATCCGGCGGCAAGATCTTCGAAGCGAGCATCGGCGACAGCGACAGGGCAACGAAACTGGAGAACGACACCGCCGCCGCCATGGTCAGCGCGAACTCGGCGAACAGGCGGCCGATGTTGCCCTGCAGGAAGGCAATCGGCACGAACACGGCGACCAGCACGACGGTGGTGGCGATCACCGCGAAACCCACCTGGCGCGTGCCGCGGAAGGCAGCCACGAGCCGCGTTTCGCCGTATTGCTGCATCCGCCGGTGGATGTTCTCGATGACCACGATGGCGTCGTCGACCACCAGGCCAATGGCCAGGACCAGCGCCAGCAGGGTGAGAATGTTGAGCGAGAAATCCAGCGCCAGGAGGACCATGAAGGTGGCCACCAGGGACACCGGCACGGTCACCGCTGGCACCAGCATGGCGCGCAGGCTGCCGAGGAAGAGCAGGATCACGCCGACGACCATGGCAATGGCGATGAACAGCGTCTTGTACACCTCGCGGATGGCACCTTCGACGAAGACCGAGCTGTCATAGCTCTGTTTGATCGCCATGCCCGGCGGCAACGTGCCATTGATGCGCGCCATCTCCGCCTTCGCCGCCTTGGCGACGGCCAGGGTATTGGCCGTCGACTGTTTGGTGATGCCGATGCCGACCATCGGCACGCCGTTGCCGCGGAAAAACAGGCGGTCTTCGCTGGTGCCGCGCACGACGCGCGCGACGTCGGCGAGCCGTACCAGGTAACCATCGTCACCGCGTGCCAGCACCAGTTGGGCGAAGTCCTGCGCCGTCAGGAAGGTGCGCTTGGTGCGCACGGTGAACTGACGGTTTTCGGAGTCGATACTGCCGGCCGGCAGCTCCAGATTTTCGGCGCGCAGGGCGGCCTCGACATCGGCCACGGTGAGTTTGCGCGCCGCCAGTTCGCGCCGGTCCAGCCAGATGCGCATCGCGTATTCCTGACCGCCGCCGACGCGCACCCTTGCAACGCCATCAAGCACCGAGAAACGGTCCATCAGGTAACGCCGGGCGTAGTCGGTCAGTTCCGGGATGCTCATGCCGTCGCCGGCCAGGTTGAGCCACATGATCACGTCTTCGTTGCTGTCCTGCTTCTGGATATCTGGCCGCTCGGCCTCGTCGGGCAGGTCATCGACGATCGCCGAGACGCGATCGCGAATGTCGTTGGCGGCGGCATCAATATCTCGACCGACCGCGAATTCGAGCGTGATGCGCGAACGTCCGTCTTCGCTGCTCGAGGCAATGAAGCGGATGCCCTCGATTCCCGAGATGCGATCCTCGATCAGCTCGGTGATGCGGTTCTCGACCACGTTGGCCGCCGCGCCCGGGTAGCCAGTGTCGATGGTGACGATCGGCGGATCGACGTCGGGGTATTCACGCAGCGGCAGGCGGTCGAAGGCGAGCAGACCGAAGGCGATCAGCAGCAGGGACATTACCGAGGCCAACACCGGCCGGGTGACCGACAGATCGGAAAGAATCATTGGCGACTGCCGCCGGGCAAGGAGCGCAGCAACTCGGGCAGGCTACGGCTGCCGTCGTCGATGGCGAGGATCTGGACGCCCTGCCCCGGGCGTAATTGCGTGTGCCCGTGGGTGATGACCTGCTCATCCGCGGCGAGCCCCTCCACCACCTCGACCAACCCCGGACGACGTTCGCCGATACGGACTTGACGCTTGTCGACCTTGTTGTCGGCGGTCACGACAAAGACGAACTGCCGCTCGCCGAGCGGCAACAGGGCTTCTTCCGGGATCAGCAGGGCGGTGCGCGGTGCTTGCTGCAGGACGACATGCATCAGCATGCCCGGCTTGAGCAGGTGTCCCGGGTTCGGCAGCATGGCGCGCACGCGCACGGAACGGGTCACCGGATCGATGCGGCTGTTCACCGCCTTGACCGTGCCGGTGAAGCTGCGCCCGGCAAGGGCGCGGCTGCTGGCAAGCACCTTGAGGCCGGGGCGCAGCACGGCGAGACGGGTGGCGGCAACCGGAAACTCCAGCTTGACGGCGCTATCGTCGTCGAGCGTGGTGATCAGGTCGCCGGGCTCGACCAGCGCGCCGACGCTGAGGTCGCGCAGACCGACGACGCCGGCAAACGGTGCCTTGATCAGCCGGTCGGCCAGGCGTGACTCGATGGCGGCCAGCCGCGCGCGCGCGGTCTCCCATTGGCGCTGGCGTTCGTCGAGTAGCGCCCTGGTGGCGATACCCTTGGCGGCCAGAGACTTGGTGCGCTGATACTGACCGTGCGCCTCGCTGACGGTGGCGCGCGCCTCGGCCAGCTGGGCGTGTTCCTCGCGGCTGCTCATCTCGACCAGCAGCTGGCCCCTTTCTACACGATCGCCATCGTCAAAGTGAATGACCCTGACAGTTTCCGTGACCGTCGCCGTCAAGGCCACTGATTCGTTGGCTGTCAGCGTGCCGAGCGCCTCGACGGTGTCGGCAAGAACGATCTGGCGTGCGCGGGCGACGATCACCCCGGGCAACGGGTCGACCGCCTCGGCAGCGCCGCAGAGCATGGCCACGCCGGCAAGCAGCGAGCACAGGGCTGTGGCTGTTCTCATGGGGCTCCAGTCGGTTTGCCAGGTTTGTGCACAGGGGAAGGTCAGCGTTGGTAGGTGTCAGGACTACCCCAACAGACAGCGCCACCCGGGTGACGTTCGGGGCGGCGTGCATATCACCGCCAGTGGCTGGCGATGGCACCGTTCACCCCTGCGCGCCGTGCACGGCGCGGGCGAGAAACCTTATTGCCGAGTCACTGACCGGGGTCAGACGGCAAAGGGCATCATCGGGTGCCCACGGGAAACCACCTCCATGAAGATGACGCCCTGATGCGGTTCACCGATCTTGCCAGCCTCGAACAGCTGGGCGAAAACCCCGTCTGACCGCGGAGCTTCGACCAGCACCATCACCACGTCGCGCTCGCTCCACAGCAGGGATCCGGGCTTTCGGCGACCGGTGCCACGGGCATGATGGTGAGTCACAGACAGCACGCCAGGCTCGTTCTCGACCAGCTTGGTCAGTTTCATGCCGCGGCCGCTGACGACGATCGCGGTAATCAGCTTCTTCTCGACACCGTAGCCGATGTGCGCCAGGACGCTCATCCACCGCGCTCCGTATGCACACCAAAGCGGGCCGCCACCTCGTGCGGCACGTAGGTAGCCATCTTGTCGAGTCGCGTCATCCAGAGGATGCCCATCCCCGGCGTGTCCATCTTGGCCGAGACAAAAATGCGCTCGAACATGGTGTCTGCCTGCTCCGACGGCACCGCGATGTAGATGATCTCTTTCTCGGTATTGACCGTCAGGCCGAGGATACCGAGGTGCTTCTGGCGGACCCCGGTGCCGTGGGCATGGAACACGGTCGCTCCCTGCGCACCAGCCTCAACCGCGACCTGGACGACCAGATCGGCGATGCCGCGCTGAACGACGACGGTGATCAGCATCACATCGGTCAGCACGATCAGTTCATTCGTCTTGCTCATGACCTCTTGCTCCTTTCTGGTCCGCGCGTCTTCATGTCGATCCACAGGCCGGTGCCGAGGACCGAAATGATCGGGCCGACCGAACACATGGCGAGAATGCCGAAACCCTCGGCGGCGCCGACCACTTCGCCAAGGCCGATGCCCAGCGCCAGCAGCAGCGGCACGGTCACCGGACCGGTGGTGACGCCGGCGCTGTCCCACGCGAGGTTGACGATTTCTTCGCGCGAGACGGCTGTCAATGCCAGCGCAATGGTATAGCCGCCCAGCAGCAGCATCCACACCGGCAGGTGGAACAGAATGCGAGCAACCCCGATGGCGGCACCGATGCCGACTCCAGCGGCTACGGCGTGGATCAGCATGCGCTTGCGGAAGGCCCCGTCGGTGAGGTTCTCGACCGTGATGCCCATGGCGTTAAGTGCGGGCTCGGCAATGGTTGCCCCAAAGCCGATGGCAAAAGCGAAGGCCAGGGTCAGAGCGATGCCCAGCGCGAAAGGATAGAGTGGCGGTGCGCCGGTTTCCCGATGCACCGAGAAAGCCCAGGGGACATTGTTGCCGGCCTGTTCACCGAGGGCCACCAGGCCGGTGGTGAGGCCGAGATTGAAGAGCAACATCCCCGCCACGGCCATCGAGACGCCATAGACAAAGATGTTGCGCTGGCGGATCTTCTGCCCCAGCACTTTGGTCTGGACCAGCACCAGCAGCAAGACCAACGGCACGATGGCGCGCAGGGCCCCGAGAATCTCGGCAAAAGGGGTCTGGTTGTACCAGCCGTCAAGGCTTGGTGGAAGCACCGGCAACATGGCCTCAGGCCCCTGCCCGGTCAGATAGATCGCCGTGCTGAGCACGGCAAGAATCGGGAAGATCGATGCCAGGGTGACGATACCGAAGCCCGACAGCGGGTTGTCGCTGCGCCCGGTCGAAGCCGCCACGCCAACGCCGACCGCCAGCACCAGCGGCACAGTCACCGGGCCGGTGGTCACCGCGCCGCAATCCCAGGCGAGGCCGATGATCGGCGCCAGCTCTGGCTGTTGTGCACACCAGGCAGTCAGAGCGAGAGTCGGCGGCATGATCAGCAACACCATGGTCTTGAGCTGCCAGCCAAACATCGTGCGCAGCATGCCGATGCTGACCGCCAGGCCGACGCCGCCGGCAACGGCCAGGACCAGCCAATGGGAATATGGGCCGAGCAGCTGGCGCAACCACGGCGATCGTTCCGGCGAAATCGAACTGGCGGCGGCCTGCAATGCGCCGATGGCCGGTTCGGCAAAAGTTGCGGCGGCGCCCAGCAGTACGCTGAAAGCGAGCAGCACGGTCGGGTGCGTCTTGCCCGGCATCTGGAAGCCGACGTTCTCGGCGAAGGGCATCAAGCCGATCTTGACCCCTTCCATGAAGAACATCAGACCGATCATCACCGCGACGATGCCCAGGGTGACCGAATGGGCGTCGAGTAGCGAAGTGCGCAGGGCCAGCGCCTGAAAGCCGATCAGCATCAGCGCCAGCGGCAGGACGGCGCGCACCTGCTCGCTGAAACGGGTGGAAACGTAGGGAGTCAGGAGACGGTGCAGATCGATCGGGCGCAGTGCCGGTCGCTTGGGCTGCAGGCGCTCGGCTTCGAGAAGCGCAGCAAAGCTGATCTGTCGTTTGTGGCGCTGGATGGCGCCGAGATAGATACCGTAACGTAACTTGCGCTCTGCCAATATTTTTCCCCCTGCAGGAATCTACCACAGAAGAATGAACCTCGTTCCGGCCGCGGAGCGTATTTCGGCGACAGTGGCGGAGCGCCCATCGGTCGCCAACACGCCCAGGCAAGGCCGTGTCTGGATGGCCTGTTCGGAGAGCGGAAAAATTCGCTCGCCAGGCACGGGAAGGCAGCTTCGCTTGCGCCGCGTCGGACGTGGCCGTTCATGCAAGAGCCCGCAAGCACGGCTTGCGGGCTCTTGCTCTGCGAGTCCAGCGATCGCCGCTGCGTTGCGGCCGGCCGTTCTGGTCAGGGCTTGCAGCCCTTGACGCGCCAACCAAGCCGCGAGGCAGCACGCCCGCATGGGCGAGCTGCTACGCCTCAGGCTTTATCGGCTCGGTCACCCTGGCCTGCGTTCTTCTGCTCGCCGCCATCCCGGTCAAGCTCGCCGAGAGCCTTCTCGGCGGCCTCGGCCTGCGCTTCGGGTACTGGCTTCTCGGCGCCGTCCGGCTGCGTCTCGCCCTCCCGGGTTGTCTCGGACGACTGCACCGGAGCGTCGTCGCCCGACACAGTCGACCCCGCGTCAGCAACAGCGGGCGCTTCCCTGGCGTCCGCTTCAGCCGTCTCTGCTGATTGATCGGCCGCCTCAGGATGCAACGCCTCGGTGCCGAGGGTCAGCGGCTCGTCGGCGGCAAGCGAACCGGAGACGTCGCCCGTGGCAGCGGCCACAGCCGTCCCGCCGAGCAGGAGTCCACCCACCTTGCCGCGGAACAGCTGACGGGCAGAGCCGCCAGAGAGCTTCTCGTAGCCAGAGGACAGATGGTCGAACAAATCCTTGTAAGAGCCGGCCAGCGATCCAAAGAGGGTGGCGGTGTGGTCGAAGTGGGACTCGACCTCGCGCCGGTAGTCGGAAAGCTCTTCCTTCTGGCGCGACACTTCGGCCTCGAGCACCTCAACTCGCTTCCTCGCGCCGCCGGAATTGCGGCCCACGAAAAACCCGATCACCGCCGCCGCAAGCACCGCCACGATCCCTACCAGCCACCATGTATCTTCGGTCATGCCAACCCTCCCTCTGTAGATTGCAGCGAGCGCCGCTGCCTTGCTGGATGTATTTTCCGTACTCCCGAGAACACACTGTCAACGGCAAGTATACCCGGCCATTCCCCATCACGGGGCCCGGGGGGCGCTCGGGGCAGCCCGAGCCGCGATTCAATACTCTACCCCCGACCCCATCCACGATGGCGGTCGGGGCCGCGCCCGGGCCATCGCCTGGGCGACCGAACACCAGCCGTCGCACGCATTACGCCCCGGGCGACCGCGCATGAGGTTCAGCAAGCCCTTGCACCTGGCGTAGAAGGCGAAGAAGCGCAGCACGAACGCCTTCTCCGCCGGGGTCGGCATGTGCGCGCTGCAGACCAGCTTGTCGTCCACCATGCCGCGGTCGGTCTGCGTCACCGCGCCCCACGCCTTGACCCGTATCCGGGCACCAACGGGAAGGCGTGGCCCGAGGACCAGGGCATCCAGCAGATCGCCTTCCTGCCCCAGGTAACCGGGAATCGAGCCGTAGTTGAACGGACACGGAAAGGGCGAGACGAAATCGATGCGGCCGAGCGATCCGCGTTTGAGAAAGCTGCCGCGCGGCACCTCGATCGTCACCTCGACTTCTGGCGGCTCGACGGCTGCTGCGCGGGGTGGCAGGGGTGGATTGGCGACGTTCATGACGCAATCCTAACGCAACGCGCAAGCGGCAGGGTCATGTCTGTCTTGTAGCTGCCTGCGCAATTCTCTTGCCTGTGCTCAAGCTTTCGCCGTTTCCGGGCAAGCAACCGCAAGCACGCGCCGCGCGAAACCATTTGCCAGCTTGCCGTGTTACCCGCTATAACGCCGTAAAGACTGAAGCAGCGAGGACGCGAGATGAGTGATATTGCAGCGGTTTCCGGGAGCAGCGGCGGACCCCGCCCGGAACACACGTCAC
Organism: Accumulibacter sp.; assembly: GCF_032229525.1. Taxonomy (GTDB): domain Bacteria; phylum Pseudomonadota; class Gammaproteobacteria; order Burkholderiales; family Rhodocyclaceae; genus Accumulibacter. Next base: position 17,330 of record NZ_JAVTWB010000206.1, on the reverse strand, counting down.
TGCTCAACGATACGGAGTTTCTGGAAAGCCTGCGGCGGCAGATGCTCAAGTTCGCCACGCTGCAACTGTCCGACGCCAACCTTGCCGAGGACGCGGTGCAGGAAGCGCTGATCGGCGCGCTCAAGAACGCCGGATCGTTTGCTGGGCGAGCCGCCTTGAAGACCTGGGTTTTCGCGATCTTGAAGAACAAGATCGCGGACGTCCTGCGCCAGAAAAAACGCATGATCGATGCCAGCAGCCTGTTGCGTGAAGACGAGGAAGACGAAGACTTTTCGGCGCTGTTCGACACCAAAGGTTTCTGGCAGGCCGAGGAACATCCGGCGGCGTGGCCCCACCCCGAGGAGGCCTTGCGCGAAGGCGAATTCTGGCTGGTGTTCGAAACCTGCCTGGAGAAGCTGCCGGGCAATCAGGCGCGGGTATTCATGATGCGTGAATTCGTCGAGCTTGATTCGCAGGAAATCTGTGCGACCATCGGCCTCAGTATCAGCAACCTGCATGTAATGTTGCACCGCGCCCGCCTGCGGCTGCGTGAGTGCCTTGAAAACCACTGGTTCGTGGAGGGCGAGAAGCCATGCTGAACTGTCGTGAGGTCACCCGCCTGCTCTCCGAGTCGCAGGATCGAACACTCGGCCTGACCGAGCGCATGACCCTGAAAATACACCTGATGATGTGCACGGGTTGCCGCAACTTCGGCGTGCAGATGGATACGCTGCGGCAGATGGCACGCGCCTACGTCAAAGGCGCCGGTGACCGCCACGGCAAGCAGGACGAATAAGGTGCTGCTGCTGGCGACAACTGCGTCTTGTCGGCCGGATGCACATCGTCCCGGTGTGGCGCCTTGAAGTCGAAGCCGTCCGGCGGCGACGGTTTGACGATCTGGAAGTACAGCAAAACGTCGAAATCGCGTGCTGCAAACAAGCTGTGGTGGCGAATCCGGCGCACTTCCTCGACCCAGCCGGGACAACCCGGGCGATCAAGAAGGCTGGTAGCGGCGTGCCAGCCAGTGATCCAGCGACAGCTTGCCGGGACCCCTGGCGACCAGGTAGAGCAGGACCGCCGCCCAAACCCCGTGGGTGGGATAGGCGTCCGGATAGACGAATATCTGGATCACCGAGGTCATGCCCAACAACGCCAGCGCCGAGAAGCGGGTGGCCAGCCCGAGCAGGAGCAGAACCGGAAAAACGTGCTCGGCCAGCGCGGCCATCGGTGCAGCCACTTCTGGCGGGATCAGTGGCAGGCTGTATTCGTATTGGAAAAGCGCCAGCGCCGAGTCGGACAACTGCGGCCAGCCAAGGACGAACTCGCCGTTGATCGGGTCGATGGCCAAGCCGTCGATCTTGGTCTGCCCGGACTTCCAGAAGACCGCCGCAATCGAGAATCGACCGAGCGCGGCGATCAGCGAGTCGGGAATCAAGGCGAACAGCGCGAGCAGCCGGTGGATCAACTGGACCGGCCCAGAGGGGCTGCTGGAATTACTGCTGGTGGGACTTGCCACGCCGAGGTTTGCGTTCATTGATGCACCTTCCTTGATCTTTCGATAGATGTGATGGCCTGCTCGCGGATCAGCAAGCCCAGAATGTCCGTGAGGTCGAGATCAGCATCGCCATCGCTGGCCTTCTCGACGCTGCTGCCCAGGCTTTCTCCGTGCAGCAGATGGGCAACGAAGTCGCTGGCCCGAGGGACGAGGCGCATCACCGCGACATCGAGAGCGGGCCGGATCACCAGCGCGCTCTCCGCCACCAGGGGGTCAACAGTCGAAATATCGGCACCCCCCTGATGCGCCGCCCACAGCGACACCACCGCGTACGGCGAACGTAGAAGACCCAGCGAGGGATGGAAACCGAGCCGCAGCTCGGGCAGCGAGTCGGGGTCGTCGAGAGCCTGCGCGATGGCGTCGGCAGGCAGTGCGTCGGCGTCAGCCGCGTGATAGGCACGTACCCGCAGCATTTCCAGGCGTGCGACGTCAGCCAGATAGGGCACCGACGACGCCGGAGGAAAGCGCTCGATGAAGTCCGGAAACGATTCGCCATAGAACGCCAGCACCGGCGAACGCGGCGGTTCGGCGCTGACGAACAGGCGTGCCATCGCCCGAAAAAACGCGTCGCCGACGAGTTGCTGCGTGACCGGATAGGTATCGGCGAGCGCATCGATCAGCGACACCAGGACGTTGTTGCGATAGACCGCGAAACGGACCGCCGGATCGGAATCGTTCCAGGTGCTGAGCCCGGCCGGCGGCGGCTGCCCGGGGTCAAGCAGCGCGCGGAAGAATTGCTGCTGCCCGTTCATGCCACCAGTTCCTGCGCTCTATGCGCGCCAAGCAGGCGCTCGGCGTGCCCGGCTTCGGCGAAGAGCACGGCGAAAGCCGGAATGTCGTTGTCGCGCTCCAGCAGGGTCGCCACCGGCCCGACGCGATCGAGCGCGTGTTCGTACAACTGCCAGACTGCCTGTGCGACCGGCGCGCCGTGGCTGTCGATCAACAGCGGGGCGCCCGCCGCGTCGTGCTGCCGCGCAAAGCCAGCGAGGTGGATCTCGCCCACTGCAGCCAGCGGCAGAGCGCCGAGGTAGGCGTGCGGATCGCGGTTGTGGTTGATGCACGAGACGTAGACGTTGTTCACGTCGAGCAGCAGGCCGCAGCCGCTTCGCTGCAGGACCTCGCCGAGAAACTCGGTTTCCGCCATCGTCGACGCCGTGAACTCGACGTAGGTCGCCGGGTTCTCCAGCAGCATCCGGCGTTTCAGGCGCGTTTGCACTTGATCGATGTGCTCGCAGACTCGCTGCAGCGTTTGCGGCGTGTAGGGCAGCGGTAGCAGATCGTTGGTAAATACCTCGCCGTGACTGGCCCACGCGAGGTGCTCGGAAAACGCCTGTGGCGCATAGCGTTCGATCAGCGCCGCCAGCCTGTCGAGGTGCGCCCGGTCGAGCGCTGTCGCGCCGCCGATCGACAAGCCAACCCCGTGGAGCGACAGTGGGTAGCGCTCGCGGATGCGAGTCAGGTAGTGGTGGAAGGGGCCGCCGTCGACCATGTAGTTCTCGGCATGAACCTCGAAGAAGCCGAGGTCCGGCCAGTGGTCGACGATCTGCCGGAAATGCTCGGGCTTGAGCCCGACGCCGGCGCGTGCCGGCAGGCAGGCCGCCCGAGGAGGGCCAGCGGGAGCACCGCTGCCATGCGGCACCCTGGGGGGATCAGCTGTGCTCATCTGATCGGCGCTCCGCGTCTCCCGGTTTGGCGATCAGGCCTTCTTTTCCTGGAACTCCTTGAGCTGGCCGTAGCCGGTCGGCGAAGTCGTGGAGACGGTCTTTTCGCAAGAGCCGGCGGGAACCAGCGACCAGGCGTTGCCCTGGTAGTCGATTTTCGAGGTACCGGCACAGGTGGTCCCGGCCCCGGCCTTGCAGTCGTTCTTGCCCTTGAGGGCGACACCGAAGCATTTTTCCTTGGCCATCGCTGCATCTGCAGCGACTGCCGGTGCCGCGGTAACGGTCAATGCGGCACCCAGTGCCAGGGCCAGCGCGGCGGCGGTAGTTTGTTTGTTCATGATGATTTCCTCCAGAGGGTTGCAGGCAGGACGCCCCCGATGGGCGACCCGACTCGATCGGCAAGGCGCGATACTCAGCTTTGAGCATCGTCTCGCGCCTGCTGCTGAACTAGTCGGCTGAAGAGGAGTTTTCTTACATCGCTGGCATCACTTACATCGCGGATCGCATCTTCCGCAGCCGATTGCGCAATCCTGCCCAGGCAGGGCAAAGCAGAGGGCACAAAAAACGGGCGAGCACAGCTTGATTGGCGAGATCGCCGCTGCCGTGCCTCAGCACAAGAGAACCTACAACGAGAAGGTCAGGGAGTGCGGCCAGCGACTGGGCGGGACGGATCGCTGCACCACTCGCTCCAGGATCCGGCATAGAGCCGCGCCCCGTGCAGGCCCGCAACTTCCATCGCCAGGAGATTGTGGCAGGCAGTAACGCCTGACCCGCAGGACATTACGGCCTGCTGCGGAGCGATCCCGGCCAGCAAGGCCAGGAACTCGCGACGCAGTTCGGCGGCCGGGCGAAGACAGCCCTCCGCGTCGAGATTGTCGCGAAAGAAGCGGTTGCGCGCACCGGGGATGTGACCAGCCACGGGATCGAGAGTCTCGTTCTCGCCGCGAAAGCGATCCGGACTGCGGGCGTCGACCAGACAGGACTGTCCGTCGTGCACATCGGCGAGCACCTCCTGGGTACTCACCACCCAGTCACGAAGAGTAGGCTCCAGGAGAGTCGGGGCGGGTTCCGGCAAATCGGTCGACAACAGCCCGCCCTGCGCCAGCCAGCGATCGACCCCGCCGTCGAGAACGGCGACGCGATCATGCCCGAGCCAGCGTAGCAGCCACCAGAGGCGCCCGGCGATCATGCCACCAGAATCGTCATAGGCGACCACCTGCGTCTCTCGTGACACCCCCAAGGCGCCCAATCTGCCAGCGAGAAGCTGTGGATCGGGAAGGGGGTGACGGCCGTTGCTGCCATTCATCGGTCCCGACAGGTCGCGATCGAGATGCACGAAGCTCGCTCCGGGCAGGTGTCCGGCGGCGTAGGCGCGGGCGCCTGCATCGGTGTCACTCAGCTGATGGCGGCAGTCAAGAACGCGCCAGCCCGGATCATCGAGGTGTTCGGCGAGGACGGCGCTGTCGACCACAGTCGAGTAGATCACCCCTGGTCCTCTCCCGCTTCTTCGGCCAACCAGGAACGGGCCTCGAGCTCGTCGTCGAAAACCTGCATCTCGGCCTGTACGAAGATCTGCGACAACCATGCGCTCCAGGCCACCCACTGGCTGTGCGTGAGGACGGCGATACGGCGGAAATCGCTGGCGTGGGCACGCGAGAAGACGATGTCTTCCCAAGCCACGTCAAGGGTGAAATCGGCCATTTCGCGCAAATCGAAAAAGAGATCGACCGGCCCCTCGAACTGGATCAGGTAGTTTACGGCGTTCTCGAACTCCTGATAATCGGCGAGGGTGAACTCTGCGTAAACCGTGACGTTGACGCGCCGTGTCTGGTTCTCAATGACTATCATGGCATCCTCCCTTGGTGTTTGCTCAAGTGTAGCACCAGTCCTGCCGGCGAGGCTGGCACCATGACAGCCCGATGGTCGTCGTGAATTCAATGCCGGCGCGGGCGCGGTGGTGAAAGTCCGACTCACGGCGACGGCGGTGGACTCCGATGCCGTGCACCGACGACGCTTCGCTCTGGCGCCCCGATCCAGGGTCGCGATCAGCCTCCGAAAGCGCCTTGATGGGAAGGGCAGAAGCCACATCGCGGCGTTCGCAGGAATGCTTTCCATTTGACCGAAAGGCCACAAATAGGCTATTTTCGGCGGTTTGACTCGAGCCTCTCCCATGCCACGATCGAACTCCGAGGGTGCTGCCAACGCTACCGCGTCCGGCAAGGAAGGAACCTCCCTTGGCAAACTGAAATTCGAAGCTGCACTCGCCGAGCTCGAACAGATCGTCCAGGACATGGAGGGCGGTCGCTTGCCGCTCGAGGAATCGCTCGCCGCCTATCGGCGTGGCAGCGAACTGCTCAAGCATTGTCAGCAACAGCTCAGCGATGCCGAACGTCAAATCCAGATTCTCGAAAATGGCGCGCTACGGGCGTTCGACGCCGATGGCGCCGAGACAAAATGAGCGAATCGGACATTTTTTCACGCGCGCGCAGGGATGTCTCCTTCCCGGACTGGATGGCTAGTGTCCAGGCACAGGTGGAAGCAGCGCTGGCCCGTAGCTTGCCCCCAGCGGAGGCGATTCCAGGTCGCCTGCACCAGGCCATGCGTTATACCAGCCTCAACGGTGGCAAGCGGGTACGCCCCCTGCTCGCTTTCGCCGCCGGCGAATTGACGGCCGCCACGCCGCAACGCCTGGAAGTGGTTGCCAGTGCCATCGAGCTGATCCACAGCTATTCGCTGGTTCATGATGACCTGCCGTCGATGGATAACGACGTACTTCGCCGCGGTCGACCGACCTGCCATGTCGAATACGATGAAGCCACCGCTCTGCTGGTCGGCGACAGCCTGCAATCGCTGGCGTTCGAGCTTCTGGCGCGCGAAGATTTCGGTGACCCCACCGGTCAGCTGGAGATGGTGCGCCTCCTGGCGAGGGCGGGCGGCTCGTGTGGCATGGCCGGCGGCCAGTCGATCGATCTCGAATCGGTCGGCAGAAACCTGAACCAACCCGAACTCGAACTGATGCACGCGCTCAAAACGGGGGCCTTGATTCGTGCCGCGGTGATGCTTGGCGCGCTCTGCGGGACAGCACTTAGCGTTCGCCAGACGTCGTCGCTCGACCGCTTTGCCAAGCGTGCCGGCTTGTTGTTCCAGGTGGTCGACGATATTCTCGACTGCACGGCCAGTACGGCCACGCTGGGCAAGACAGCCGGCAAGGATGCTGCCGCCGAAAAACCGACCTACGTCAGCCTGATGGGCCTCGAACGCGCCCGCGAATTTGCCGCCGATCTGAGAAAACAGGCGCTCGACTCGCTCACCATTTTTGGCGAACGCAGCCAGCGCCTGGTCGAGTTGACCGACTTCATCGCCCAGCGCAAATTCTAACCTCCGCTTCTGCTCACCGCTGCCAGCGACTAGCGAGCGTTTCTGCCGGACCCGACATGAACCCCTACCCTCTCCTCGACACCATCAGCGATCCGGCGCAGGTGCGCAAGCTTGACCGCCGCCTCCTGCCACAACTGGCCGACGAGTTGCGCGCGTTTCTGGTCGACTCGGTCTCCAGAACCGGCGGCCATCTGTCGTCAAACCTTGGTACGGTCGAACTCACGGTTGCCCTGCACTACGTCTTCGAGACACCGCATGACCGCCTGGTGTGGGACGTCGGGCACCAGACCTACGCGCACAAGGTGCTCACCGGACGCCGGGCGGGCATGGCCAAGCTGCGCATGCACGGTGGCATCTCCGGTTTCCCGAAACGCAGCGAGAGCGACTACGACACCTTCGGCGTCGGTCACTCGTCAACGTCGATTTCCGCCGCCCTCGGCATGGCTCTCGCGGCCAAGATCAAACGCGAGACGCGCAAGGTGGTGGCGATCATCGGCGACGGCGCGATGTCTGCCGGGCAGGCCTTTGAAGCACTGAACAACGCCGGCGTTGCGGATGCCGACATGCTCGTCGTCCTCAACGACAACGACATGTCGATCTCACCGCCGGTGGGCGCACTCAACCGCTATCTGGCGCGATTGTTCTCGGGCAGCACCTTCAACGCGGCGCGCAAGGCCGGTGAAAAGATTCTCGATTTCTCGCCCTCGCTGCTCGAGTTCGCCAAGCGCGCCGAGGAACACGTCAAGGGCATGCTGACACCCGGGACGCTGTTCGAGGAACTCGGCTTCAACTATATCGGGCCGATCGACGGGCACGACCTCGAATCGCTGGTACCCACACTGCAGAACCTCAAGAACCTCAAGGGACCACAGTTCCTGCACGTCATCACCAAGAAGGGCCAGGGGTACAAGCTGGCAGAGGTCGACCCGATTCTCTATCACGGCGTTTCCAAGTTCCAGCCGGAAATCGGTATTGCCGGCGCCAAGACCGGCGCCAAGCCGACCTATACGCAGATTTTTGGCGACTGGCTGTGCGACATGGCGGCAGCAGACCCGAAACTGGTCGGCATCACCCCGGCGATGCGCGAAGGCTCGGGCATGCTGCGCTTCAGCGAGTGCTACCCGGAACGTTACTACGATGTCGGCATTGCCGAGCAGCACGCTGTCACCTTCGCCGCCGGGCTGGCCTGCGAGGGCATGCGGCCGGTACTGGCGATCTACTCGACCTTCCTGCAGCGTGGCTACGATCAACTGGTGCATGATGTGGCGCTGCAGAACCTGCCGGTGGTCTTCGCGCTCGACCGTGGCGGCCTGGTCGGCGCCGACGGCCCGACGCATCATGGTGCTTTCGACATTGCTTTCCTGACCTGCATTCCCAATATGGTGGTGATGACGCCGACCGATGAAGACGAGTGCCGCAAGATGCTGACCACCGCCTACCACCTCGATGGCCCGAGTGCCGTGCGCTACCCGCGCGGCAGCGGCACCGGCGCCGCCATTGACAAGGCGCTGGTCGGACTGCCGCTGGGCAAGGGCGAGATCCGCCGCCGCGGCACCACGGTGGCACTGCTCGCCTTCGGCAGCATGCTGACGCCGGCGCTCGAAGCGGCCGAGGAACTCGACGCCACCGTCGCCAACATGCGCTTCGTCAAGCCGATCGACCGCGACCTGATCATCGCCCTGGCCGGGGAACATTCGCTGCTGGTCAGCGTCGAAGAGGGTGCCTTGATCGGTGGCGCCGGTGCAGAGGTCGAGCGCGTTCTTTCGGAGATCGCCAGCCCGACCCGGTTTCTGCGTCTCGGCATCCCCGACCGCTTCATCGATCACGGCGACCACGCGCTACTGCTGGCGGAAATCGGCCTCGACCGCGACGGGATCGTTGCTGCAGTACGCACACGGCAAGGCAACGCGGCGGATTCGGCGCAGCCGAGCCGTCCGCGAAGCGAATGAAACTACCAGGAGCAGCAATGAATGCACCCGAAACCCCGCAAGCCCCCACCGTGATGGCGGACGTCCAGGGCTCGGCCGATACCCGACGGATTGCCATCAACAAGGTCGGAATCAAGGCCATTCGTCACCCGGTCAAGGTGCTCGACAAATCGGGCGGCGTCCAGCACACGATCGCCATGTTCAATATGTACGTCGGCCTGCCACACAACTTCAAAGGCACGCACATGTCACGCTTCGTGGAGATTCTCAACAGCCACGAACGAGAGATTTCGGTGGAGAACTTCCCGGCCATGCTGCGTGACATGGTGGACCGGCTTGAAGCCGAAACCGGTCACATCGAAATGAGCTTCCCGTATTTCATCAACAAGGCGGCGCCGGTGTCTGGGGTGCAGAGCCTGATGGACTACGACGTCACGCTGACTGGCGAGATCTGCCATGGCCGGATCGAGTCGGCGATCAAGGTCGCCATTCCGGTAACCAGCCTCTGCCCGTGTTCCAAGGAGATTTCCGAGCGCGGCGCGCACAACCAGCGCTCGCACGTCACGGTCACCGTGAAGATCAACGATCACCTGTGGATCGAAGAGTTGGTGCAGTGGGTCGAGGCGCAGGCTTCCTGCGAGCTTTATGGTCTGCTCAAGCGCCCCGATGAAAAATTCGTCACCGAACGGGCTTACGACAACCCGAAATTCGTCGAAGACATGGTGCGCGACGTGGCGGCACGTCTCAACGTCGAGCAGCGCGTTGATGCCTATGTGGTGGAATCCGAAAACTTCGAGTCCATCCACAATCATTCAGCGTATGCGCTGATCGAGAGCGACAAGCGAATTACCCCTGCCGCCTGAGCCGCTCGCCTCGCGAAAACAAACATGGCGGAGTCTTCGACTCCGCCATGTTCTCGTTTACCGCAGCAATGCAGGCGTTCAGCGCTGCTTGCGCGTCAGCTTTTCCTTGATCCGCGCCGACTTGCCGGAACGCTCGCGCAGGTAGTACAGCTTGGCACGGCGGACATCGCCACGACGCTTGACTTCGATTGCCGCGACCAGCGGTGAATAGGTCTGGAAGGTGCGCTCGACGCCCTCGCCCGAGGAAACCTTGCGGACGATGAAGCTCGAGTTGAGACCACGATTACGCTTGGCGATGACCACGCCTTCGTAGGCCTGCAAGCGCTCGCGCACCCCTTCCTTGACCTTGACCTGGACGACGATGGTATCGCCCGGTGCGAATGGGGGAATGACTTTGCCCAGGCGGGCAATTTCTTCTTGTTCGAGTTGCTCGATCAGATTCATCTTATAAACTCCATGTATGCGATTCACGCATTGTTGTTATCCTGACCGCATTGCTCCTGAAACTTCACCAGGAGTTGCGTTTCCGATTTCGACAACGAGCGCCCCGTCAACAACTCGGGACGACGCTGCCATGTCCGACCCAGCGCCTGTTGCAGCCGCCAGCGTCGTATTTCCTCGTGGTGACCGGAAAGCAGAACATCCGGCACCCGCCGCCCTTCGTATTCCTCGGGCCGCGTATAGTGCGGGCAATCCAGCAAACCCGCCACAAACGAATCCTGCTGTGCCGATTCGGCATCATTCAGCACCCCGGGTAACTGCCTGACGACGGCATCAATCAACGCCATCGCCGGGATTTCACCACCCGAAAGGACGAAATCCCCGATCGAAATCTCCTCGTCGACACAAGCCTCGATCAAGCGCTCGTCAATTCCTTCATAGCGCCCGCAAACCAGCACCACCGCTTCCTCGGCCGTGGCCAGCCGCATCACGCGCCGATGCGTCAGCGGCGTGCCCTGTGGCGAAAGGCAGATGACCCGGCTAGCGGCGCCAGCCACCTGCTGCCGAGCTTTGGCAGCCCTGATCGCCGCTTCTAAAGGTCCCGGCATCATCACCATTCCCGGGCCACCACCGTAAGGGCGGTCGTCGACTGTGCGGTGCCTGTCCTCGGTGAAATCACGCGGATTCCACGTCTGCAGGCTCCACTGCCCGGCTTCCAGCGCCCTGCGCGTCACCCCCGACTGCGCCACCGCAACAAACATCTCGGGAAACAAGCTCACGACATCAACAACCCACTGCCTGCCGCTCGGCAGTGCATGGTCCGGCGAAGTCACCAGTCCATTTCCCACTCAACGCGAACGCGCTTTCGCTGCAGGTCCACCTGCAGCACCACCACCGCGACAAACGGCAGCAAACGCTCCCGGTTCTCGTCGCCAACAACTCGCATCACCGCATTGGCCGGCGTGTCGATCAGACCGACAATCCGGCCCAGGGACTGGTCGCTGGTATTTATCACTTCCAGGCCGACGAGGTCGGCCCAGTAATACTCGTCAATCGCGGTCGTTGGCAACCCGCTGTGCGGAACTCCGACCAGCACGCCCCCCATGGTCTCCGCTGCAGTACGATCAGCGACACACGCCAGTTGGGCAACCAGCCGATCGTTGCGCACATCGCACTTGATCAGCCTCGTCTGACGCCATAGCTCGGGAGCTTCTCCCTCTCGACCGAGCCACCAGCAAGGCAGCCGGGACCACGCAGCGGGATCGTCTGCAAACGGAAATACATGAACTGCGCCCTGCAGACCGTGCGGACCGATGATTTTGCCGAGAACAACGATGTCGGGGGGCGGGCCATCCGCTGTTGCGGTTCCGCCAATCGCTTCAGGCAACGAACCAGCAGGCAAGACTCAGGCTACCGCCTTGGCGGCCGACTGCTTGAGCAAACGCGCGACGGTCAGCGACAGTTGAGCACCCTGCTGCTGCCAGAAACTGAGGCGGTCCGTAGCAATGCGCAGGCCCTCTTCCTTGTCTGATGCCAGCGGGTTGTAAAAGCCGATGCGTTCGATGAAGCGTCCATCGCGGCGAGCACGCGAATCGGCCACCACCATGTTGTAGAAGGGGCGCTTCTTGGCGCCACCACGGGCGAGACGAATAACAACCATGATAATCTCTTCCGAATTCAGAAAAAGGGAGCGATTATAGCAAGAAAGAGTTCTTTCAACATGATCCGGGCGAAACTGGGAGTGGGTCCCAGTGCAATTCGGGGCTCGCGCGGAGCAACTGCTGACAACGACCCTCCGGAAGGTCGCCGGATGCGATCGGGGGGCGTGTGCGACTGCCCAGCCTGACCAAGCTGCCCGGAGGAAACGTTGCACCACCCGCAAGGCGGGCTCGCAGTATAATGCTTTGAACGAGCGTCGACAGCCAACACACTGATTCTGGAAGATGATTTCCAACACAGCGGCAGTTTCCCATGTTACGCCAGAGGCGGAGGATCGACATGGCTGACAGCCTGGCAGCGCAAACCCCTTTGGCAGGTGGCCTGATGACTAACACCGCGTTCAATGACCCTAGCGCAGATGGCGCCGGAGCAAGCCAATCCGGCATACGAACCATTCTGCAGTGGCTCGAGTTGCCGATGGCGCCCCATCCCGCCGAGGAACTTCCGTCCGTACGTGCGCAGGTCAAAGCACTGCGCGAGGTGGGTGGAACCCCGCAACAACGTGCCTACGCTCTGGATGGCCTGTACATCCGTAGCTGCGCGGTTGTGGCGGACCTACTTCCCGATCTGACCGACTTGATGCTCCCCGTACCACGCAAGACGCGACGAGTCATCCGCGGGGTTCTCGATCTCCTGCAAATGCTCGCTGACGACACGCTTGCCATGCTGGAAGGTGATGATGATCAGTCCGCCGCGGAGCCCCTTCAAACAGCTGATCTCATACTGTGGCGGGGCGTGCATGCCCTGACACAACAGCTGATGATCAGCCACCTGATAGCCTCGCCGGCGCCCATCGGCGCGTGGCAGCAGTTGCACCAGGCCTACGCGACGGCACAACGCCTGAACGTCGAGGCCACCATCCCGCGGAACCAGTCGAGCAGCCTGCAGCATATCTATCATGCGTCGATTTTGCTCGGCTGCGCGCAGCCAGCCTCACTCACCGCCCGTGAAGTCCTGTTCCTCGCCAATTACTTTGAACGCTTCGCCGATCAGATCGAATTGATCCCCGTTGCCGCGGCGACCGCCCCCGGCGCGTTCTGGATCGACCCCGCGCGCGACGCGCCGGCCTTGTCCGGTTCCCGCAAGCTGGCGCCAACGACCGCGCCGATCGAGTGCTTTTCATGCGCACGCCTGAGCCTACTACTCAAGACACAGCTTGCTCAACTCGACAGCGGTACGCCACCGCAAGAGATCGGACTGCCCGATTTCGCCGGGACGGCGGCAGGAGCCGGGGTCCTTCACCGGCTTGTGGGACGCTGGAGCGACCAGGGAAACCGCCGCTTCCAGCGTCGGCGGCAAAACTACCGAACGGTCCTGGCAACCGGTATCGACGGACTCTGGCAGCTGTGCAAGAACGGCGAAGCGCCAGGCGTCGCACTGTCGACCTGGATGATCGTTAACGAGAGCCCGGATGGCTATGCGCTGATGCACGCCTCGGGCAAGATCGGCGCCCTCTCCGTCGGCGACGTTGCCGCAGTGCGAACGGGAGAGAATCCCAACTGGCAAATCTGCCTGGTTCGTTGGGCGGTATCCGAGAACCCCGAGCATTTTGAGCTGGGCCTGCAAATCCTGTCGCCAAAAGCCATACCGGCGATTCTGGCCCAGCCATCGGAAGACCAGGGCACCGAGCACCTGCAAGTCCTGATCCTGCCGGAAATTCCAATGCTGCGCGCAAGTCAGCTGCTCGTCGTCGCGTCGGGCGCATTGTCCAAGAAGGCAGACAAACTGCTTCTGGTTGTCGAGGACGAACACCTGTCCGTGCGCGAAGTCAAACGCACCGGCATTGACGAGCAGACCGGCAGCGTCGATATCTTGTCGATCGAAGCTGACAAGAAAAGCAACTAGTGTAGTTTTGCATCTTCTCGACTGCGGGCAGCAGCGCGTCGCAAGCCTGTGGAGCCTGCGCATCGAGCAGGAAACGCTCGATCGCTTCGAGCTTACGCTCGAGGTTGGCGGTGGTCTTGACGCAGACGGGGTCCGTCGCCTCGGCTGCTCAAGCGGCAGACGATGCCGGACGATGGCGCTTCAAGGCCTGCAAGGACGTACGCGCACCCTGCACCCGGCCAGCGGCCACATCGTCGAGTCCTTTGCCAGCATCGTCAATCAGCCGCAGGTGGATATGCTCGCGCTCCAGCTGGTGGTAGTAATCGAGTCGCTCGGCGTCGATGATCGCGATATAGCTTTCGCCGTTCTTGGTGACGATCTTCTCGGCGCCGGCTTTCACTTGCGCGGCCCGCACGGTGCAAGGAGAGGCCAGCGATCAGCCACGTGGAAAGCCCTTTCTTGCCGGGGTTGGCGCCATTGCGCGCCCTACAGCGAAGCCGCCTTGAAGGTGTCGCAGCGGCGCAGGTCGCCGGAGTCCATGCCGATCTTGAACCAGCGCATGCGCTGTTCGGAGCTGCCGTGGGTAAAGGATTCGGGAACGATACGGCCTTGTGTCTGCTGTTGCAGCCGATCGTCGCCGATAGCTGAAGCCGCGTTCAGCGCCTGCTGGATCTCACCCGGTTCGATGATGTTCTTTGCCGCATCGGCGCGGTGTCCCCAAACGCCGGCAAGACAATCGGCCTGCAATTCAAGGCGTACCGACAGCGCGTTGGCCTTGGCCTTGCTGGCACCTTGCTGAGCCCGGTGCACTTTGTCCGAGATGCCGAGCAGGTTCTGCACGTGGTGGCCGACTTCGTGGGCAATCACGTAGGCCTGGGCAAACTCCCCAGGCGCGTGGAAGCGCGTCTTCAGGTCGCGGTAGAACGACAGGTCGATGTACACCTTCTGATCCGACGGGCAGTAGAAGGGCCCCATCGCGGACTGGCCGGTGCCACAGGCCGTTGCTGTCGCGCCGCTGAAAAGCACCAGTTTCGGCTGCTGATAGCGGGAGCCCCCGGCACGGAATACCGCTTCCCAGGTGCTCTCGGTGCTGGCCAGCACCTTGGACACAAAGCGGGCCATCTCGTCATCGGCTGGCGGCTTGCGCGCAGCTTCCTGGCGCGGCGACTGGCTGCCATTGTTCGACGCGAGACCGAGAATCAGCGCCGGATCGATGCCGAAGAAATAGCTGGCAGCCAGCGCCAGGACGATGGTGCCGATACCCACGCCGCCGCGCCCGATCCCGCCGCCAAAGCTGCCACCACCGCCTCGCCTGTCTTCGACGTTGCTGCTTTCATTCTGGTCATCGAGTCGCATGCATCATCCATCGCGTGGTTATGGTGCGACAGATGCTACCAGCAGCACTTCGCCTTGAGTAAACCGGCGTCTTGTCCAGCACGGACTGAGCGGCAAACGGGTGGGCGTGTTGCCGAGGCCTGGCCCAGAAGAGTGTCGGAAGCGCTACTTCTCCGCCTCAACCCGTTGCCAACCGGGAAGGCTGGCTCGCCGACCCGCAGGACCCTTTCGCGAAAGGGAATCTCGTCGCTCTCACCCTTGCCACGCGCTGATCGAGCAACGGCAAGCAACGACGACGCCAGCGCCTGGCAGTGGTGCGAGTGCCGTCCCCTGCAATGAGGAGCGTAGCCGTCGGCAATCATCGACACACGACTCACCAATCGCGGCCGGCCATTGGTTACACTTGGCCGCCTGAGCATGCGCAAACATGCGATTTCGACGATACTTGCCACAGGACAACAGGGGAAGAGAAATGATCAGAAAAAGCTTGATGGGGCACCTGGTCGGCGGCACCTTGCTCGCCGCCACGATGGTCCTCGGGAGCAGCGGCGGCGCCTTGGCCGGCGACAAGCCGGCGCCACCGACGGCGCCCGTGAAGGAGATCAAGGACGAACGAGCGCTCAAGTTGCTGCAGGACATGAGTGACCAACTGGCCGGGTCGAAAACGCTCCAATTCAAGACGCGCAGCCTGGTCCCGCTCGATTCGCCAACCGGGCAGTACATCAGCCTCTTCGCGTCGTCGCGCGTGCTGATGCAACGGCCCGACCGCCTGTTCGTCGAGTCACGCGGCGACCTGCTGCCGAACGACCTCTACTACGACGGAAAGACAGTGACCGCGATCGGACTCATCGGGAAATTCTATGTCCAGCAGGAGGCCGGCGGCGGGAAGCTCGACGCCGTCCTCCAGCAGGAAGTTCCGAGTGCGGACACCTTGGCGCCCTTCGTCGACATCCTGGTTTCCGACCCCTACGCCCGCCTGGCGAAAGATCTTTCGAGCGCCATCCTGGTCGGTCAATCGACCATCGCCGGGGTCAAGACCGATCACTTGGCGTTTACGGCCCCCGGCGTCGACTGGGAGGTCTGGATCGGCGCGCAGGACAAGCTGCCGCGCCTGATGATCACGTCGTACCGTGGTGGCGAGCGGCAGCCGACGTTCACCGTCGAATTCTCCGACTGGAAGCGCGACGCACCGATACCGGCGCAGACCTTCAAGGTCGCCATCCCGAAGGACGCAGTCAAGCTCGAGTTCAAACAACTCGGCCTTCCCCAGCCCAGATAAGCGGCACAAGGAGCCAAGCGATGAAACAGATGAAAACTCTCATTCTCGGCGTTGCGGTGACCGCGAGCGTACTCGTCCCCCTTGCCGACGCAAACGCGTGGGTGGCTGCCGGCAGAGGCTGGGGCGGGCGGGGCTTCGTTGCTGCTGGCCACCCCTACCATGGCGGTTACTACCATGGCGGCGGCTACTACCACGGCGGTTGCTATGGATGCGGTGCGGCGGCGAGCGCCGTCGCGGGCCTGGCGGTGGGCGCGATGGCGGGAGCTGCGATCGCCAGCGCGTCGCAACCCGCGGTCGTGGTTCAGCAACCGGTATACGTAGCCCCCCAGCCGACTTACGTGGCCCAGAACAATTTGCCGATCGGCACCCAGTTTGCGGCGCTGCCGCCCGGCGCCCGACACATGACGGTGAACGGCGTCCAGTATTACCAGAGCGGGCCGAACTGGTACAAACCCTACTTCGGGTCGAGCGGCGTGTACTACGAAGTCGTACCGACGCCGTAGGGGTTCAGCGCCCGCAGCTTCGCTGAAAGTGGAAAGGGTGGCGCCGGAAACCGGCTTGCCCTTGACTCCTTTGCGCGCAGCCGCTTGCTCGCTCGCTCAAGTCAGAATCCCGTTTCCGCGGACCGATGGGCGAAAGGCCAGCGAGCCGGCCGGAGGAATTCCATCCCGACCGCTCAACTGACTCAAGCCGACAACCCCGCGCGGCCCAGGAGTACGACGCCCCACGCAAGCAGCAGCACACCGCCGGCGGGACTCAACCACCGCGCCGTCGGCCAGTTCTTCTCGAGCTGGACGAAGACCGTCAGCACGGCGATCCACGCCACGTTCATCACGCCGAGAACGAATAACAGCGCCATCAGGAGCCAGCAGCAACCGGTGCACAACAGGCCGTGCCGCAAGCCCGTGATCAAGGCACCAGCGTGACCCGGGCGCCACTCGGTCATCAGGAACGAGAGCGGCGAGCGGCAGGTCGACAAACAGGCCTGTTTCAGCGGCGTGAACTGGAAAATGCCGGCAGCGAGCAGCAAGACGCCGCCGAACCCGGGACTGCGCACCTCCATCATCGGCGAGATCCAGCTGGCTTGCAGCAGTGCCCATTGAATCCCCGTGATAAGCAGGCTGAAGCCGGTCCACACCAGCACGTAGCCGGCGACGAAGGCGATGATCGCCCCGCCGCGGGAGTAGCCGGCAGACGGCTGGCAGCACGACGCGAAGGCCGAGACCATCGGCAGTGCAGTCGGCAGCATCATCGCCACCATCATCACCGACCACATCAGGAAGACCAGCGCGAGGTCGATCGGCCTCCAGTCGGTCATCCGCGGCATCAGCAGCATGTCCATACCAACATCCATGTTGGCCATACCCC
>NZ_JAVTWB010000205.1:0-35201 GCF_032229525.1 Accumulibacter sp. | reverse complement strand
GCGGCACGGAAGTGGCCGATGTTGGTCATGCACGAGCCGATGAAGACTTCGTCGATCTTGGTACCGGCGACTTCGGAGAGCAGCTTGGCATCGTCGGGATCGTTCGGGCAGGCGACGATCGGCTCGGTGACGTCGGCGAGGTCGATTTCGATCACCGCGGCGTACTCGGCACCGGCGTCGGCCTTGAGCAGTTCGGGCTTGGCGATCCATGCTTCCATGGCCTTGATGCGACGACCGAGCGTGCGCTTGTCTTCGTAGCCGGTGGCGATCATCCACTTCATCAGGGTGATGTTCGAGGTCATGTACTCGATGATCGGCGCCTTGTCGAGCTGGATCGCGCAGGCAGCGGCGGAACGCTCGGCGGCGGCGTCGGAAAGCTCGAAAGCCTGCTCGATCTTGAGGTCCGGCAGCCCTTCTATTTCCAGGATACGGCCCGAGAAGATGTTCTTCTTACCCTTCTTGGCGACGGTCAGCAGGCCCTGCTTGATGGCGTAGTAGGGAATGGCGTTGACCAGGTCACGCAGGGTGACGCCGTCCTGCAGCTTGCCCTTGAAGCGCACCAGCACCGATTCCGGCATGTCCAGCGGCATGACGCCGGTAGCGGCGGCGAAGGCGACCAGGCCCGAACCCGCCGGGAAGGAGATGCCGATCGGGAAACGGGTGTGCGAGTCGCCGCCGGTGCCGACGGTGTCGGGCAGCAGCAGGCGGTTGAGCCAGGAATGGATGATGCCGTCGCCCGGACGCAGCGCGACGCCGCCACGGGTGCTGATGAAAGTCGGCAGTTCGCGGTGCATCTTGACGTCGATGAGCTTCGGATAGGCGGCGGTATGGCAGAAGGACTGCATCACCATGTCGGCCGAAAAACCGAGGCAGGCGAGATCCTTGAGTTCGTCGCGGGTCATCGGTCCGGTGGTGTCCTGCGAGCCGACGGTGGTCATCCGCGGTTCGCAATAGGTGCCGGGCAGGACGCCCTTGCCTTCCGGCAGACCACACGCGCGGCCGACCATTTTCTGCGCCAGCGAGTAGCCCTTGCCGGTGTCGGCGGGATTCTGCGGCAGACGGAAGAGCGTCGATACCGGCAGCCCGAGCGCTTCGCGAGCGCGGGTGGTCAGGCCACGGCCGACGATCAGTGGAATGCGCCCACCGGCACGCACTTCGTCGAGGATCACCGGCGTCTTCAGTTGCGATTCGGCGATCACCGTGCCGTTCTTGAGCGCGGTGACCTTGGTGGTGGCGGCATCAATCTGCAATTCGATCTCGTCGCCCATTTCCATCTGCTCGACGTCGAGTTCGATCGGCAGCGCGCCGGCGTCTTCCATGGTGTTGAAGAAGATCGGCGCGATTTTCGAGCCCAGGCAGAAACCGCCGAAGCGCTTGTTCGGAACGTAGGGAATATCCTCGCCGGTAAACCAGAGCACGGAGTTGGTCGCCGACTTGCGCGACGAACCAGTGCCGACGACGTCGCCGACGTAGGCGATCAGGTTGCCCTTCTTGGCCAGCGCTTCGAGTTGCTTGATCGGGCCGCGCTCGCCGGGGGTATCGGCTTCGATACCGGGACGCGCGTTCTTGAGCATCGCCAGCGCGTGCAGCGGGATGTCCGGGCGCGACCAGGCATCGGGCGCTGGGGACAGGTCGTCGGTATTGGTTTCGCCGGTGACCTTGAAGACGGTCAATTTCTGCGACGCGGGCACTTCCGGACGCGAGGTGAACCACTCGCCGTCGGCCCAGCTCTGCATGACCGATTTGGCGTTGGCGTTACCCTTGTCGGCGAGTTCCTTGACGTCGTGAAAGAAGTCGAACACCAGCAAGGTCCGCTTGAGGCTTTCGGCGGCGATCGCGGCAGTCGGACCGCCGAGCAGCTCGATCAACGGCTTGACGTTGTAACCGCCGAGCATGGTGCCGAGCAGTGCGGTGGCTTTTTCCTTCGAGATCAGCGCGCAGCTTTCCTCGCCCTTGGCGACCTTGGCGAGAAACTCGGCCTTGACCTTGGCTGCGTCGTCCACACCGGCCGGTACACGGTAGGTGATCAGCTCGACCAGCGCCTCTTCTTCACCCTTTGGCGGGTTCTTCAGCAGAGCGACGAGTTCCCCGGTCTGCTGCGCGGTCAGCGGCAGCGGCGGGATACCAAGCGCAGCGCGCTCGGCGACATGGGCACGATAGGATTCCAGCACGGCAACGTCCTTTCTCAAAGTTTTCGGCAGCAAGACACACATTGTACTGCAAGGCCGGAACGGCAACCGACGTGCGACCTCGCGGCGGAACGGGGCTTTGTCCCCGCGGGGCAGCAAAACGCCTGCCAACCAACCCGCCTGATTGGTATGTATTATATAAGACATACGACCTGTCGTGAAGCCTTGGGTCGCGGCCAGGGTCACAGCGTTCGGATGACAAGGCCGTTGTCGATGCCCAACGCGGTCGCCGAGGCTGCGTGCATTGCCTCAAGTTAGATCGCTGACCGCACGAAACAGGCGATGGCCGGAATCGAGATACTTGCGCTCGAAGGGGGTGATCGGCGGATCCGGAACAAACGGCTCGGCAACTGTCGATCGTCCGCTGAGTTGCTGCACCGCCAGGCAGTGCTCGGCGACGTAGATCGGCCAGTTGCTGCGGCACTCGAGGACACCGCCCAGGGCGAGCATCGCCGGAAATACCGGATGTCCGTGCCAGCGTCGGCGCAGGTGGCCGATCTTCGGCCAAGGGTTGGGATAGAGCAGGTAGTGACGATCGAGGCGAACGCCCGCATCGTGCAGCAAGCGCCAGTAGTCGACCAGATCGGCACGCACCAGATCGAGATTGGCGGGCCACGCTCGATCGCTTCCCTGACGGCGCTGGGCTTGTTGCAACCGTGCCGCCGACTGGTCGACACCAATCACGTAGTGCGCTGGAAAAGCGCGCGCGAGAGCGACACTGCTTTCCCCTACCCCACAGCAGGCATCGAGGATCAGCGGGGCGCCCGGTGCCAGCTGCTGGAAGCGCTCAAAGCTTGCCGTAAATGCGGCCCGATTGTAGTCAGCATAGGGTTTGCGGAAAGCCGCGTTCGCGTGCCGATCGAGAACGGCCGACAGCTGCTCGTGGATGCCCGTCTGCGCGCTGCTCGGAACGTGGGAACGGCCTTGCACCGGCGGCCGATGTCAGGCCGTTGGCCGCAACGCGGGCACGCCATGTAACTCGAGCGTGCGGCTGATTTCGTCAACTGAGCTCAGCGTCCTGACCACTCTGAACAAGACCTCGGCTTCGCTGAAATTGCGCCGGAGGGAACCCAGCCACAGTTTGAGCCGGCCAGGCGCATGCCGATCCGCGACCTTGGCACAGACTTGCTGCCAGTAGGATGCGAGCAAGGGCTGCAGCTGCCGCCAGTCGGCGGATCGATCGGCCTCGATCGACTCCCCAGCCCGCAGCGCACAAATGCGCCGCGCGAGAAAGGGATCGGCAACCGCCCCGCGCCCGATCATCACGTCGTCGCTGCCGCTGACCGCACAGCAGCGGGCATGATCAGCCGCCGTCCAGACCTCGCCGTTGGCGACTACCGGTTGCTGCACCACTTCGCGGATCCGACCAACCCACTCCCAGTGGGCCGGCGGTCGATAAGCCTCGGCACGAGTGCGTGCATGCACCACCAGGGCGTCGACACCTCCAGCTGCCAGTGCGCGCGCGCAGTCCAGCGTTCGTGCCGTATCCCGTACGCCGAGCCGCATCTTTGCCGTGAAAGGGATTTCAGCAGGGACCACTCGCCGGACGGCTGTGGCAATACGGAACAGCTGCTCGGGGTCGGCGAGCAACATCGCACCACCGCCATGGCGATTGACCTTTGGCGCTGGACAGCCGAAATTGAGATCAATGCCCGCTGGCGCGAGCTCGACCAACTGCGCCGCGTTTTCTGCCAGACATGCCGGATCGCTACCGAGGAGCTGCACCACCAGCGGTGTGCCGGCGCGTGTGCGGCTGCCCCTGTCGAGCTCGGGGCAGAGCCGGCGAAAGGCGCGCGGCGGCAACAGGCTGCCGGACACGCGGACAAACTCGCTCACCGCCAGGTCGTAACCACCCACCCGCGTCAGCACATCGCGCAGGACGTCGTCAACCAGACCTTCCATCGGTGCCAGCAGCAGTTTTCCCATCTTCCGTCCGAACTCGTGTCGCCATTCTACGGGACCGCCGACACGAGCCATCGGCACGCGTCTGGCGCCTTGTCCGACGCAGTTCACGACCGACCACCACCGCCGCTCGGCTGCGCAAGCGCTGATGCAAGCGCCAAAAAATGCCAGGGGCCGGACCTGCCGGCCCCACTTCGACCGACGCCGCCTACTTCCTTCTCGTGCTCTTCTTCACTGGCGCCTGAGCTTCCTCCGCTCCCTGGACACCCAATTGCCCACCGGTACCCAAGCCGCCCTGAACTTCCTGAGCTCGGTAATTCTTCACCGCCCGGACGATGTTGTTATAGGAATCGGTGAAGGCCGCGACGATGACCTTGCCCTCTGCGGTGTTCGAATAACCGCCGAGCCCACCGCCCACGCTACCGCCAAACAGGGCGCCCATGGCGCCGAAGTCCATGTTCTTGGCGCTACCCTCGGCAGCCGCCAGCTGCACGCCCGAACGGTTATCGATGATGGTCAGCAGCGTGCTGGCCTCCTTGACGTTCATGCTGCCGGCAATGGCTCCGAGCACGCCGAGACTGCGATTGATGCCACCCAGCCCGCCAGTCATCCCGCCGGCATTCTGGTTGCTGAAGGTGATCGATGGGCTCATCGAGAAGTCAGCCGCGACCATCTGTCCCTTTTGAAACTTCGAGCCCTTGCGCAGCTCCCCGGAGTCTGCCAGGGCACGCTCCTGCATCATGTTGTTCATCGCCCGGCCACGTTCGACCACCACGAAACAGTTGGACTGCTGGATCAACAGCTTGAGCACCGGTGTCGTCGAACCCAGGCGCATCTGGCCGGTCAGGATGCCATACCACGGCGCGTTGGTATCTTCAACGACGGCAATCGTGCCAAGCGAGCTGGCGCACCGTTCAAGTTGGCTGTTGGCGTTCTGGGCATTGGCACCGCCCGCCGAACCGGTGGCCGTGGTCTTGGCATCGGCTGAACCCATTTCCATGTTGGCGCAGCCGGCCAGCAGCGCAGTTGCAGCGGCGACCGCGACCAGGCGTGCCGCGTTATCGGTACTTGACAAAGACATAGGACCCCCTTTTCTGGCAATTGTCTGAATATGGTGTGGCACGCCACGGACAGCAGCAATAACCCCACGGGGGCCGACTATACCAGCATGGATACTGGCTGCGGTCGCAAAAAAAGCGTCAGCCGCAAGGCATCCAACGGAGGCTGCGGGGGAGATTCCGGACGTCCAACTGCGCAACGCCGGCACGGCTTGTGTGCTGAAAACCCGGGCTTGACCCGTCACGAGCTTGGTCTAGAATCGCCACCATCCTTGTCGTTTCTTCGTTTCAGTCCGGCGCGCCGTGCCTGACCCGAGGTGCCGACAGCCGTACTGCCGCCGAAGCTTTCCCGCCGCCCGACCAACCCCTTTCGCAGACCGCGATACCATGCCAAGCTTGCTGCGCGCGCTTAGAGCCGATATCACGACCCTGACAGTTGATGCGATCGTCAATGCAGCCAACTCGTCGCTGCTTGGCGGCGGTGGTGTTGACGGGGCGATCCACCGCGCTGCCGGCCGCGAGTTGCTGCACGCATGCCGCCTTCTCGGCGGCTGCGAGACCGGCGACGCCAAGCTCACCACAGGCTACGGCCTGCCTGCCCGATACGTCATTCACGCCGTCGGTCCGGTCTGGCGTGGCGGTACCAGTGGCGAACCCGAACTCCTGGCGTCATGCTATCGGCGCGCGATCGAATGCGCCGTGCACCACGACATTCGCACGCTCGCCATCCCCAGCATCAGCACCGGCGTCTACGGCTACCCGATCGAGCAGGCCGCGAGGGTCGCCGTGTCGACGGTTCGCTCATCGCTGGAGGTAGGCGGATCGATCGAGGAGGTGATCTTCTGCTGCTTCTCGGCGGGCGACTTGCAGGTCTATGAGCAGTTGCTCGGGAACGCGGCGACCTGAGCCTGGTCGTCGGGAGGCCACCAGCAAGCGTGATGGCCGCAGCGAGCTTTCAGCAGCGGGCTCCCGCAGGGCACGCCGCCACGGCGCTGGCCATCGGCGTCAGCGGCCGCCCTTCGTCCACCCAGGCGCGCACGCCGCCCTTGACGTTGTACACCTTCTGGTAACCCGCCTGCCCGGAGAGAAGCTGGCTTGCCGCCCTGGTCCGGTTACCGCTGCGGCAGATGACGATCACCGGCTGATCAGGCTTCGCCACAGCCTGCACCTTGGCCAGCCAGGCGGGCGCATCGACCTGGCCGCGCTCATCGACGTAGGTGATCAGTTTGCTGCCCTGAACAACTCCGCTGTCCTTCCATTCGCCGGCCGTGCGGATGTCGATCACCGGCACCCCGGCGGCGCTAAGGCGCGCGAGTTCGGCATTGTCGATATCGATCACTTCGGCGCGAACCGAGACCGCCAGAAGCAACGCCAGGAACGAGAAAACGATATTGCGTAACATGATCGATACCTCCGTGAGTCTCGGTCGTTCATCTTACTACCTTGTTGAGACCAATACTCGCCAACAGGAAAGGCCGGATGCCTTCCACCATCAGCCTGTATGCCGTTCTCGGTGTCGCCCCGAACGCCACGCTTGCCGAGATCCCGACTGCAGCCTGTTGGCCCCGCGACGGTCGACGCCGGTGGCTGCTGCTGATTTTCTGGATCTCCGGGCCGGCCCCGGCGCCCCACTCGCCCCCCGGTCACCGCGCCGACGACGCCGGTGGCTACGGCGCCCCTGCCCGATGCCCCTTCGGGTATCGTAACGACGGTGCCAATACCGCTGATGCCGCCGACTGCGGCAGCCAGCACGACCGACGACACTGCCGCGCGAGCAGCCCGGACCGCCCCCCTCATCGATGCCGCGGCCACCACGCCGTCAGCCACTGCCGGCGGTTCGATGTTTCCCGGCCGGGGCCGGAGAAGCGCCACACTACGGCGCGTGTATCTCGGTCAGCGAAGCGGCGGCGCGGGCGCTGCTCGGCAAGCCGCCATGCCCGATTGCCCTGGCCCCAGCCCGCTACTTCCCGAACTATTAAGCCCGGTGAATGGCCAGGCCGCTGGGTGAGGTTTCCCCAACATCACACTGAAAAATAGCGCTTTTCAGTCGTGCAGTGCCGCGCTAGTATGAATGCTCTTTTTTGGGGCCAGCAACCACGACCCCGGACTCGTGCCGAAGAAAGGACTCGCTCGCCTTGAAACCGACCGATAGCAGCGCACCCGACTACTTCCACAAAGTGGTTGACTGCCAATGGGCATGCCCGGCCCACACGCCCGTTCCCGAATACATTCGCTTGATCGCCGCTGGTCTGTATAGCGAAGCCTATATGGTCAACTGGGTGTCGAACGTCTTTCCCGGCATTCTTGGACGCACCTGCGATCGCCCCTGCGAGCCAGCGTGTCGCCGCAGCCGCGTCGAGGACGAAACGCCGGACGGTCGCGAGCGCAAGGAGCCGGTGGCGATCTGCCGCCTGAAGCGAGTTGCTGCCGACTACAAGGAGGACATCCGCCACCTGCTGCCGCAACCGGCGGCACAGAAAAACGGCCGGCGGATCGCCTGCGTCGGCGCCGGGCCCGCCTCACTCACCGTCGCCCGCGACCTGGCGCCGCTCGGCTACGAGGTGGTGATTTACGACGGCGATGCCCGCGCTGGCGGCATGATGCGCACCCAGATCCCGAAATTCAGGCTCCCCGAAGAGGTGATCGACGAGGAGACGGGCTACGTGCTCGATCTCGGCGTCGAATTCCGCAGCGGCCAGTACGTCAAGTCGCTGAAGGCGCTCATCGGCGAAGGCTACGACGCGATCTTCGTCGGTTCCGGCGCGCCACGCGGCCACGACCTCGACATTCCGGGTCGCAAGGAGGCGGCGAAATCGATCCATCTCGGCATCGACTGGCTGGCCAGCGTCGCTTTCGGTCACACCACGTCGATCAGCAAACGCGTGATCGTCCTCGGTGGCGGCAACACGGCGATGGACTGCTGCCGGTCGTCGCGCCGGCTTGGCGGCGAGGACGTCAAGGTCATCGTCCGCTCCGGATTCGAGCAGATGAAAGCCAGCCCATGGGAAAAAGAGGACGCCATGCATGAAGGCATCCCGATCCTGAACAATCTGGTGCCCAAGGCGTTCACCCATATCGGTGGCCGCCTCACCGGCGCCACCTTCCAGAAGGTACGCGCCGTGTTCGATGAGCGGGGTCGGCGCAGTCTGGTGCCCACCGGCGAGCCAGATGCGCACTTCGACTGTGACGAGGTGCTGGTGGCCGTCGGCCAGGACAACTCGTTCCCGTGGATCGAGCGCGACATCGGCATCGAGTTCGACGAGTGGGGGCTGCCGAAAGTCAACGCCAACACCATGCAATCGACGGTGCCCAACGTTTTCTTCGGTGGCGACGCCGCCTTCGGACCGAAGAATATCATCTGGGCCGTGGCGCACGGCCACGATGCGGCGGTGTCGATCGACCGCATGCTGAATGGCGAGGACATCGCCATCCGGCCAGCGCCGCAGACCTCGCTGATCTCGCAGAAGATGGGCATCCACCAGTGGATCTACGACAACACGGTCTCGGCGGACCGCCGCCTGCGGGTGCCGCTGCGCGACATTAATGCCGCGCTGAAAAACATCAAGATCGAGGTCGAGCTGGGTTTTGATCCGCAACTGGCCTTTCAGGAAGCACAGCGTTGCCTGAACTGCGACGTGCAGACGGTGTTCGCGCCGAAGCTGTGCATCGAGTGCGACGCCTGCATGGACATCTGTCCGATGGACTGCATCTCCTTCACGGCAAACGGCGAGGAACAGGAACTGCGCCCGCGGCTGCTGGCGCCGGCGCTCAATTTGACCCAGGATCTCTATGTGTCCGACTCGCTGAAGACCGGGCGGGTGATGGTCAAGGACGAGGATGTCTGCCTGCACTGTGGTCTGTGCGCCGAGCGTTGCCCGACCGGCGCGTGGGACATGCAGAAGTTCCTGCTCGAGATGACCCATGCCGGACCGGGCTGCCACAGCACACCGGCCTCCGAACAAGATCAAGCACCCCGGACCCGAGTGCCGCAGCGGCGGCAGGGAGGATCGCGAGCAGCCAGCCGCCTGAGGAAAGAAAATGCAGAAGATCGAAGCGGTAAATAACTTCGTCATCAAGTTTGCCAACATCAACGGCTCGGGATCGGCCTCCGCCAACGAGCTGATCGCCCGTGCCATCCTGCGCATGGGGGTGCCGGTATCGCCGCGCAACATCTTTCCCTCGAATATCCAGGGCCTGCCCACCTGGTTCGAGGTGCGCGTGACCGAGCACGGCTACCTCGGGAGACGCGGCGGCGTGGACCTGATGGTCGCCATGAACCCGCAGACCTGGGACCAGGATGTCAGGGAAATTGAGCTGGGCGGTTATCTCTTCTACGACAGTTCCCGACCGCTACCGCGCGCCAGGTCGCGCGACGATATCCACGTCCTCGGCATGCCACTCACGGAGATTTGCAACAACACTTACAGCGACCCACGCCAGCGCCAGTTGTTCAAGAACATCGTCTATGTCGGCGCCTTGACGCAGCTGCTCGGGATCGACCCGGCGGAGATCGAGAAACTCTTTGGCGAGCAGTTCAAGGGCAAGGAGAAGTTGCTCGACTACAACGTTCAGGCGCTCAACCTCGGTCGTGAGTACGCCCGCGAGCACCTCAAGCCCATCGGCTTGAGCGTGGAGCGCCGGGACAAGGTCGGTGACAAAATTTTCGTCGATGGCAATACCGCCGCAGCGCTGGGCTGCGTTTACGGCGGCGCGACGGTTTGCGCCTGGTATCCGATCACCCCCTCGTCGTCGGTCGCCGAGGCCTTCATCAGCTACACGCAGAAGTTGCGCGTCGATCCCGAAACCGGCAAGCGCCGCTGCGCGGTGGTCCAGGCCGAGGACGAACTCGCTTCCATCGGCATGGTCATCGGCGCCAGCTGGAACGGTGCGCGCGCATTTACCGCGACTTCCGGCCCCGGGATATCGCTGATGACCGAGTTCATCGGCCTGGCCTATTTTGCGGAGATCCCGGCCGTACTGATCAACGTGCAGCGCGGCGGGCCATCAACCGGCATGCCGACCCGTACCCAGCAATCCGACATCCTCTCCTGCGCTTATGCCTCGCACGGCGACACCCGGCACGTGCTGCTGTTCCCCGAGGATCCTTACGAATGTTTCGAGATGTCGGCACAGGCGCTTGACCTGGCGGAGCGGCTGCAAACGCCGGTCTTCGTCATGAGCGACCTCGACATCGGCATGAACCAGCGGCTGTGCCGGCCCTTCGCCTGGGACGACAGCGTCGAGTACGACCGCGGCAAGGTGATGACCCGCGATGCGCTTGACGCCGGCGCCGACTTCGGCCGCTACCTCGACGTGGACGGCGATGGCATTCCCTACCGCACCTATCCGGGGACGCACCCGACCAAGGGCGGCTACTTCACCCGCGGCACGACCAAGAACGCCTACGCCGGCTATTCGGAAGCGGGCCCTGATTACGTCTACAACATGCAACGGCTGAGGCACAAGTTCGAAACGGCCAAGTCGCTGGTACCGCTGCCGGTGCTCACCGCGTCCCGCTACCCAGCGCGCTTCGGCGCGATCTTCTACGGTTCGACCAGTCCGGCAATGCACGAGGCTCTTGACGATCTGGCGGGCCACGGCATTTACATCAACGCACTGCGCGTACGCGCCTTCCCGTTTCAGAACGAGATTGCCGATTTCATTGCGGCGCATTCGAAGGTCTTCGTCATCGAGCAGAACTTCGATGGGCAGCTGGTTACACTGCTGGTCAACGACGCCCACGTCAATCCGGCGAGCCTGATCTCCGTGCGTCACTACGACGGCACACCGATCACCGCACGATTCATCACTCAGGAGATTGCTGAACGTGTCTCGCATCTGAACGTTCACCCGCTCCGCGAAGGCAGGGTGGCCTGACATGACCTATATCGCAAAACCCAAGCTCCACCACCCCACTCTGGCCAAGAACCGCGTCGGCTACACCCGCCGTGACTACGAGGGCAAGATCTCGACGCTGTGTGCCGGCTGTGGCCACGACTCGATCTCGGCGGCGATCATCCAGGCCTGCTGGGAGCTCGACATCGAGCCGCACCGCGTCGCCAAGCTTTCCGGGATAGGCTGCTCGTCGAAGACGCCAGACTACTTCCTCGGCAATTCGCATGGTTTCAACACGGTTCACGGACGCATGCCCTCGGTGCTTACCGGTGCCAACCTGGCCAACCGCGAGTTGATCTACCTCGGCGTTTCGGGCGATGGTGACTCGGCGTCGATCGGCCTCGGCCAGTTTGCGCACGTGCTGCGCCGCGGCGTCAACATGACCTACATTGTCGAAAACAACGGCGTCTACGGACTGACCAAGGGGCAGTTCTCGGCCACTGCCGACAAAGGCTCGAAATCCAAGCGCGGACAGGCCAATAACGATACACCGATCGACCTCGCCAGCCTGGCCCTGGTGATGGGAGCCACCTTTGTCGGACGCAGTTTCTCCGGCGACAAGGCACAGTTGGTGCCGCTGATCCGGGCCGCCATCGCGCACCCGGGAGCGGCCGTGATCGACGTCGTCTCGCCGTGCATCGCCTTCAACAACCACTCGGGCAGCACCAAGAGCTATGACTACGTGCGCGAGCACAATGAAGCGGTCAACCGATTGGATTTCTTCCCGCACCGCGAGGAAATCACCGCCGAGTATGCCGAAGGCGAGGTCATCGACGTGCGCCAGCACGACGGCTCAATCGTCCGGCTGCGCAAGCTGCACGCCGATTACGACCCGACCGACCGTGTGCGCGCGATGACCTACGTCCAGGAGCACGCCGCGCGCGGGGAAGTGGTGACCGGGCTGCTCTACGTTGACCCCGACGCCCGCGATCTGCACCGGCAGATCGACACCGTCGACACGCCCTTGAACACACTGGGTGCCGCTGAGCTCTGCCCCGGATCGGCCGTGCTCGAGAAGATCAACGCTTCCTTGCGTTAGGCTGCGCCCCCGCAAGCATAGACCGGGCAGCCGAGCCTGCCTCGCGGCGCGCGCTGGCGTCGTGATCGGTGCCGCAGTCGAACCCGGGAGGCTGTCGCCTGCTGGTCTCACCGATAACGTTGTGAACCGCTGACGCCAGATCGAACCGGTATAATCCGGGCTCTTCCCTCTGGCTGACCCATTCGTGTCCGATCGTCTCGCCGTACTCGCCCAGTACCTGCTGCCCAAACAGGCGCTCACCACCCTTGCCGGGATGTTTGCCAGCAGCGAAGCGGGCAAGCTCACCACCACCGCCATCCGCTGGTTTGTTCGGCGCTACGGCGTCGACCTGAGCGAAGCAGTCGATCCAGACCCGCTCAGCTACAAGACCTTCAACGAGTTCTTCACACGGCCGCTACGCGCCGGCGCGCGGCCGCTCGCCGAGGCTGACTTCCTGTGTCCGGTAGACGGCGCGATCAGTCAGTTCGGCGCGATCGATCACGACCAGATCTTCCAGGCCAAGGGCCACCGTTACTCGACAACCACGCTCGTTGGTGGCGATGCCGAGCTGGCAGCCCGCTTTGCCGATGGCTCTTTTGCCACCCTGTACCTCAGTCCGCGCGACTATCACCGGATCCATATGCCGGCCGATGGCCGCCTGACGCGCATGATTCATGTTCCCGGCGATCTCTTCTCGGTCAATCCGGCGACCGCACGCGGCGTCCCCGGCCTGTTCGCCCGCAATGAGCGCGTGGTCTGTGTCTTCGAGGCGGAATTCGGCAGCTTCGTCCTGGCCCTGGTTGGCGCGACCATCGTCGGCAGCATGGCTACGGTGTGGCACGGCAGAGTGAACCCGCCACGTAGCGGAAAGCTCCGCGAGTGGTCTTACGACGGGCAGCAGATAAAGCTCGGAAAGGGCGAAGAAATGGGCCGTTTCCTGCTCGGTTCGACGGTGGTAATGCTCTTCCCGAAAGATGTTCTAAGCTTCACCCCCGCCTGGGCAGCCGCCGGCCAGATTCGCCTGGGCGAGGTGATGGCCTGCCGCGCCGACCAGCGCTGAGGCCCGGCCCCGAACGCAGCGTTGCTTCCGTCGCGGGGATGTGGCGCGATCCGCACCTCGGATCAAGAGCGAAAGGACTACCGGAGTCAAGGCAATCGGGCATAGAATCCGCCATCCTTCCTCTTTGAGGAGATCGCGCATGCTGAAGCCGATCATCCCGGTTCTTACCGCGCTGGCTGCCACCTTTGTCGCTCCCGGCGCGACCGCCAGCGACTTGCCCGCAGGTAACTGCGAAGCGCCGCAAGCGGCGACCGATCTCTCGCGCTGTGATTTTTCCCGCCGCAAGCTGGTCGGGAAGAACTTGCGCGGGGCGCGCCTCGCTGGCGCCCAGATGGAGAGCGCGGACTTCCGTCAAGCTGACCTCGCCGGCGCCGATCTGCGTGGCAGCAACGCCAAGTGGGCCAACTTCACCGGAGCGAACCTGGCCGCAGCGGACCTTCGCGATGCCGACCTATTTCACACCACCTTCGATGACGCCAACCTGGCCAGGGCCGATCTTCGCGGTGCCAATTTGTTCGGGGCGAATCTGATCAATAGCAAAGCCGCCGGTGCCGATTTTTCGGGCGCCTTCCTCAAGGATATCCTGATGGAAGGCATCGATCTCTCCGGCGCATCTCTGCGCGACTGCCGCGCCTTGCGCGGCGTCTTTTCGGATGCGCTGCTGGTTGGCACCGACCTGTCCGGCACCGACCTGACCGGCGCGGCGATGGATCAGGTCGACTTCTCCAACGCCACGCTCAAGGGTACACGGCTCGTCGGCGCGACCTTGCGACACGCGGTGTTCAATGGCGCCAACCTCGACGCTGCAAACTTTACCAACGCCGACCTTTGGGACGCCAATTTCGCCGACGCGCTGAATATTGGCGAGTCGGTACGGCAGGCGCTGGCCGAACCCTTCGTCGTCCGGGGTCGCTGATCGGCGAGCGCGAGGATCGGACCAGGGCACGGACAAGCTTGCGCTTGAGCTTGGGCTTTAAACAGCGTGGAAATCCTGGCAAAGCCCTGATCCCTGCAGATCTTGCGTTTTCCGGATTTTTTTGCGGTCAACAGGCACTCAAATGTGACCATCTCCGGGCTCCTCTGTGTATCCTAGACCCCGTTTGATTTTGCCGGCTGCACCGAGCCGCTCGGCAACCACCATCAGCTACTTGCGAACGGGAGAACACGGGGTGATTTTCGGAAGCGGAAGGAAGATTGCTGAGCTCGGGCAGCGCATCAGTGAACTTGAGAGGCAGAATGAGAGCCTGCGCGCGCAGCTCGCCGCGGCAGAGGCACAGCGCGACGAGTGCCTGCACCGTGCAAAGACCGCGGAAGGATGCAGCATTGAAATGCAGCGACTTTTCCACTCGTTTCAGACCTACCGCCAATCGCTAGCCGAGTCGCAACAGACCCTGGCCGCGCTCGCAACCCGCCTGCGCGACGAGAAGAAGGAAACACGTACCGCCGCCGGCGTCGCCTCGAGCAGTCGCGACGCCGTGCAGAGAATCAGCAACGAGCTGAACCAGCTGGCCAGCGACTCGCGCAACGCGCTGGACAAGGTGGTTAGCCTGCAAGGAAGCACCGAGAAAATCGGTGGCATTGTGCACCTGATCAAGGAAATCGCCGACCAGACCAATCTCCTCGCACTCAACGCCGCCATCGAGGCCGCCCGTGCGGGTGAAGCCGGGCGCGGTTTTGCGGTCGTCGCCGACGAGGTCCGCAAACTCGCCGACCGCACCACGCACGCGACCAGCGACATCTCGCAACTGGTGACCAATATTCAGGGCGAGACCGTTGCCGCTCAGAGCAGCATCGGGAATCTGGCGGAGCAGTCGGACTCGTTCAGCGAGCAGGGGCGGGAGGCGTCGACGGCAATCGGTGGTATTACGGGTCTGGCCAAGCAAATGGAAAGATCCGTTGGCACTGCGGCGCTGCGCAGTTTTGTCGAACTGGCCAAGATGGATCATCTGGTATACAAATTTGACATCTACCAGGTATTCATGGGGACTTCCGACAAGAACGCCGAGGACTTTGCCTCGCATACCGGATGCCGGCTGGGCAAATGGTATTACGAAGGCGAAGGTAAAAACGGTTGTGCGCAGCTTGATGGTTACCGTGCGCTCGAGACACCGCACTTGGACGTTCACCGGCACGGTCGCGCTGCCGTCGAATCGTACCGTGCGGGCAACCTTGCCGCCGGAGTGGACGCCATCGAGCAGATGGAAACTGCCAGCATGGGCGTTCTTCACGGTCTGGAACGAATGGCGAACGATGGCGAAGCCAAGCCCGACACTCTTTTCCTGGAAAACTGATCCGGCATTGATTGCCGCTCCCTCTC
This sequence comes from Accumulibacter sp., assembly GCF_032229525.1. Classification (GTDB taxonomy): domain Bacteria; phylum Pseudomonadota; class Gammaproteobacteria; order Burkholderiales; family Rhodocyclaceae; genus Accumulibacter. Next base: position 19,762 of record NZ_JAVTWB010000205.1, on the reverse strand, counting down.
ATGGTTACACGTAATACCCTGACCGCCGCTCGCCACATCGTGGTCGAAGGTCCGATCGGCGTCGGCAAGACCAGCCTGGCCACACGTCTTGGCGCTCACATGGACGCGCAGCTGTTGCTCGAACAGCCCGAACTGAACCCCTTCCTGAGTCGCTTCTATCAGGACCAACAGCGCTTTGCACTGCAAACGCAATTGTTCTTCCTGTTCCAACGCCTCGACCGAATGCGCGAACTGCCACCACGCGATTTCTTCACCCGCCCGGTGGTCGCCGACTACCTGCTCGAGAAGGATCCCTTGTTCGCGCTGCTGACACTAAGCGAAGACGAGTACGGCTTGTATCGCAAGATCTACGAACACATGTCACCCAAGGCGGCGGCGCCGGATCTGGTCATCTACCTGCAGGCAAATCCGGAAACGTTGATCGCCCGCGTGCGTAAACGCGGTATCGACATGGAGCGCAGGATTGGCGACGCTTACCTTACCGTTCTGGCGGAAAGCTACATGCACTTTTTCCACAACTATGACGCCGCACCGGTCATGGTGGTCAACTCCGAAAACATCAATTTCGTCGACTCCGACGACGATTTCCAGATGCTCGTCAAGCGCATCGAATCCATGCGCGGACACCGCGAATACTTCAACCGGGGAGAGTAATTCCATGTCCACCCATGTTGCGACGCGCCGATTAACGCACGTCGATCTAGCCAGGATGCGTGCCAATGGCGAAAAAATAGCCATGCTCACCTGCTACGACGCAAGCTTCGCACAACTGTCCGATGCCGCCGGCGTAGACGCACTGTTGATCGGTGACTCTCTCGGCATGGTTCTGCAGGGCCACGACTCGACCTTGCCGGTAACTCTGGCTGACATCGCCTACCACACGGCAAGCGTCGCCCGTGGCAGCAAACGTCCGCTGGTGATCGCCGACATGCCCTTCGGAAGCTTCCAGGAGAGTCCGCAGCAGGCGCTGCGCAACGCCGTTTCACTGCTCGCCGGCGGCGCGCAGATGGTCAAGCTCGAAGGCGGTGTTGAAATGGCGGAAACGACTCGTTTCCTGACCAGCAGGGGGATTCCGGTATGTGCCCACGTCGGGCTCACACCGCAATCTGTCCACCAGATCGGCGGCTATCGCGTCCAGGGCAAGGACGATTCCGGGGCCGCCAGACTGATCGCCGACGGCCTCGCCCAACAGGACGCGGGGGCGACACTGATCGTCCTCGAAGCCATTCCGGAGGCGTTGGCCGCCGCAGCCACCGGCAGGCTTGCCATCCCGACGATCGGCATCGGTGCCAGTCGCCAGTGCTCGGGGCAGGTGCTGGTCCTGCACGACATGCTGGACATCTCTAGCGGCAGAAAGGCTCGCTTCGTCAAGAACTTCATGGCCGGCCAGCCGTCCATCGCCATGGCCATCGCCGCCTACGTTGCCGCAGTCAAGGATGGCAGCTTCCCCGCTGCGGAGCACTGCTACTGAACTCGTCAAAACGGCAACGCGCGCGCCACACTGCTGGTCAGGCATCGGCCTCCAGCAGCGCCCTCGTGAGACGGCGACCGGCGGAGCCTCGCGCCGCTCCCCAAGCCCCGGGCAGAATCCCTTTGTAATCGCTTCAAGAGGTCCAGCAGCAGCATGCAAATCCACTCATCGATCCTCGCACTACGCGCCGCCCTGGAAAAACGTGGGCGGGTCGTTTTCGTTCCCACCATGGGCAACCTGCACGCCGGCCACATCGCGCTGATGACCGAGGCGCGCTCACATGGCGATACCGTGGTCGCCAGTGTCTTCGTCAATCGCCTCCAGTTCGGGCCCAGTGATGACTTTGGCCGCTATCCGCGCACCCTGCAGGCGGACTGCGACAAGCTCTCCGCTGCTGGCGTAGACCTGCTGTTCGCGCCGACCGAGGCTGATCTCTATCCCGAGCCCCAGCAATACTTTGTCGAGCTACCCGGGATTGAGCATCAACTCGATGGCGAGTTCCGCCCGGGACACTTTCGCGGCGTCGCCACCGTCGTCCTCAAACTGTTCAACATCGTCCAGCCTCAAGCAGCGCTGTTCGGCAAGAAGGATTACCAACAGTTGATGGTGCTACGCAACATGACCCATCAGCTGGCGTTGCCGATCGCTGTCATCGGCAGCGAGACTGTCCGTGCCGACGACGGACTGGCACTCTCCTCGCGCAACGCTTACCTGTCGCCAACCGAGCGCAGCGAGGCACCCCGCCTGCAGCGAATCCTCCAGCGCATCAGTGCAGCGGTGCAAGGAGGCGAGGCTGACTTCAGCCGGCTCGAACGCGATGCAGTCGCCGAACTCGACCACCATGGCTGGCAAACAGACTACGTCGCAGTGCGCCGGCAGGACGACCTGCAGCTCCCCGGGCCTTCCGGCAAGCAGGCGCTGGTCGTACTCGCCGCGAGTCGGCTGGGTTCGGCGCGACTGATAGACAATGTCGAAATTAATCCCGCCAACGGCCGTTGACAGGCGGGATTTAGCCGCTAAAATGCCCTTCCCCAACTCAAAAACCCGGTGAATCCATGCAGAGGACAATGCTGAAGTCGAAGCTGCACCGCGTCAGTACAACGCACGCCGAACTCCACTATGAAGGTTCGTGCGCCATCGACGAGGATCTTCTGGATGCGGCGAACATCCGTGAGTACGAACAGATCGACATCTGGAACGTGAACAACGGCGAACGCTTCACGACCTACGCCCTCCGTGCCGAGCGAGGATCCGGTGTCATCTCGGTGAATGGATCGGCCGCGCGTCGCGCTGCGCCTGGCGACATTCTGATCATCGCCAGTTTCGCCGTGTACAACGAGCTTGAACTGGCCAAATATGCCCCGCAACTGATCTACGTCGATAGTCAAAATCGCATCGTGCGCACTGCGGGCATGATTCCTGCCCAGGCCGCTGCCTGAGCGCCGACGATCCGGCCCTCGCCAAGAAGAAGCCGTGACGCCCAGTCACGGCTTCTTTTTTTTCAGGCCCCGTTGAGACGACCACCCGCCGCCGCAAGGCGGCCGCCGATCACTCCGTTTCCGGTGCGGCCTTGGGCTTGCGCGGCCGCCGCGGACGCGGCACCGGTTTCTTGACTGGCGCCAGATCTGCCGGATTGGCGCCCACTGTCGGTGCGACTGTTTCGACAACGACGACGCTCGGCTCCGAAGCGGACACGCCGGTGCCGCCGGTGCCCGTCTTCTCGCCGGTGCGGCGCCGCCCGGCGGTGCGCGGCTTGGCCGCGGGCGTCCGCTGTACCGCGCCTGCCGGATGCGGCATCTCTGCTTCGCTTGCCGCCTCGACCGACTGCTGCGGCGCCGCGACGGGTTCCGGTGACGCATGCACCTCCGGCGCGGACGACTGCACCGATGCGGGCAAGCTGGGCGGCTCAAGACCGCGGTCCCCGGCGGCTTCCTGTCCTCCGCCATCAACGCCCTCGCCCGTCAGGCCTTCGTCGCTGAGCGACTTCGGCTCGCGGATCCGCTTGGCACCTTTTTCGCCGGTCTTTCGCCGGCCTTGGCCCTTGCGGCGCCCGCCCGCCTGCTCCTGCTCATGGTCGGTCGCCGCGCCCTCAGCGGTCCCGGCGGTCGACGACAGCGGCAGGGCATCGGTGCCAAGCTCGGCAGCTGCCTCGACGCCCGCATCACTGCCGTTGCTGCGCTGAACGTAGGTGCCGGACTTTTCGTCGCGCCCAATCTCCAGCAGCCCCCGTTTCTGGGCCTCTTCAAGCAGGTTGCCGAAGGCGCGGAAGCCATAGTACGACTCGTTGAAGTCCGGCTTGCGCCGCTTGATGGCTTCCTTGAGCATCGACGCCCAGATCTTGCTGCTGTCGCCGCGTTCACCGATCAGTGCATCAAAAGTGGCAACCGCCAGTTCAACGGCCTTGCTCCGGCGCGCCTCGAGTTCCGCCTTGCGTTGCGCGTCCTCTTCTGGCGAACGCCTGACCGCCGGCTGAACCTCCTTCGAGTCCCGCCTCGCCGAGCGCTGGATCTCGCGCACCAGATCATCATAGAAGATGAATTCGTCGCAGTTGGCGATCAGCAGGTCCGACGTCGACTGCTTGACACCGACGCCAATCACGTACTTGGCGTTCTCGCGCAACTTGGAAACCAGCGGCGAGAAATCCGAATCGCCACTGATGATGACGAAGGTGTCGACATGTGACTTGGTGTAGCAAAGGTCCAGCGCATCGACGACCAGCCGGATGTCGGCCGAGTTCTTGCCTGACTGACGCAGGTGCGGTATCTCGATCAGCTCGAAATTCGCCTCGTGCATCGCCGCCTTGAAGCCCTTGTACCTCTCCCAATCGCAATACGCCTTCTTGACGACGATGCTGCCCTTGAGCAACAGCCGCTCCAGCACCGGCTTGATGTCGAACTTGTCGTAGTTCGCGTCGCGTACGCCAAGGGCGACGTTTTCGAAGTCACAATACAGCGCCATGATGGCGGTTTCGGGCGCTACGGCCATGATTCTTGTTCTCCACAGAGGGGTGCGCCACGCCTGGACGTGGCAGTTTGATTGCCAGGATATGCATACGGTGTCGGGGGCACTGATTGCCGCATCAGGCTCGGCCGGCAGGGCTACAAGACGCTATGCTTAACGCTTGGCACCGAGGCTTCATCCGGAATGGTAAACAATTGCCTGCAGGAAGCAAGGAAAAGCCTTGTTCCAAAATCCCGCGATTGAAAACCGGGCTGCCCGGTTGCCGGGGCGCTGGCGCAGGTTGGCGCGCCACGGAACGCGAGAGGGAGCTGAGGGTTGCTGCACACGCAAAGGCCTGGCCGCCGGATCCGGATAGCATGCTGAGGCAAATGCTGGACGAACTGATGCTCGCACCTTGCTACACGGGGAGGTCTTTGCCCGGGGTATCAAGAGCGTGAAAGCGATCAGTCACCGGCTAAGGGGAGCTTGCCACGGCCTGCGCAAAGCGGTGGGTACGGAGGGTGCGGAAGAGGTCGAGGGAATTGGCGGCGATCTTCAACACCCATGCCCCGGCATGGCGTACCACCTTGCCCAGCAGATGAAACAGATGCCAGCGGACTGTCGCGACCTTGTGGCTTAGCCAGTCGGCGCCCTGGGCTGCCTGCTTGAACAGAACGAACGGCGTGTGGGCGATGACGCCAATACGGAAGAATGTGGCGTTGGCGGCAAACTGACCGCAGGGCATACGCTCCATGCGGAAGCCGATCTTCAGTTCCCTGATGCCGTTCCCGGACGTTTCACCGCGCCAGCGATACCAGATCAGGGTATCTGCGGTCGAGTCGACACGGTTGCTGATAATGACGTGGTATCGAGGTGCATCGTCGTCGAACAACTCGGCCTGGCGCTTATATTTGACGACGATCAGGCGCAACGCTTTCTTCGTCTCGTTCATGCTGTGCAGCGTCTCAGCAACGGCGCAATCGGTATACGTCTTCCAGTCGGTTTCGGGGTGGCAGCAGTGGCTCTTTGGGTTGTGGCGTCCAGCCGTCCGCCGATGGCGAAGGTCTTGCCGGCGTCTTGGCAGTCATTGACGATGTCGGCCTGATAGCTGGACGAGTCCAGGCGGACATGAGCGATGCGATACCCTTTGGGCAGGCACGCTCCACACGCCTGGATGAATTCGGGGTTCTGCGTTGCCGGGGCGACGTTGCCTACCCGAAACCCGTCGAAAAGGATGCTGCTGGCTTCAGCGAGGTGGCCGATCATCAGCATGTAGCCTTGCTCGCCCTTGTCGGTGAACTGCGCGTCAACCTACGTCCAGGAGCGGCCGTTGAAATCACTCCTGATCGCCATCGCCGCCGACGTGTTGATAACCATCGCTGCCGGCATGGCAAGCCGTCCCTAATCGCATCGCCAGTTAGCAGGAATCGTCCGGCAACCACTTGGGCCTTGTCCAACGGGCGTAGGATAGCGCGTCTGCTGGGGACCACCGTCGTGATGGCCGGCACCGTATCGGCGCCAAGAATCAAGTCGCCACAGGCCGACAACCGGACGCATGCGCTTTTCGTTGGCAACAGCGTTTTCTAGGGAAGACCTCATATGACCCACCCAACCACCCCAAGCACGGCGATGAGCAAGGCCCCCTGTACCGACAGTGAATCGCTGGAACCACCTGATACCGTTCGCGCCAACGATAGGGAGATGCGCCTCGTCCGTCGGATGCTGATGGTGCTGTTGGCACTCGCGCTCATCTACACGTTAGCGCTCGGACGGACGTTCTTCGTACCCATCATGCTGGCGTTTCTGACCAGCCTGGTCCTCTACCCCCTGGTACGATGGCTCGAACGTCACAAAGTCCCTCGCGCCCTTGGCGCCGGGGCAGTCGTGGCGCTCCTCCTGTGCTCGCTTGGCTTCGGCCTATCCGCGTCAATAGCCCCCACCCGCGCATGGTTCGAGCAGGCGCCTCGCGTCTTGCGGCAAATTGAACGCAAGCTCTCCCCGATCAAGAAAAAGGTTGAAGAAGTGAATAAAGCGGCTGACCAGGTTGATCGAATCACTTCCGTCAGTGCAGCACAAGCCATAGAAATCAAGGACGTCAGCTACAAAGACATGCTCTATGACAACGCCGGAGGCTTGGTCACCGGCGCGTCGATGACGACACTTCTTCTTTACTTCTTCCTCTCATGGGGCGGCGTCGTCGTAAGACGCATCGGCGATCTGCTGGACGAACGTGGCCGACGGCGCCAGTTTGTCGAACTGACGAGAATCCTGGAGGGAGAACTTTCGAAGTACCTTGCCACAATTACCGCGATCAACTTTTGCCTTGGCGTGGTCGTTGCAGGCACGCTATACGCGTTTGGCATGCCAAACCCGCTGGTATGGGGGGGAGTTGCAGCGGTGCTCAATTTCATTCCCTACCTTGGGTCTGTCATGACTGCATCGGCGCTGGGCGTAACGGCCCTACTCACTCTTGACGGCTATCTCCAACCGGCCCTGGTGGTCGCCGCTTTTTTCGGGCTGACAGCCCTTGAGGGGCAAGTGATCACGCCGTTGGTGCTCGGCCGGCAGTTGGCGCTAAATCCTTTGATCGTCTTTTTGAGCGTGCTGTTCTGGTTCTGGCTTTGGGGCATTCCAGGCGCACTCATGGCGGTCCCGATATTGATCACATTCAAACTGGCAGGCGACCGTATCGACGCGATGCGGGCAATTGCAGCAATCTCCCAGCGATGAGCGTGGAGTCGGGAGCCCAGGTTCACGCTGACATAGCCGCACTCCGGCTCCGACATCCACCTTTGGAACCGATGAGCCTCACCGCGGCTGGCAGCTGGAGCAATGATCGCCAAGATCCTGGATAGAAATCAACCACTACCTCAGGCGCAACTCGCCGCCCCAGCGCAGCAGGTCGAGCACTAGCGCCGGTCGAGCCAGTCGAAATCGAGTCCTTGTTCGCTGATCGCCGAATGCCGCGCGATCTCGATGTGCACCAGGCCAAAGGCAATCGCGTCTTTCTACAAAACCCGCCGGCTCGCGAGCGCCATTGCCGTTTCTGTCGCAGTTCTCACCTCCGTTCTCATCATTCCGTCCTCCGCGTTTGAATGATCCGGGGCGGGCAGTGCGCCGCCCGCTGACCGGGTGGGAAATAGCCAGTGGTTTTTCCGATCACCCCTTCGTCCGTCCTGGCATTCCGGTGGCGATCAAGGCCTTCACCGGCAGGTGATCCGATGCCTGGCGGGTGACGGCACTGCGGTGCGTAGTGAAGGCGAGCAGGTTGTGGCGCGGCCGTACCCAAACGCGGTCCAGCGCGAACAGCGGCGCCCAGGCGGGGAAGGAACGCTCCGCCGGAGCCCGGCCGAACATGCCGTTCATCCAGCGCAGCGGCCGGCCGAGCGGCAACCATTCGTTGATATCGCCGAGCACGACGACCGGCTGCGCCATCGGTGCGTCGTGCAGCAGCTTGAGCAGTCGGTTCACCTGGAAGCGGCGCTCGGCCGGCCGCAGGCCGAGGTGGGTGACAATCACACGCACCGCTACCCCGGCGACGTCGACCTCGACGTCGAGCGCGCCGCGCGGCTCGCGCGTGCGGTAGCTGAAATCGTGCTGGCGAACGTTGAGTACCGGGTGTCGAGTGAGCAGGCCGTTACCGTAATTGCCTTCGTGGCGGACCATGGTATGACCGGCGATCGCCTCCATCCCGGTTCGCTCTGCCAGATAGTCGAGTTGGAGTGAGGCATGGCCGCCGTCGAACCGGTTATCGACCTCCTGCAGGCCAATCACGTTGCAACCGAGTTCGTCGATCACCTTTGCGACGCGTGCGGCGTCTTGCTGGCCGTCGCGGCCGATGCAGCGATGTAGGTTGTACGACGAGATGCGCAGGCAATCGTCACCGAGCGTCTGCGCCAGACTGTTCCAGTTAGCGAGTCCGCTCGGTAGTTTCGGCATTTTTCAGGCTACGTTGTTGAGCGCTGAGCCAGCGCCGGACGGCAAAGGAAGCGACGATCAGCAGGACGATGACCGAACCGATGATGCCGTGGTTGATTTGTTCCGGGTCGTCGAGCAAGGCTTCGAGCTGGTCGCCGAAGACGGTCGTGGCGAGCGTCCCCGGCAGCATGCCAAATAGCGTTCCGAACAGGAAGGGCAGCACGCGCACGCCGATCGCCGCGGCGACCATGCCGACCACGACGAAAGGCGCGACCGGCACCAGGCGCAGCGCGGTCATTGCCGGCAGACTGCGCCGACGCAGGATCTCGGCCAATCTTCGCAGGCGCGTGCCGCCGAGTTCATGCACTTTTCGCTGCGGCAAGCCGAGGCCAGCGAAGTAGCTGGCCAGCGCCGCAATCAGGATTCCCGAGATGGCGTAGACGAAACCCAGTTGCGGACCGAAGGCGACCACCGCGGCGAGAGTGATCAGCGGCCGCGGGAACATCACCACGCAAGCCGGCGTGTACGCGACCAGGATCAGCAACGGCGCCCACCAGCAGTCGGCGAACGCTTGCGCCCAAGTGGTGACGCGGCTGGCGTCTATCCATTCGGCGAACGGCGTGTAGCGCCACAGCGCGGTCAAGGCGCCGACCACGAGGACGAGGCCGATCAGTTTCAGAACGCCGGGTTGCACGCCGAGGAAACCGCGCTGGCGGGCACCGCCGGGTTTCCCGTTCTCTGCCTCCTTGTTGCGCGCCATGTAGTCCTCCGGATCCCGTTCATCAATCATGCTTTCCAGTACCGGTTGCGCCGAATCGCCGACGCTAACGAGTTCAATCACCGCGTCCGGCCAGTCCATCTTTTGCTCGAGCGGTTTCAGACTTCGCCACCGACCGGCCCGCGCATCAATCGCCGCCTCCACCGTTTCCGGTGGTGTCTCAAGATATTCCACCAGCAACCGGTTACGAAAGGCATGAATGGCCGCCGCGGTCTTCGCCTCGCCCCGCTCCCCATTCGCTGTTGATGCCCATCGAGCGATTGCGCAGATTGGCGGAGCCGGTGCGCAGCACATCGTCGTGGACAATCACCAGCTTCGAGTGCAAATTGATGCACTGGTTCTCGGCCAGGGAGGGGATTTCCGCCGCTGGCTTGGCGGCCAGAAGCCGGTAACCGATCGCGAGTCGCCAGCAGACGCGCACGATTTTGCCGAGTTCGCGCGCGGCGCCGCCATCGCCTGGCAAGAGCCCGCCGCGCGCTGGTTCATGCCGAACGCAACCTAATCGGCCGTGCCCTGTCTGTAGACTGTCATCATCGTCAATGGGTGCCGATGGAGGGATGTCCCATGCCCGCGAAGCGCTACGAACGCCACGCTTTAGGCCTACAGACAACATTGCCGAGCGCGCCGAGGCTTGGCTGGTGAGGGCGTGGCTTTTCAAATACTGGGAGCGGCTCAATTCGAGCTTTTGGTTCTTGCCAACCCTGATGGCCTTTGCGGCGGTCGCCTTGTCGTTGGTCACGGTTGCGGTTGACCGGACGGCGACCGATCGCTGGCTAGCTTCCCTCGGCTGGGCGTATACCGGCGGCGCGGAAGGCGCCAGCGCCGTGCTGCAAACCATCGCCGGCTCGATGATCACCATCGCCGGGGTGGTTTTTTCCCTGACCCTGGTCGCGTTGTCGCTCGCTTCTTCACAATTCGGACCGCGATTGCTGCGCAATTTCATGCGCGATACCGCCAATCAGGTCGTTCTCGGCACTTTCGTCGCGACCTTTCTCTACTGCCTGATGGTCCTGCTGCACATTCGTCGCCCCGGCGACGGCGCTTTCGTCCCTAGCCTGTCGGTGACCCTGGGCGTGGTGTTTGCGCTTGCCAGCCTGTGGGTCCTGATCTATTACATTCATCACGTATCGGTTTCCATCCAGGCCGATGAAATCATCGCGCGCGTCAGCCAGGAGCTGTTCGACGGCATCGACCACCTGTTTCCGGAGCAGTTGGACGCAGGCGGGCCGGACGGAGACGCCAATCCGGCCGTACCGGCGCTCATTTCCTTACCCGACGGCCTGCCGCCTTGCTTCACGCGGTTCGATCAGGACTTGCAGGCAGTGATGTCGAGCAGCGATGGCTATTTGCAAATGGTCGACGGCGAATCGCTGCTGAGCCTGGCTTGCGCGCACGACGTCGTTCTGCGCATCGAACATCGGCCCGGCGCTTACGTGTTGCGCGATAGTCCATTGCTGACTGTCTGGCCAGCGCAATTCTGCAGTGAAGAGCTGGCAGCTGCGGTGAATGGCGTCTTCGTGCTCGGCAATCAAAGGACATCGGGGCAGGACATCGAGTTCGCCATCGAGCAACTGATCGAAATCGCGGCGCGCGCGCTGTCGCCGGGCGTCAATGACCCATTTACCGCGATTGCCTGCGTCGATCGGCTGGGCTCCGCCTTGCACCGCCTGGCCCGCCGCTGCATGCCTTCCCCCTGCCATCGTGATCCCCAGGGCGTCCTGCGCGTGTGGGCACCGGCGACCACCTTCGCACAACTGGTGGACACAGCGTTCAACCAGATCCGTCAATACGCGCGCCGCAACACCGCCGTCACGCTGCGTCTGCTGGAAACCATTGCCGTCGTGGCGCCGGTGACGCATTGTCGTGAGCAGCGCGCGGCCTTGCAGCGCCAAGCCGACATGCTCATCCGTGGTGCACGCGACGGCCTGCCCGAGGAAGAAGACCGGCGCGCAGCCGAACAGCGCTACCTGACCGCCAGTCAGCGGCTGTCCGGCGGAGATGATGCCGACGCACGGCCGGGGGCGGCGGAGTGATTTCCGGGAGCGTCGCCGCTATCGTTGGCGCCCTGCGCCGGTCCGTGTTCGCGGTGCTGCTGGTGCTGTCCCTGCTTTCGCCGGCACCGGCCCTTGCGGTGGCAGACGATTCCGGCGCGTCGGAAAGCAGCCCGCAGTCCGCAGTGGCAGCGACCATCGATGTTAATTCGGACGTGCGCAGTGACGCGGGAATCGCCCGGCGTCTACGTCAGCTTTTCGCGGCTCTCGACGGCCTCGGCGACATCGAGGTCGAAGTCAGTGCCGGCGTCGTCGCCCTGAGCGGCGAAGTGACGGCGAGAGCCGATCACGAACAGGCGCTCGACATCGCGCGGCGCGTACAGGGCGTGGTCGACGTGCAGGACCGGATCGCCGTATCACAGGACGTGCGCCGGCGACTGTTGCCGACCATGGAGCGTTTGCTCGCGCAGCTCGGCTCGTTGGTCGCCTTCTTGCCATTGCTCGGCGTCGCGTTGATCGTACTGGCTGCATTCTGGTGGCTGGCCCGGCGCGTGTCGGCCAGCGAGCAACTGGCGCGGCGTTTCGGGCGCAATCCGTTTCTACGGGATCTGGTGCGCCAGTTGGTGCGCATGGCGATCATCGGTTTGGGCGTGGTGCTCGCGCTCGAGATACTCGACGCCACGGCCTTGCTCGGCACCGTACTCGGCGCGGCCGGCGTGGTTGGGCTGGCGGTCGGTTTCGCCTTGCGTGACACGGTCGAGAACTATATCGCCAGTTTGCTGCTCAGCCTGCGCCAGCCGTTCGCCCACAACGACCTGGTGGTAATCGACGGCAATGAGGGCCGCGTCCTGCGCCTGACGGCACGCGCGACGATCTTGATGACCGTTGACGGCAACCACACGCGCCTGCCGAACGCCATGGTCTATAAGGCGGTGATCGTCAACTACACGCGTAACCCAAAACGCCGCTTTGCCTTCGATGTTGGCGTCGACACCGACCAGAACCTGGTACAGGCACAGACGCTGGCCGCCGGCACCTTGGCCGGGATGGATGGCGTGCTCGACGATCCGGCGCCCTCGTGCACCGTCGAAACGCTTGGCGATTCGAACGTCCTGCTGCGCGTCTTCGGCTGGGTCGACCAGTCGCAGACGGAGTTCATCAAGGTGCGCAGCGAAGCAATCCGGCTGGTCAAGCGCAGCTTCGACCAGGCCGGCATCGTCATGCCCGAACCGATCTACAACGTAATCCTCGGGCAGGCTTCGCCGCTCATCGCCGGCGCGCCGCCGGCTACCACGAGCATGGCGACACCAGGCCACGCCGTGCCCGGCCCGGACGACGAACCGTGCATGGCGCTCGATATCGCGCGCCAGGATCACCTCGATCGGCAAATTGCCGCCGACCGCAGCACGGCAAGTGAAGACGACCTGCTTGATACGCGCTCGCCGAAAGAGTGAACGGAACTCGGAAGCCAAAGTTCCCACACCCCCAACCCGCCTTTATCAGGGGGCGATGCCGGTCTCCTCCCTGACAATGGGAAGGTCGCGCCAGCGACGTTGGGCTCGGAGGCCGGCGGAGGTTACAGGCGCGGTGAAAACCCGCCACGAACCGATCCCAGCGACCGTAATGCTCCTCGCTGCGTTTGCCGCTCGGCAGGCTGAGGACGACGATGGCCAGGCCGTCGACCGCCGCAACCAGCGCGGCCGGCAGCGGCGAGGCAAAGCCCGGGCACTGGTCCTGATGTCGTGTAGTTCCGTTCCGCGTGTCAGAAAATTCCGACATCCGGCGGGCTGGCAAGCGAGTAGGCTCTAATTGTCGCGGCAGTCCGCGCCACATGCCTGAGTGGCGAGTGCGGAATCAAGCAAGCGACGATGAAGCGGAACCCGAGCGAGGAGAAGGCGGCAATGAGAAGTTATCAATGAGGCAGCGCTGGAGCGAAGGCAACCGTGTCGAACTGCTCGAGAACGGCGAAGCGTTCTATCCCCGCGTGTTTGCCGCGATCGACGGCGCCGGTCACGAGGTGCTGCTCGAAACCTTCATTCTGCTCGAAGACAAAGTTGGGATGGCCCTGCAGGAAGCGCTGGTCACCGCCGCGCAGCGCGGTGTGCGGGTCATGTTGCTGCTCGACGGCTGGGGTTCGCATGACTTGTCGGATGGCTTCCTCGCTCGTCTAAGCAATGCGGGCGTCACGATCAACGTCTTCGATCCACAGCCCTGGTTCTTCGGCTGGCGGCCGAAAATGCTGCGCCGCATGCACCGCAAGACGGCGGTCATTGACGGCAAGCTGGCCTTCGTTGGCGGCATCAATTATTCGGCCGACCACCTCGCGGACTACGGGCCGGAAGCGAAACAGGACTACTCGGTGGCGATTGAGGGGTCCCTGGTCAGGCAGATTCACCGCTTCGTCCGCGAACAATCGGCAGGCCCGGGTCGCTTGCGGCGCTGGTGGCAGAAACGTCGGCAGGCCAGGAGAGATCGTGCCGACGCGGCAGCGGGCGGGGTGGCCAACGACAAGGCGATCGATAACGTCGCCGACGGTGGCGCTGAAAACGACGTCGTCGGCACCGCGCGAGCCAGTTTCGTGGTGCGCGACAACTGGCTGCACCGTAAGGACATCGAGCGCCACTATCGGCTGGCGATCCGCTTCGCACGCCGGCGCATCGTCATCGCCAACGCCTACTTTTTCCCCGGTTACCGGCTGTTGCGCGATCTGCGCCGCGCGGCGCGACGTGGCGTCGATGTCCGGCTGGTGCTGCAGGGCAAGCCCGACATGGCGATTGCCAGAACCGCCGCGCATCTGTTGCACGAAGACTTGCTGCAAGCCGGCGTGCGCATCCATGAATACTGCGAGCGCCCGCTGCACGGCAAGGTGGCGCTGGTCGACGACGACTGGTCGACGGTCGGCTCAAGCAATCTCGATCCGTTCAGCCTGTCGTTGAACCTCGAAGCCAATGTGATAATCCATGACCGCGGGTTCAACGAATGCCTGGCCGACCGGCTGCAGGCGCTAATCGACGAGAAATGCACCGAGGCAACGCTCGAGACGGTAGCCGCCGGGCCGGCGTGGTCGAAATTGCGCAGCTTCTTCGTGTACCACGCCCTGCGTCTTTATCCGCGGTTGGCCGGAATGCTGCCGGCGCACGTGGCGCGCGTCGAAACGATCAGCGATGCGTCTCGAAAAACGGTGTGAGGTGCGCGCGAGTGCCGGGGCCGTTCCGCGCGCTCGCCTCCCGCCCGTGGTGGCCATGGTTCAAGCGCCTGGCGGCCGGCATGTTTTTCCTGCTCATCGGCGGGCTGCTGATCCAGCAGGCGCGTGAAATAGACTGGCAAGAGGTGGTTGCCGCGCTGCGCGACTGCCCGGCTGGCTTGTTGCCTGCCGCCGCAGTCTTCGCCCTGGCGAGTCATCTGTTCTGCAGCTGCCTCGACCTATTCGGCCACCGGCCACCGGCATACCGCGCACCGCTTGCCGGCGATGCGGGTGATGCGGGTCACTTTCATCAGTTACGCGTTCAACCTCAACTTCGGGTCGCTGATCGGTGGGCTCGCGTTTCGTTACCGCCTCTATGCGTGCCTCGGACTTTCACTGGAAAAGACGACCGAAGTCACGACCTTGAGCATCCTCACCAACTGGCTGGGCTACGCATTGGTCGCCGGCCTCCTGTTCGTCTCGCTGCCTTTCGCCGTAGCAAAAGAATGGCCGTTCGGCGCCGCGTCCGTGCGCATCGTCGGCACGGCGCAGATCACTACGGCAATTCGCCTATTCCGCCAGCTGCTGCGAAACCTGCAGTTTGCCGATTCCGAGTCATCCAGAGGCAATTTCATGTAGACCAAAATGCCACAAGCGTTTGAGCGCTTTTGTTGGTGGGCAACAGCGACCGACCGAGTTCATCAGCCGTCTGAGGTTCCCTCGGCTTTTCGTGGGTTTAGGTCGTTTCGTGTGGAAGCGACCCCGGTGAGGCGGATACCCCTGCCGAGCCCTGCGGGCGCCCCCGCCCCCAGCCCCACCCCCAGGGCGGGGAAGCCCTCTCCGCCTGGCGGGCTCAGGTGGCTGGCGGACAGTCACTTGAAGTCGTACCATGGCGACTCGCGCCGACTCAAGCGAGACGACAGCAGCAGATTTGCTCCATGACGCGCTCCGGTTGATACGTCACAAAGCGCAAGCCCGACCACCACCAGCCGACGAAAGGCACGCCATGCGTCACCTGCTGTTGATTGCTGCCCTCTCCGCACTATTCGCCAGCGGTTGTGCGAGCAAGCCACCCCCACCGATCGCCCAAACCACCAAGCCGGTCAAGCTCGGCCTGGCGCTTGGCGGCGGTGCGGCGCGCGGGTTTGCTCATGTCGGGGTGATCAAGGTGCTCGAGAATCAGGGCATCGTCCCCGACATCGTCACGGGCACCAGCGCTGGCGCCGTCGTCGGCGTTCTATATGCCGCCGGCAACAGTGGCTTCGAGTTGCAGAAGCTCGCGCACCGGCTCGACGAAGCCAGAATCAGCGACTGGTCACTGCCCGACCGTGGCGTCCTCAAGGGTGAGTCCTTGCAGTTGTTCATCAATGAGGCCGTCGGCCAGCGTCCGCTGGAGGCGCTGAAGAAGCCCTTCGGCGCGGTCGCCACCGATCTGCGCAGCGGCGAGAGCATCGTCTTTCGCACCGGCAACACCGGCATGGCGGTGCGCGCCTCGGCGACCGTGCCGGGGGTCTTTCAGCCGGTGCGGATTGCCGGGCGGGAATACGTCGATGGCGGCCTCAGCAGCCTGATCCCGGTCCGTGCGGCACGCGAGATGGGAGCCGACGTGGTGATCGCCGTCGACATCGCAGCTGTTCCCGGCAACCAGCCGGTGCGCAGTACCCTGGACGTGCTGATGCAGACCTTCACCATCATGGGCCAGAGCCTCGCGCGCTACGAGCTCAAGGAAGCCGACGTGGTGATTCGACCACAGGTGGGCAGCGTCGGCTCGACCGACTTCGTAGCGCGCCACGATGCCATTCTTGAGGGCGAAAAAGCCGCGCAGGCGGCGCTGCCGCAGATTCGGGAAGTACTGCGCAAGACCGGCCGGATCTGATCTGCCGGCCCACGCCATGAATCGTCCACGCGCGGCAGCCGACAGACATCGCCGGCGGGCAACGGCATGCGGCTGATCCGCGATTTCTCCGCTTCGGCGCTGGTTGCCGGTTTCGTCGCCGTTCTGGTCGGCTTCACGAGTTCGGCGGTGATCGTTTTCCAGGCCGCTCAAACACTGCACGCGACAGCGGCGGAAATCGCCTCCTGGATGTGTGCGCTTGGTTTCGCGATGGGTCTGACCAGCATCGCCCTCTCGCTGCGCTTCCGGGTACCGGTGCTGACCGCCTGGTCGACACCCGGAGCGGCGATGCTGATCACCAGTGCCGCGGGCGTCTCGATGCCCGAGGCAATCGCTGCCTTTCTCGTCTCGGCAGCACTGATCGCCATCTCCGGCTTCAGCGGCTGGTTCGAACGGATGATCGACCGGATCCCGATCTCGATCGCTTCCGGCATGTTGGCCGGAGTCCTGCTGCGTTTTGGCCTCGACGCCTTCCTGGCGATGGAAAGGCAGTTCGCGCTGGTCTTCCCGATGTTCTGCACCTACCTGATCGGGCGCCGGCTGCTGCCGCGCTACGCCATCGTCCTTACCCTGCTCCTTGGTGTCGGCATCGCCGCCACCCAGGGATTGCTGCGCGTCGACGAAATCCGACTCGAACTGGCCAGGCCGGTATTCACTGCCCCGGTATTTTCCTGGGCGGCACTGATCGGCGTCGCGCTGCCCCTGTACGTCGTCACCATGGCCTCGCAGAACGTCCCCGGCGTAGCCGTCATTCGCGCTGCTGGCTATCAGGTACCAATCTCGCCGTTGATTGGCTGGACCGGTGCCACCAACCTGCTGGTCGCCCCCTTCGGTGGCTTCGCAGTCAACCTGGCGGCGATCACAGCCGCCATCTGCATGGGCCGAGAGGCACACGAAAATCCCGACAAGCGTTACGTCGCCGCCGTCGCTGCCGGTGGTTTCTATCTGCTGATCGGCCTGTTCGGCGCCACCGTCGGCTCGCTGTTCCTCGCTTTTCCCAAGGAACTGGTTCTGGCGATCGCCGGCTTCGCTCTGCTCGGCACCATCGGCAGCGGTCTGACCGCCGCCCTGGCCCTGGAAACGGAACGCGAGCCGGCATTGCTGACCTTCCTGGTCACCGCCTCCGGCATTACGCTGGCAGGCATCGGCTCCGCCTTCTGGGGGCTATTGGCCGGCGTGGCGGCGCTTCTCGTCCTGCGCACCAAAGTGACGCCCGCCCCGACAGGTGAGCGCGTGACTGCTGCTTCGGCGGCAGACGCAGGAGGCGATCCCGGCGACAACGGGCGCCGCTAGCCCTCGAGCACCTCCCAACGCTCGAGCAAGACCAGCAGTTGAGCGTCGATTTCGCTCAGGCGCGCCGCCAGACGCTGCGCTTCCTGCGCTTGCGACTGGTATAGCTGAGGATCGGCAAGGCGCGCACCGATCGCTTTCTGTTCGCTCTCGAGGGCGCTGATCCGCTGTGGCAGCTCCGCCAGCTCGCGCCCCTCTTTCCAGGACAGTTTGCTGCTGCCTGAGGCTTTTTGGCTGGCTGGTTTTTCCATCTCTGCCGGGCGCAGATCACCGCGCTTGCCGCCAGTCGGCGCCGGCGTCTGTTCCTTGCCCCGCCCGGCCTGGTAGTCGGCCCAGTCCTGATAGCCGCCAGCGTACTCGCGCCACACCCCGTCACCCTCGGCGGCGATCGTCTGGGTGACCACGTTGTCGATGAACGCACGATCATGGCTGACCAGAAACAGCGTCCCCGTGTACTCCTGCAACAGCTCCTCGAGCAGCTCGAGCGTCTCGATGTCGAGGTCGTTGGTTGGTTCGTCAAGCACCAGCACATTGGCTGGCCGAGCAAACAAGCGGGCCAGCAGCAAGCGGTTGCGCTCGCCACCGGACAGCGAGCTGACCAGCGAACGTGCGCGCTGTGGCGCGAAGAGGAAATCGCCGAGATAGCTGATCACATGCTTTCTCTGGGTACCGATTTCGACGAAATCCGATCCCGGCGAGATAACGTCGATCAGCGTCGCATCGTCGTCGAGCTGGCTGCGGAACTGGTCGAAATAGGCCACCTGCACCTTGGTTCCGAGATGAACCTTGCCCTTGTCGGCCACCAGCTCGCCGAGAATCAGACGCAGCAGCGTCGTCTTGCCGGCACCGTTGGGTCCGATGACGCCGATCTTGTCGCCGCGCTGCAAACGACACGAGAAATCGCGCACCACCACCTTGTCGCCAAAGCTCTTGCTGACGTGTTCGAGAGCAGCCACGAGTTTCCCGCTCTTGTCACCGGCGTCAAGCGCCAGTTCGACTTTGCCCTGGCGTTCGCGTCTGGCAACACGATCCCTGCGCAGTTGCTCAAGGCGCAAAACGCGACCTTCGTTGCGCGTGCGACGGGCCTTGATGCCCTGCCGGATCCACACTTCTTCCTGCGCCAGGAACTTGTCGGAGCGGGCGTTATTCACCGCCTCATCATGCAGCATCGCCTCCTTGCGCGTCTGATACTCGCTGAAGCTGCCGGGACACGAAAGCAGGCGACCACGGTCGAGTTCGACGATACGCGTCGCGACGCGCTCAAGAAAGCGGCGGTCGTGGGTGATGAACGCCAGCGTCACGCCCGAACCGACCAGCATTTCCTCGAGCCACTCGATGGCGCCGATGTCGAGGTGGTTGGTCGGTTCGTCGAGCAGCAGCAGGTCGGGCGAGACGGCCAGCGCCTGCGCCAGGGCCAGGCGCTTCTTCTGCCCGCCGGACAGCGTGCCGACCAGGGCGTCGGCATCGAGCGAGAAGCGCTGGATGACGCGCTCGGCCTGCGCCTCGAACGACCACGCGTGCTGCGCTTCGAGTTCGCCCTGGAGGTCCTGCATACGCTCAAGCAGCGCCTCGTGATCGGCGTCGGCGTCACCCAGCGCGTGCGACACGGCGTGGTACTCGGCAAGCAAGGCAGCCAGGTCGCCCATGCCAGCAACGACGGCTTCGAAAACGGTCAGTGCCGGATCGAACGGCGGCTCCTGCGGCACATAGCCGATGCGCAGTCCCGGCTGTCGCCACACCGTGCCGTCATCGAGTGCGCCGCAGCCCGCCAGCGCGGCAAGCAGCGAGGACTTGCCGGTGCCGTTACGACCGATCAGCGCGATACGCTCGCCGGGGTCGAGCTGGAACTCGGCGTGATCGAGGAGCGGCACATGGCCGAAGGCAAGTGAGGCGTCGGAGAGCATCAGGTACGGCATGAGCGTGGGTCGATTTCCTGTGAATGTGCAGTGAGCAGAGCCTGGCGCTGCTCGACGCAGTGCGCCGGCGCGGCGGCCCGGCAACAACAGGGCGGCATTTTACCCCGCGGACGGACGTGGCGGGTCCGACTTCGGGTGGAGAAGACCCCTATCCGCTCGCCGCGACGGTACGGAAATGCTCCAACGACAGGCGGACGGGCAAAGGCGGCAGGCGTTTCACGGGACTCGCGACTGCGCCTGCCAGGCGGCAGGCGGAAGGATGCGCAATTGGCGAAAAGCGGAGGCAGCGGCTACAATACGCGCCCTGCTCCTCGTAGCACAATGGATAGTGCACGCGCCTCCTAAGCGTGGGATACAGGTTCGATTCCTGTCGAGGGGAC
>NZ_JAVTWB010000204.1:33727-35477 GCF_032229525.1 Accumulibacter sp. | reverse complement strand
TTTCCGTGCCATGTAGTCGGCAAACTGGAGGTCATGCTGGATGATGTGGTCTACCAGCCAGCTGCGAATGAAGCGCACGGTCTCGATGTCGACGCGCACGGAGCCTGCGCCCAGCTGTTCGGAAAGGCGGAAAATGGCGAGATAGAGTTCCTCGTGCAGCGCGCAATGCTCGGCGTGGGCCGGGTATTTGTTCTTCTTCATGATCGCTTCTTCGTGGCGAAAATGCTGTTCAGCGTATTGCACCAGCTGATTGAGAATTTTTCCCAGCGCGCTGTCATCGGCTGCGCCACGATGCTCATCGTGAAAGGCGTTGATCAGATCGAACAGATAGCGGTGTTCCTCATCGATACGCGTGACGCCGACGCGGTACTCGTCTCGCCAACTCAGAAAGGCCATTGCGACTCCCGCTCAAATGATGCCCCGCTACGCCGGGGGAACTGGCTAACTGTACTGCATCCATCAATGCTTGAGCAGCGGATCCTGCCATAAGACTGTGCGAAAAATTGTCGCGCGCCAGGTTTGGCGACGCAGCACAGCAAAAAAGTGAAGAAGGTGCGGACGGACGCAGCGAGGTTTTTTGCCGTCGGAGGACCCCCGGCGCTGCGCGCACTCAAATCAACCGCGATTGCCTGGTTGCCGTACTCTGCGGCCAATCAAACGGGCGGAATGTTCCCGCTTGGGGCGATAATGCCCGCTTCGCAGCGCGCGGTCCGAAAGCGGCCGGCGAGAGGTCTGCCGCTGCGCCGCAACGAATTTCTTTTCCCTGCTGCCGGCGCGATTCCGGCTGGAAGCTTATGGACCCCTTGACCCATGCGCTGCTCGGCGCGACCGCGGCACAAGTTGCCCTCGGCCCGCGTCTTGGCCGCCAGGCGTGGCTGCTCGGCGCCGTCGGCGGTGTGCTGCCTGATGCCGATATCCTGATCCGGAGTTCGGCGGACCCCTTGCTGGCGATCCAGTACCACCGCCACTTCACGCATGCCCTGGCGTTCATTCCGGTCGGCGGCATCGTGGCTGCGGCGCCCTGGCTGGCGCGGCAACGCCATCGCTCGAACTGGCGGCCGATAGTCGCCGCGACCACCATCGGCTACGCCACGCATGCCGTGCTCGACGCGTGCACCAATTATGGGACGCACCTGCTGTGGCCGTTCTCGCCACTGCGTGTGTCCTGGAACTGGATCACCACCATTGGCCCGCCGCTGACCCTGATTTTGCTGATCGGGCTCATCTTCGCCGTGCGCCGAAACTCTCGGCTGCCTGCCGCAGTGGCGCTGGCGCTGGGCCTCGCTTACGTCGGAACCGCCGCCTGGCAGCGCGAGCGTGCGCTCGACGTCCAGGTGAGGATCGCCGCCGCCCGCGGCCATCCGCTCGATCGGGCCGAGATGTTTCCGACGGTCGGCAATCCGCTGCTCTGGCGATCGGTCTACCAGTCGGGCGAAACCCTGTACACCGATCGCCTGCGCGTGGTCGGCGTCGAGCAAACGCGATGGAAGGAGGGCAGTACGGTCGAGCTGCTGCTGGAGAAGGATTTGCCAGCGCAAGCCAGGGCCGACGAACGCGTTCTCCGCGACTTCGCCCGCTTCAGCTATTTCTCTGCTGGCTGGACCGCGCGCGCCGAAGCCGATCCAAGCGTCATCGGCGACGCCCGCTACTCCTTGCGTACCGATGGCTTTGAGCCGATCTGGGGCGTCCGTTTCCACCCCGGCACGGCGGCGCCAACCGAGTGGGTCGATCATACGGCACGCAACCGCGT
>NZ_JAVTWB010000204.1:0-33627 GCF_032229525.1 Accumulibacter sp. | reverse complement strand
ACCCCGGCACGGCGGCGCCAACCGAGTGGGTCGATCATACGGCACGCAACCGCGTGCCGATCAGCGAGCTGTGGCGCGAGCTCAGCGGCACTGCGTCGGGCTATTTGACGGTACCGCTGGCACGCCGCTGAGCGCGCCAAATCAGAAATGGCTCCGACCACACGCTTGGCTGGCGCGCAATCGGCAATAATCAGCGCTGAAGCGGCGGTAACCGGCGTCAGCGATGCTCGTCGAAGGCCGCCGGGAGTGGGTGTCCCTGATGGGCGACACGCGTGTGCAAGATTGAAGTCAATCCTTGATCGAGATGGAGGCGAAATGAACAAAATATATGCAATATGGGTGCGCGGGTTGATTGTTTCCGGTGCTCTGCTTGTTGCCGGCTGCGCCGGTTACAGCGGCAGCAATCTCAAGCCGGGCGTGTCGACGCTGCCGGAGGTCGTTGCCTCGATGGGCGCGCCGGCGATGATCTGGAAAAATCCGGATGGAAGTGAACAACTGGCCTACCCGCGTGGTCCGGTGGGTACGCAGACTTTCATGGCCTTTGTCGGGCCGGATGGGAAACTACAGCGTATCGAAAAGGTGCTGAACACGGAAAATTTTGCGCGTGTCCAGGTGGCAATGAGCAAGGACGAGGTGTTGCGCATCCTTGGCCCGTCGGGGCCGATGTGGACCCAGTATTACTCGCGGAGCAATACGCTCGCCTGGTCATGGTTGTTCTGCAACGATTGGAATGTGCAGGAGTTCTTCGACGTCATGTTCGACGGCAGCACAGGCGTTGTGCGTTCGACGGGGCAGCATCCGGACCTGCGAGGGTGGAGTGGTGTTGCGCCCTTTTGCGGGCATTGACGAACGCTGGATGAATCGTGCTAGGGGCAAGCAGTCGCGCCGCGCCGCGCGCGCTAGGCGGTCAGCACCAGCTCTCCCTGGCGCGGTGGCGGCTGATCCTCGGCAGGCCGCCGCGCTGAAAGCGCACTGACCCGAACGCCGAGCAGGCGGAGCTTGCGGTCGAGCGGAACCCGACGCAGGCATTCGCCGGCAGCGCGGCGGATGGCCTGTGGGTCGCCGACGGCGGTGGGCAGGGTGAGGTCACGGGTGACGGTCTGAAAATCCGCGAAGCGCAGCTTGATGCCGATCGTTCGGCCCAGATAGTCCTTGCGGGCAAGGTCCTCTGCGACGTGAGTGCACAATTTCGTGAAAATTCCACTCAGGGTTGCGCGGTCGTCACGCGGGTGCAGATCGCGTTCGAAGGTCGTCTCGCGACTGATCGATTTCGGCTCGGACGAGGTGACCAGCGGTCGTTCGTCGATGCCGTGCGCCGCCGCCAGTAGCCAACTGCCGTAGCTGCGACCGAAGTGCTGGCGCAGCGACTCCGCTTCGGCACGTGCCAGTTCGCCGATGCTGTGGATGGCCAGGGTGGCCAGGCGGTCGCTCGCCTTCGGGCCGATGCCGTTGATCTTGCGCACCGCCAGCGGCCAGATGCGTAGCGGGATATCGTCCGCCACGAGCAGCGTCAGGCCGTCCGGCTTGTCGAGGTCGGAGCCGATCTTGGCCAGCAGCTTGTTGGCCGCGACGCCGATCGAGCACGACAGCCCGGTCGCCTCGTGCACCGCGTCCTTGAGGCGCTGGGCGAGCTGGCGGGTGTCGCCGGGCAGGGCGCTGAGATCGATGTACATCTCGTCGATGCCACGGTCCTCGATCTCTGGCGCGAGGCGCGCGACGGCGGCCTTGAAGAGGCGCGAGTAGTGGCGGTAGGCGGCGAAATCGACCGGCAGCAGAATCGCTTCCGGCGCCAGTCGGGCCGCTTTCATGATGCCCATTGCCGAGAAGGCACCCAGTGCGCGCGCTTCGTAGGTCGCGGTGGTGATCACGCCGCGGCCGACGTAATCGCGCAGCCGAGCGAAGCGGCGGCTGCCGTCGGCGAGCACGTCGGGTTGCTGCGCGCTGCTGCCGCCGATCACTACCGGCAGGCCACGCAATTCCGGGTAGCGCAGCAGTTCGACCGACGCGTAGAAGGCGTCCATATCGAGATGGGCGATGCGGCGTGGCGGCGTGTTCACCGATGCCCTGGCAAATGGAGTTTCAAACCGGCGGCTTCAATAGAGCAGGAATTCCTGCCGCGTCTTCTCCCAGGCGTCTTCGTCGGCCCGGCTCAAGGCGTCGAGGTCGGCCGGCGCCGCCTGCGGGTCATCGACCCACTCGCGTAGCAGCGGTGAACCGTTGATCAGGTCGATCGCCAGCCGCGTGCTTTCGTACTCGTAGGCGAAGTCGCGCCACAGGGGGTAGTCCGGCTGTAGTTGCCGCAGGGCCTTGAAAGCCAGGCTCTGCAGGCGCCAGGGGCGAAACCAGGGGTGCTGGTAGTGCTCGTCGTCGACGTGAATCTGGACGCCCTGGCACAGCTTGCCGGTGTGTTTGTGGAAGGTCGGCTCGAACCAGCACTGACGCAGCCGGCAGCCGAGCAGCCAGTCCGGGGCGAGGGTGTGCATGGTGGCGATCAGCTTGCCAGCATCGATGTCGGGGGCGCCGAACAGTTCCAGCGGGCGGGTCGTGCCGCGACCCTCCGAGAGGGTCGTGCCTTCGAGCAGGACGGTGCCGGCGTAGCAACGGGCCATTGAAACGTTCGCTGCGTTCGGGCTGGGGTTGATCCAGCTTCGTTCGTCAAGAGGCCAGCCGTAGCCAGGGGCTGACGCGGGCGTCCAGCCGTGCATGGTAATCACCGTGCAGTCGACATCGAGGTTAAAGGTGGCGATGAACCAGCAGGTCAGCTCGCCCATCGTCAGGCCATGGCGCATCGGTAGTGGCCCGGCGCCGACAAAGCTCTCCCAGCCAGAGCGCAGCAGCAAACCCTCGAGTGGGCGGCCAGCCGGGTTCGGTCGGTCGAGGACCCACACCGCCTTGCCGTACTTGGCGGCGGCCTCGAGCAGGTAGCGCAGAGTCGTGATGAAGGTGTAGATGCGGCAGCCGATGTCCTGCAAATCAATCAGCAGTACGTCGAAGGTGTCCATCATTTCCGGCGTTGGGCGGCGCACCTCGCCATACAGACTGAACACCGGGATGCGATGCGCCGGGTCGATGAAATCGGCTGACTCGACCATGTTGTCCTGCTTGTCGCCGCGCAAGCCATGTTGCGGGCCAAAGGCCGCGGTCAGGTGCAGGTCGGGCAGGGCCGCCAGCGCGTCGAGGGCGTGCGTCAGTCCGGCGCTGACTGAAGCAGGGTGGGCGACCAAAGCGAGGCGGCGAGCGTGCAGCGGCTTGCGCAGTTCCGGGTCGTTGAGCAGTCGGTCGAGGCCGAATTCGATGGCGGACATTCGGGTTTCCTTCAGCAGGGGTGTTGCGGCGGCGCCAGTTCGAGCGCGAAGCCGTGGCGATGGTGAAAGTCGGGCAGTGCCGCCGGGTGGCGCAGCGCCCAGTAGCTGTGGCTGCCGTCGATGGTGTCGGCGGCTTCGACCACTGCGGCAAGACCGATCTGCAGCGCTGTCCCGGCTGCTGTCGGTGGCAGCATGCCGGGCGTCAGGGTGGCTTCGAGTTCGAGCCGGCCGGCAAACAGCCTGGCGCTGATCCGCGGCGGCGCGAGCAGCGCCAGGGTTTCGTCGCGCTGCCGGTAGCTCGAGAATGCATAGGCCGCCCACTGGCCGGAAGGCGAAAAGTTGAACTCACGGTAGCCAGGGTCGCCAGCGACGCCGACAAAGGCCTCGAAACAGGTATGTTCCCACAGTCCGTCGGCGCAGCCGTCGGTGCGTGGCTCGGGGATCAGCAGGCGCGCCATGTCGCCGCGCAGGCACCAGGCAAGCTCAAGATGACCGTCGATGCTGCGGCAAGCGTGAACGTCGATCAACCGCACCACCGGTGCGGGGGTGGCGGGATGGCGAAGCAGGGTTAGCACGAAGTCAGTCGGAAACATCGGTCGGTGTTTGCAGCCGCAGGTCAGCAGGTCAGTGGAGGATTCTAGCCGTTTCAGCGCTGTTTCTTCCGCGCGTCGTCGCCTTATTGCTTGCCGAGGGCGCTCCCGGTGGGGAACGCCGGCCAGGCCTTTCCAGTCAGGCAAGAAGAGGCTTGATCCCCGGCACTCTACGGCTACAATCAACCGCAACCCTGGGCGTCGGCTGTTCGACTTGAACGCGGCCACCCTGCCGCGATTGGTCGGCACTGAGGCCGATATTTTGGCGGCGGCAGCGCCGCGCCACGCTTGGGGGCAACTCGATCCGGAGCCATCACCTGAAAGGAGTTAGTCGTGAGAACAGCCCTTGCCGCGATTCTGCTGGTTTGCGCTTCAACCCAGGTTCTCGGACAGGAACCAAACAGCTTGAAGCTGAGCGATCTCAACGCCCAGGGGGCAACCCAGTTATCGAAGGATGAACTGCAAGCCCTGCTCCCCGGGGCAAAGGTACAAAGTAGAACTGGCCAGGGTTCCACGCGCAATTGGGAGAACTCCGCGGATGGCAGCCTCGTCGCGTCCTCGGACAATCGTGGAGGCTCCTCCTCCACCGCGGGGGTCCATGCCTCTGCCCGTGGGACTTGGCAACTGGCCGACAACGGCACTTATTGCGTCCTCCTGGAATGGAAGAGAACAACGGAACAATGGTGCCGGTTCGTTTTCAAGTCCGGGGACAAGTACTTCGGCGTCAAGTCGACCTCCGATCAATCCAGCGTGGCGCATGAACTTGCGTTCTCGCATTGAGGCATTGATCGTCCCCGCAGCGACTATGGCCTCACCGTTGGCACGCGCAATGGCGCTCCGCGTCGGGTGACGATTCACCTGCGCGGGCCTGCGGGTTGCGCCGAGTCGCTGGCCTTAGCAGCCCGCCAGCCCGTGCTGCTCGCAGAGCAGCCGCTTGACGTAGGCGAGTGATATCCACAGCCAGAACATCAGGAAGAAGGCCAGGACGGGCAGGTGCCGGTCGACGATTATCCTGGGGGTCAGCCAGCGAAGCATCCGCACTACCGGCCTGGTGACGACGCGGAACAGCAGGTAGATCGGATTGGTTTCGCGCCTTGCTCCCGACAGCAGTCCGACCGCGCCCTGTCCGAGCAGGGAGAGCAGGGCGACTTCGACCAGCGCCCGCAGGATGGAGACGACAAACAGATCGGGGTAGCTCATGGTATCTTCGGGCTGTTTTTTCGGCCGCGAGGGCGTCGGTTTGCAGATCGATTTCGACTACTGGCGACATTATGCCCGGGCTCGGCTGTGGCGTTTCTTCGGTCGCGAGGAAAAAGCTTTCGTCGAGTATCGCAAGGCTTTTCGTCGCCAGCCGGACGACGTGCAGTCGGCGCGCCATCTGGCCTGTATCGCCGCCGACCGCAAGCGCTATGAGGTAGCCGACAAATGGTTTATCGAAAGTCTGCGCCTGGTGCCGGCTGATGCCGATACGCATTACAACCACGGCTTCGTTCTCGAGCAGGCGGGCCGTCCGCATGCAGCGATCGCTGCGTTCGCCGAGGCCGTGCGCCTCCAGCCGGCGCTCGATCACGCCTGGTACGGCATGGGTCTGGCGTATGCCCACCTGGGCGAGCATGCCGCGGCGGCCGACGCTTTTGCCCGCGCCGTCGAACTGCAACCGATGCACGGCGACGCCTACTATCTGTGGGGTATGGCTTGTCACCAGGCGGGGCAGTCCGAGCAGGTCGAGGAAATCGTCGAACGACTGCTCGGCTTCGACTCCAAACTCGCCGCCAGGCTGGTGCGCGACGCCGGGCGGCAAGACGATCTCGGGCCGCTGATCCCCGAGCTGCCTTTCTGATCGACTCGCCGACCCGCTTGCCGATCTCTCACCTGCGGCGTTCCATCGGTGGCGCGGTGCATTATCATCGCCGTCTGCCACGCCACTCACCGAAGGTCATCTGACCGCCGGCCAGACTCATCGAGCCCAGGAGACCCCTCATGCCCCTTGCCCATCACCCCATGGCCGCCTCGCTGCGTGTTTCCGATACCGGCAAGGTCGTTTCCGCACGCGCCGCGGTGCGCCTGATCAATGACGGCGATACCGTCGCCACCAGTGGTTTCGTCGGAATCGGCTTTGCCGAGAACATCGCCGTGGCGCTCGAGCAGCGTTTTCTCGAGGCGGCCGCGAGTGACCCCTCCGGCCTTGGCAGCCCACGCGACCTGACGCTGGTCTACGCCGCCGGGCAGGGTGACGGCAAAGAGCGCGGCCTTAATCATCTCGGTCACGATGGTTTGCTCAAGCGCGTCGTCGGCGGTCACTGGGGGCTGGTTCCCAAAGTACAGCAACTGGCGGTAGCCAATCGCATCGAGGCCTACAACCTGCCGCAGGGGGTGATCACGCACATGTTCCGGGATATTGCCGCGGGCAAGCCGGGGACGCTCACCCGGGTCGGCCTCGGCACCTTTGTCGACCCACGTTTTGGCGGCGGCAAGCTGAACGAGAAAACCACCGTCGATATCGTCCGTCTGATGGAGATCGACGGCGAGGAATACCTGTTCTACAAGTGCTTTCCGATCACGGTCGGCATCATCCGCGGCAGCACGGCCGATCCCGATGGCAACGTGACCATGGAACGCGAAGCGCTGACGCTGGAAGCCCAGGCCATCGCCATGGCTGCCAGAAATTCGGGTGGCATGGTCATCGTGCAGGTCGAGCGGATTGCCGAGCGTGGCACGCTAAGCTCGCGCCAGGTCAAGATCCCGGGCATTCTCGTGGACTGCGTGGTGGTCGCCGAAAAGCCCGAATACCACATGCAGACCTTCATCGAGCAGTACAGTCCGGCCTTCGCCGGCGAGATCAGGGTGCCGATGTCGGCAATCGAGACGATGCCGATGAGTGAGCGCAAGATCATCGCGCGCCGCGCGGCCCTCGAGCTACGGGCCAACGCGGTGGTCAACCTGGGCATTGGCATGCCGGAAGGGGTGGCCAACGTCGCTGCCGAGGAACAGGTGATCGACCTGCTGACGCTGACTGCCGAGCCAGGCGTGATCGGTGGCATTCCGGCGGGGGGGCTCAGCTTCGGTGCAGCAACCAACGCGCAGGCGATTATCGATCAGCCCAGCCAGTTCGATTTCTACGACGGCGGCGGCATTGACATCGCTTTCCTGGGTCTGGCCCAGGCCGACCGCGAGGGCAATCTGAACGTCTCCAAGTTTGGCCCCCGCCTGGCCGGCGCCGGTGGCTTCATCAACATTTCGCAGAATGCCAAGAAGGTGGTCTTCGTCGGCACGTTCACCGCCGGCAGTCTGGACGTGGCGATCGAAGGCGGCAAGCTGCGCATTGTCGAAGACGGCAAGGCGAAGAAGTTCGTCGATGCCGTCGAACACCGCACCTTCAGTGGCCCACAGGCCGTGAAGTGGGGCCAAACCGTGCTCTACATCACCGAGCGTTGTGTCTTCCGTCTCTGTGCCGAGGGGCTCGAACTGGTCGAGATCGCGCCAGGTATCGACCTGCAGAAGGATATCCTCGACAAAATGGATTTCGCTCCGATCATGCGCGGCGAACCGTCGGTGATGGACGCGCGTATCTTCAGCGACGAGCCGATGAACATCCGCCCGGCGCTGCTCGCCATGCCGATGCGTGACCGCCTCTCCTATGACGATGCCAAGAACCTTTTCTTCGTCGATTTTGCCGGTCTGAACGTGCGCGACACGGCTGATATCGAGCAGATTCGGTTAGCTGTCGAGGGCCGGCTGGCCCCGATCGGGCACAAGGTAAATGCGATCGTCAACTACGATCGCTTCTCGATCGTACCCGAACTGGTTGATGACTACATCGGCATGGTCAAGGACCTGATGGACCGTCATTACCATGACGTGACTCGCTACACTTCCAGTACCTTTCTTCGTCTGCGGTTGGCCGAGGCGCTGGAAAAGCAGCAGCTGCCAGCGCATCTGTTTGCCAGCGAGGCCGAGGCGCAGAGGCATTTCGGCTCGTCATGAAGCTTGCCGGATTGGCCAGCGAACCAGGCGCGTGGCCGCCGGGCGTCGGTGTTCTCTTGCTGACGCGAGGTGACCCGCAGCGTGTCTTCGCGGCGCTGGTTTGGGCATCGGATTTCTCGCTGGGATCTCCCTTCATCACGCCGCAAAACATATCCCGAACGCATTGATGGTGGCGCGCGCGCGCGTGGCGACACGGCGACGCAGTTGTGGTCGGGCGACTCGCCTTTTCATGCCGCAGTCTTGCCGTGCGGGGAGATCTGCGTCATGATTTGGCTCGATGCCGACGACGACTTGCGTCTCGATCGATCTCTGGAAAAGCCGATGACCCACCTGCGCGAATGTCCCTCACTACTGTCGAGCCGCCTGCTGCGGTCCGTCGTAGCGGCCTAGCGCACGTATGGGGTCCCTTCTACGCCTCGTCCGCGAACTTCTGCACGAAGCAGGGAGAGATCTGGCGCCGACGCTGATTGTCGTCGCCATCTTCCAGGGATTCTTCATCCAGCGCATGCCCGACAACCTCGGCGCGCTGATCGGCGGCTTTGGCGCTGTCCTCATCGGCCTGGCCTTGTTCGTCAAAGGGCTGGATGCCGCGATCTTTCCTGCCGGCGAGACGATGGCCTTCGATTTCGCCCGCCGGGGCTCGTTCCTGTGGCTGATGGCTTTTGCGTTCTGCATCAGCTTCGCTTCGGTCGCCGCCGAGCCGGCGCTGATGGCCGTGGCGTACAAGGCCGAGGCGGTTTCAGGTGGCAGCATGGGCGCCATGACCCTGCGCATGGTGGCTGCACTCGCCGTTGGCTTGTCGATAATGGTGGGCGTATGGCGGATCGTGCTCGGGCATCCGATCGCGCTCTACCTGATTCCCGGCTATCTGATCGTCGTATCTCTGACGGCAATATCGCCACCGGAACTGGTCGGTCTGGCGTTCGATTCGGGCGGTGTCGTCGCTTCCACGGTGACGGCCCCGCTGCTGACCGCCATGGGCGTGGGCCTCGCCGCAACGATTCGTGGCCGTAACCCGATGCTCGACGGCTTCGGGCTCATCGCCTTTGGCGCACTGGCTCCGATGATCGTTATCCAACTCTACGGCATCCTGTTTTTTGTCGCGGCCGATCCCGGCGTCGCGGTGGTCATGATGCCCACCGATGATCAGCACCACCTGGGTGCGATGGCGATGCTGGTCAACTTCCTGGGCATGGTCAAGAACCTGTTGCCGATCATTGCCGTCGTCCTGTTCTCGAGCTTCGTCATCTTGCGGCGGCCACTTGCCGACCCCAAGGGCCTGGCGGTCGGCATGCTTTTCGTGGCCGTGGGTCTTTACCTGTTCGACGAAGGATTGCAGATCGGTCTCTTCCCACTCGGCGACGAGATGACCCGTGGCCTGATGCAGGAAGGTTCGGCGATGTGGGTGCTCTACCTCTATGGCTTCCTGATCGGTTTCGCCACGACGATGGCGGAACCCGCGCTGATCGCGCTGTCGATCAAGGCCGACGAAGTGAGTCTGGGGCAACTCAAGGGCTTCTTTCTGCGGGCGCTGGTTTCGATCGGTGTCGGCGTTGGCCTGGTGATCGGCTGTGCGCGAATTGTCGACGGCACCCCGATTGCCTACTGGCTTATCCCGGGCTACCTGTTGGTGATCGCCATGACCAAGATCGCGCCACGCTTCATCGTTCCAATCGCCTTCGACTGTGGCGGTGTAACCACTTCGACGGTGACTGTCCCGCTGGTGACTGCACTCGGCGTTGGCCTCGCAGAACGCACACCTGGTCGGGATCCGATGATTGACGGTTTTGGCCTGATTGCTTTCGCCTCGTTAACACCAATGATCATCGTCATGTCCTATGGCATCATCGCCACCTTGTTGCTGAAGTCAAGGAAACCGGTCAAGGAGAAAGCTTCATGAAATTTTCTGCTGTTGTGCTGATCGTCCCGGACGAGGAGGAGAATCGTGCGGTTGAACTTCTCAAGCAGGCCGGTGCCACGGGTCTTACCATTCTCAAGGGCAAGGGCTTGCGGCACAACGAGCGCAAGACCTTCCTCGGCCTCGGCCTGGAGCGGAAGGAGACACTGCTGCTCTGCGTCACGGAGCAGCAACTGGCGATGCGCATTCTCAGGGCGGTCAAGCTGCACTTGAAACTCGACCTGCCGGGCGGCGGTCTGGCTTTTTCGGTAGCGCTCGGCAGCGTCGTCGGGATCGGCCTGGAGCAGATGAAGCTCTTTCGCCGTGAAGTGGAGGATGACATTTGAGCCGCCTCGAACCGTCGGCCGCGTGCCGCGTCGATTAGTGAAAAGAATCATTGAGTGAAGGAGTCCTTGCAATGTTGGTTGCCGGAATCATGAAGAAAGACGTCATCACCATTAGCCCGCTGGCGACCGTGCGCGACGCGCTGATGATGATGAAGGAGCGCGGCGTCAAGTCGCTGGTGGTGGAGAAGCGCCATTCTGGCGATGCGCACGGCCTGATCGCTTATCGTGACGTGGCCCGGGCGGTGATCGCCGACGACGGCGATATCGATTTGCTCAATGTTTATGACATCGCGCAGAAGCCGGCGCTGCAGGTCTCGCAGCATCTGGAGGTTCGCTATCTGGCCCGGCTGATGATTCAGTATTCGGTGAAAAGCGTGCTGGTGATCGACAACAACGACCTGCAGGGCTTCGTCTCGGATACCGATGTGGTGGGCAGCCTCATTGAACGGGCGGCACAGGAACAGTAGAAGCCGCCATCTATGGAAAAGACCATTCGCCGCTATTCGGCCTACATTCCCCGCTGGTGCCAGGCTTTTGGCGACCATGCACCAGACCCCGGTGGCGAAGGCCGGGCGGTCGAGTGGCTGGTCGGCGCCGACGCCGTCGGTGTCGTGGTCTTGCCCGACATCCGGCGCATGCTGACGCACGAACTGCTGGGAGCACAAGAGCCGGCACTCGAGGTTGGCGAGCGATTGGTCAGGCTCAACCGACGCACCTTCGACCAGAGGAACGTTCTCGGGCATCCGGGCTACGCCGCCTTGCGCGAACTGCTGCTCGGCGCCGGCGAGGCGCACATGTATCTGACCTACCATCTGATCCATCCGCCGGGGACGCGGATCATCACCATCTCCCGCAAGGCCCCGTTGCCACTGTTGTACAAGGAAATGGCGCCGCTGCAGATCACCGTCAGCGAGTGAGGGACGCTTGGCCGTGCTGCGGCTGAACACCGCTTGCGGTTTTTGAGCGCCACGCCACTGCCGGGCGGGCCCCTCGCGCTGATCATCGGGGTCGCCCGGACCTCGCCGACGCCGCCCCGCGGTGTCGGGGACAGCGGGTCGCCGGTGCTATAATCGCGGCTCATTTCCTCGCGCTTTCCCGATGCTCATCACCCGTCGCCTTGAATTCGATGCGGGCCACCGCATTCCCGACCACAACAGCCAGTGTCGTCATCTGCACGGTCATCGCTACGCGATCGAGATCACGCTCGGCGGCGACATCATCCGCCAGGCGGGCGACCCGGCGAACGGCATGGTGATGGATTTTTCCGAGGTCAAGGACCTGGCCAGGAAGCATCTGGTCGACGCTTGGGATCACGCGTTTCTGGTCTACGCCGGAGACCGGCCGGTGGTCGAGTTCCTGCAGTCGCTGCCGGGACACAAGACGGTGCTCCTCGATTGCGTTCCGACCGCGGAGAATCTCGCCCAGAAAGCATTCTCGGTTCTCGACGACATCTATCACGATAGCTACGGCAATCACCTGCGTCTCGAGCGCCTGCGTCTCTACGAAACGCCCAATTGCTGGGCGGAGGCGGTTCGCGGGTAGGCTGCGGCAGGGTCTCCGGTCCATCAATCGGCCCCGGCGCAGGACTAGTCCCGCTCGACGATGATCATCGCTGACCACCGAGTTCAGCGGCAGTCCAGCGGCGCTTGCGGGTGGCCGTCTCCGACCTCGATGAGGCTCTGGCGCGGCTGAATTTGCCGCGCCTCGCCGACGCACACCAGATCCCGGAGGCAAGCGACGGCCAGCGAAAAAAAGGTACGCGTGCGGGTCTCCCGCACGCGTACCTTTGCCCGCACCAGCTTCTGTGAGGCGTCCCTACATCATGCCCATCCTGGTCGGCAGCCAGGTCGAGATGATCGGCACGTAGGTGATGAGAACGAGGTAGGCGAGCATCGACAGCAACCAGGGCCAGACGGCCACGGTCAGCTCGGTAATCCCCATCTTGGTAATCCCGGAGGCGACGTAGAGGTTGAGGCCGACCGGCGGATGGCACATACCCACCTCCATGTTCACCACCATCAGGATACCGAAGTGCACCGGATCGATCCCCAGTTTCATCGCTACCGGAAAGAGAATCGGCGCAAAGATCAGCACGATCGACGACGGCTCCATGAAGTTGCCGGCGAGCAGCAGGATCACGTTCACCGCCAACAGGAAGGCGATCAAGCCCAGCCCGTGCCCCAGCATCCAGTCGGCCAAGGCTTGCGGGATGTTCTCGTTGGTCATGATGAACGAGAACAGCACGGCGTTGGTGATGATGTACAGCAGCATCGCCGACATGTTTGCCGAGTTGAGCAGGACCCGCGGCACGTCGCTGAGTGACAGGTCCTTGTAGACGAAGACGGCAACGATGAAAGCATAAACGGCGCTCATCGCCGCGGCCTCGGTCGGCGTAAATATGCCGCTGTAGATACCGCCCATGACGATCACGATCAACAGCAGGCCCCAGGCCGATTCACGAAAAGCCTTGAAACGCTCGGCTCCCGACGACTTGGCCATGCGCGGGTAGTTGTTCGACCTGGCGCGATACCAGGTGACGCCACCGAGCACCATCGCCAGGCCAATTCCGGGAATGACGCCGGCCATGAACAGTGCGCCGACCGAGGTGTTGGTCGCCACCGAGTACATGACCATCACGATCGACGGCGGAATCAGGATACCGAGTGCGCCCGAGGTAGTGATGACGCCGGCGCCGAAGCGATTCGGGAAGCCGGCCTTGAGCATCGCCGGCATCAGGATCGAGCCAATCGCGACAACCGTCGCCGGTGACGATCCAGAGACGGCGGCAAACAGCGCACAGGCGAGCACACCGGCCAGGCCGAGGCCACCGTACCAGTGCCCGACCATACTGGTTGCAAACCTGATCATCCGTCTCGCGACACCGCCGTGAGTCAGAAAGTTGCCCGCCAGAATGAAGAACGGAATGGCCATGATCTCGAACTTTTCGATGCCGGTGAACAGCTTCAGGGCTACCGCTTCCAGCGGCACCTGAGTAAACAGAAAGAGAAAGCTGAGCACCGTCAGGCCGAGCGAGATCGAGATCGGCATACCCGTGAGCATCAGGCACAGCAACATCGTGAATATGATCATGGCGTTCATGGTTGCTTGTCTCCGTTGCCCGAGCGATCTTCCGGATGACGCTTGTCGTACGTCCGGTCATGGGGATGCAGGTTGTCCTCCATCTTGTAGGGCTCGGCTACATCCGGAACCCCTTCCTCGTCGAGTCCATCAACGTGGCCGTGATCGTGGTGCGGCAACTCGCCGGTCTTGAGGAAGCTCACCGTGACCTGCAGAAAACGGAAACACATCAACGACGAACCGAGCGGAATGGCGCTATAGACCACCCAGGTCGGCCACTCGAGGTCGGGCGTCGTTGGCCCCGAGAACATGTCGCTGGTGTCCAGGCCGAGAAACTGGAAGATCGCGTAATGGGCGCCGTTGTCCCATACGAAGAACGCGCCCAAGGTACCGACGACGCCGGTAAACAAGGCGCCAGCGAGCATGCCGAAGACGATGAACTTACTGCGGTTGCGGTCGTTCAAGCTGTTGATCATCACGTCGACGCCGACGTGAATACCGGTGCGCACGCCGTACGCCGCGCCGAACTTCGCCATCCAGACGAACATGATGATGCATAGTTCCTGCGCCCAGCCGAAGTTCAGTGACAGCAGCCAATCCTGCACGATCGGGATCGGATAGCCAGCCGCGTAACGATGCGCGACTGAAGCAAAGATGATCGTCGTCGCAGCCCCCATGAGGAAGGTGATCAGCCATTCCTCCAGGTGATCAAGTATTTTCATTCGGAAGTCCCCCGACTGCCTGAAAAAAAACCCGTCGGGCCAGGCGTCCCAACGGGCTGTTCACCAAGTTCTTTTCGCGCTCAGAGCTTGCTCGGATCGAAGCCGGTCTCCTTGTACACCGACTGCAGCAGATCCTTGCCGATGCGCGATGCCATTTCTTCATGTACGGGGATCAGTGCCTTCTTGAAAGCCCTGCGCTGCTCGGGGGTCGGCACGTGGATCGCCGTCTTGCCACTCTTCTTCACCCCTTCCAGGTCCTTGTCGTTCTGCTCCTTGGCGATCTTGTTGGCGTGCTCTGTGGTGTCCTTCATCGCCGCTTCGAGCTGGCCGCGAACATCCGCCGGCAAACCGTCCCAGAACTTCTTGTTGACGATTACGGCGTAACCCAGATAGCCGTGCTCGGTCAGTGCCAGGTGCTTCTGCACTTCAAAAAACTTCTGCGTGAACAGGTTCGAGATCGGGTTCTCGGTACCATCGACAACGCCGGTCTGCAGCGCCTGATAGACCTCGGAGAAGGCCATCACCTGCGGAATCGCCTTCAGCGCCCGCATCTGCGCCTCGAGCACCTTGGACGACTGAATGCGCATCTTCTTGCCCTTCAGGTCCTCCGGCATCAGGATCGGCGTGTTCGCGGAAAACGACTTGAAGCCGTTGTCCCAGAAGGCCAGACCGGTCACACCCTTCGGCTCCAGTTTCTTCAACAGGCTCTTTCCAATCGGACCCTGTGTGACTTTGTGCAGATCGGCATAATTGTCGAAGATGTACGGTAGGTCGAAGACTTCAAATTCCTTTACGCCGAGCGGGCCGAACTTGGCCAGCGACGGGGCGAGCATCTGGACGGCGCCGAGCTGTAGCGCCTCCAGCTCTTCCTTGTCCTTGTACAGCGTCGAGTTGCCGTACACTTCAACTTTGACCTTGCCCTTGGTCAGTTCGGCTGCGCGCTTGGCGAAAAACTCGGCGGCCAGGCCCTTGGGCGTGTCGTTGGCCACAACGTGGCTGAACTTGATGACGATCGGGTCGTCCGCCAGGGCCGCGAAGGGCGTGGCGAACAGGCCGCTGATCACCACAGCAAAGAGCAATCTGGAAATTCTCATGGCACCTCCTTCATTGACAAAGTAATTCGTGAACAAAATAGTTTGTGTACTGCGGCGCGAAATATCACAGAAAGCGGCACGCTCGCATATTGTGGAAAACACGCAATCGGCGATCGACCGAGGTGGCGATGCTGGAAGTGCGGAAGTCCTCGGTCGTAACGCCGGTCCTGCCGCTTCGTCGGCGATGTTGGTTTAGAATGTCGGCATTGCCCGGGGCGCGGCGGCGGGAGAGAAACGGGCCGTCGGCCTCACCGTTCACCACGCCAGGTGCGAGGAGTGTCCTCCGAGCACCGGAAAGATGCCGATGCCTCACCGAATCCTCAAGGTCCCCGAACGTGGCATGCTCGACGCCTACGAGCTGGTGCTCTCGTCGCGCAATTTCACCGCTGATACGGCTCAGCGGCTGGCCGCGGAACGCCTGCAGCGCCTGTACTACGAACTGCTGTCTTTCAAGATTGGCCGGCGCAGCACCTTGCGACGATTTTTTGCGCCGCCTGAGCTACCGCGCGGGGTCTATTTCTGGGGCGGCGTAGGCCGCGGCAAGAGCTTCCTGATGGACTGTTTCTTCGACGCGGTGCCCTACCGTCGCAAGCGGCGGGTTCACTTCCATGCCTTCATGCACGGCGTTCATCGCCAGCTCAATCAACTGAAGGGTGAGAGTGATCCGCTGCTGCGGGTGGCCGAACGCATTGCCAGCGAGGTCCGGCTGCTCTGCTTCGACGAGTTTCACGTCTCGGACATCGCCGATGCGATGATCCTTGGCCGCTTGCTCGAAGCCTTGTTCGAGAAAGGCGTGGTCTTTGTGATGACCTCCAACTACCCGCCCGACCGGCTCTATCCGAATGGCTTGCAGCGCGAGAACTTTTTGCCGACGATCGCGCTGATCAAGTCGCGGATGGACGTGCTGGAGATCGATTCGGGCGTCGATTACCGCTTGCGGACGCTCGAGCAGGTGGAGATCTTCCACTACCCGGCCGATGCCGCGGCCGAGCTGAAGATGGCCGACTATTTCACCGCCATGGCCCGCGGCGAGGGCGCAAGCGGTGGCAGCATCGAAGTCCTTGGTCGCGAGATCCCGACGCTGCGTCGCGGCAATGGCGTGATCTGGTTTGATTTCAGGTCACTGTGCGGGGGGCCGCGTTCGCAGAACGATTACCTCGAACTGGCGCGCGCCTACCATACTGTGTTGCTGTCGGCGATCCCGAAGATGTCGGCGAGCATGGCCTCCGAGGCGCGCCGCTTCACCTGGTTGGTCGACATCTTCTATGATCACAAGGTCAAGCTGATTGCCACCGCGGATTGCAGCCCGGAAGCGCTTTATACGCAGGGCACGCAGGCCGGCGAGTTCTTCCGCACAGCCAGCCGTCTGACCGAGATGCGCTCGCGCGAGTATCTCGGGCTACCGCATCTGTCCTGAGCGGCCGGGTGTTTGCCGAGGGGAGAGGCCATGAACAGCTCGCTTCTTTCCGTCGCCGGCGCTTGTCGCCGCCTGTTGTGGCTACTGTTCGCCTGCCTGCCGGCGCTGGCGCTGGCGCAGCAGGAGATGGAAATCATTGCCCTCAGGCATCGCACTCTGGATCAGGTGTTGCCGGTTTTGCAGCCTTTGCTCGAAGCCGGAGGCACTCTCTCCGGGATCAACGACCAGTTGATCCTGCGCGCTTCGAGCCGCAACCGGCAGCAGATCAAGCAGGCCCTGGCGGCGATCGACACGCCGGCACGCCGCTTGCTGATCCGGGTCAGTCAGAGCCGCGATGTGGTAGACCGACAGCAGGGCGCCGAAGTGGCAGGTCGGGTCGATTTCGGCGAGTCGCTTGGTCTCGTCCAAGCACCAAGGGGCGCGACGGGCAGCAGCACAATCGAGGTCAGGCGCGGCGACTCGCGAGTCAGCGCGCAGCTGCACGACGCGCAAAGGACACGCACGCTGGCGGGCACGCAGATGGTGCAGGTGGTCGAGGGTGGTCGTGCGTTCATTTACGTCGGACAGTCGCTGCCGGTGCCGTTGCGGCAGACGGGGATCGGTCGGAACGGGGTGCTGGTCAGCGAAACAGTCGTCTATCGCGAACTCGGGCAGGGTTTTTACGCCACCCCTCGGGTAGCCGGCGAGCGCGTGACGCTCGAGATCAGTCCACAGTTCGATTCAGCCGCCGGTCGGGGTTACGGCAGCGTCGACACGCAGCGCTTGTCCACCACCGTTTCCGGTCGCCTGGGCGAATGGCTGGAGCTTGGTGGCAGCAGCCAGCAAGTGGATGCCGGTGAGCGTGGGCCGCTACGGGGTGGCACCAGCCAAAGCCTGGATCAACGCGGCGTCTGGTTGCAGGTGGAGGAATTACCCTGAAGTCTGTCCGGCGGGGCGGCGGGCGAGACTAGAAGAAATCCAGATCGACGCAGACCCGGTTGCCGCCGGCTTCCAGCGCAGCAGCGAGCAGGGAGCGGACGTCTTCGATCAGCGCTGCCGAATCCTCGCCGGTGAACTCGCTTACCCCGCCACTGATCGTCAGCGGTACGTCGGTGTTGTCAGCGTGACTCAGCTCGATCTGCTCACGCAGGCGTTCGAGGCCGACGATCGCCTCGTTGACGCGCACATTGGGCATAATCAGCAGGAAATGATTGGCGTCAAAGCGACCGATCATGTCGAATTCGCGCATGCACCGTGATATCAGGCGGCCGACGTCGGCCAGAATGAGCTCGCCGGCTTGTGTGCCATGGGTTTCGCAGAGCTCGCGGAAGTGGTCTATGGCCACCAGGCCGACAGCGAAAGGCGTGCCGTAGCGCCGTGCCCGGCGACCCTCATCGTCGAGCAAGAGCGAGATGTAGCGCTGCGCGAAGACGCCGGTGAGCGGGTCGTGTGTCGGGAGTTCCTGGGTTTCGCTGGCTAGCCAGTTATGCCGGCTCAGGTCGGCCAGCGTCAGGAGAATGCGTCGGAGGCTACCGTCGTCGGCGAACACCGGGAAGGCGCTGGCCGAGCACCAGACGACTGGCCCCGACTCACCCGCCCGGAGTCCGATCGCACGTTGACGAACCGGTTGCCGGGTCTTTAGCACCAGCGTTTCAAGACGATTGTCGGCAGCGATTGTCTCGCCGTTTTCGTCCTCCCATATCGTCGTCGCGTGCTCCAGCAGGGCGTTAGCCTGCGCATTGCTTCGCTGCAATGAACCGCTGGCAGTGAACACCAACAGTCCGATACTCAAGCTGTCGAGCAGCGCCGCATAGTGCCCGATCTCCGCATCATCAGCACGAAGATTAACCAGCGGCAGGCGATAGGCGCTATTGGTCATAAACGGGGAGAACACGCACACAACGGAGCGCGTATGCTACCGCAGAATCCCCCCCGGCGCTCGTTGGCGATGTCATGACCTGGGTGCCCCCGCAGATCGTGGCAGCCCCGTCAGGCGGCAGCTAGAGCCTGCTCCAGATCGGCGATCAGATCATCGATATGCTCGATGCCAACCGACAGGCGAATCATCTCTTCGGAGACGCCGGCCTTGGCCAGTTCCGCCGGCGCCAGCTGGCGGTGCGTCGTCGACGCCGGGTGGCAGGCCAGCGACTTGCTGTCTCCGATGTTGACCAGCCGGGTAAACAGCTGCAGGGCATCCTGGAAGCGGCCACCGGCTTCCGAGCCACTGCAGTCGGTGCCTTTGACGCCAAAGGTGAGAATGCCGGAAGCCTTGCCTTGCATGTACTTCTGAATCAGCGCGTGGTCCTGATGATCGGGCAGCCCGGCATAGTTGACCCAGGCGACCTTGGCGTGTCCTTTCAGGTAGGCGGCGACCTTTTCGGTGTTGGCACAGATGCGATCCATGCGCAGCGGCAAGGTCTCCAGCCCCTGCAGGATCAGGAAGGCATTGAACGGCGAAATCGCGGCACCCATGTTGCGCAAGGGTACGACGCGGGCGCGGCCGATGAAGGCGGCCGGGCCCAGGGCTTCGGTGTAGACCACGCCGTGGTAGGAAACGTCCGGCTCGTTGAGACGCTTGAACTTCGCCTTGTGCTCGGCCCAGGGAAAGCGACCGCTGTCGACGATGATGCCGCCGATCGAGTTGCCGTGGCCGCCAATGTACTTGGTCAGCGAATGTACGACGATGTCGGCACCATGCTCGAACGGGCGGCATAGATAGGGCGAGGGGACGGTGTTGTCGACGATCAGCGGGATGCCGTGCCGATGCGCGATCTCCGCGAGCTTCTCGAAATCGGTGACATTGCCCAGCGGATTGCCGATCGATTCGCAATACAAGGCCTTGGTCTTGCCGTCGATCAGCTTCTCGAAGCTGGCCGGATCGGCGTAATCGGCGAAGCGCACCTCGAGTCCGTATTGCGGCAGCGTGTGGGCGAAGAGATTGTAGGTGCCACCATAGAGCGTGGACGCCGAGACGATGTTGTCACCGGCTTCGGAAATCGTCTGGATGGCATAGGTGATCGCCGCCTGGCCCGAGGCCACGGCCAGCGCGCCGATGCCGCCTTCCATGGCGGCAATCCGCTTTTCCAGGACATCCTGGGTTGGGTTCATGATTCGCGTGTAGATGTTGCCGGCCACTTTGAGGTCGAACAGGTCGGCGCCGTGCTGCGTGCTGTCGAACGAGTAGGACGTGGTTTGGTAGATCGGTACGGCTACCGCCTTGGTCGTCGGTTCGGGGCTGTAGCCGGCGTGGACGGCGAGGGTTTCGAGTTTCATGCCATGTCTCCCTGGATGGTTGGCGCGCTGTTCCTGCAGGCCAGCATCTTAGCACTTCATGTTCGCTGCATCAGACCCGCAATCGTCCCGTCGCCATCGTCGAAATGGCGCCCGCATGCGCATCTCGCGGTCTATCGTCGTGCGGGCGGGAATCGGCCCCTGGCCTAAGGGTTGGCGCCGTTTCCGTTGGACAGCTTCGTGATTAGCTGTTCGCAGCCATTCACCCCGGCGCGGTGGCAAATATCCTTCACGTACTCGCGTACCGTGTGCGGTGACAGGGCCAGGATCTCGGCGATCTGGCGTGGCTCATAACGCTTGAGCAGGAGGATCGCCACGCGCTTCTGCTGCGGCGAGAGATGCAGCCCGAAGACCTCGCTGCGCACGTCGTCGTGGACGTCGAGCTTTTCGAAGGTCACGGCAAACTGGCTTCGCTGCTCGCTTTCCGCAACTCGCAGCCGCTTCGCCAGGCGGTCCAGCGCGGCAGAGGGCTCCACCTGACTGGCATCGCCCAGGCCGAAAATTCTTGTCGGATCGACTCGTTGAGTCCTGACGACGAATACCTCGCCGCCGCAGCGCCAGATGAGGGATGAGTCGGATCGCCCGGGCAGAATCTGGGCCTCGTTGTCAGGCAGTGATTCGAGAATCCGCTGTGCTTCCGGATTCAGGGCCTGGATCTGGCCTTCGCGGCTGACTATCAGGACGCCTCGGTGCCGCTTCTGAGCGTGATGGCGTTGTAGCGACCGGTGCTCCATGGAGGTCGCGGCATGGCCCACGAACCATTGAAACAGCGCCATCTCGCACGGGTTGAAGTCGCGTTGCCGACGCTGCCGGTGCACCGAGAACGCACCTAGCGGCACGCCGTTCAGCTGTGGAACGACGGCCAGTGCATGGAAGTAGGGAATGCGGGTCATGAAGTCACCAAACTCGCCGCGGACCGTTCGGGCAATATCGGTAACGTCCGACAGCCGCACCACCGTATTCGGGTTGGTGAGTGCGGGTTGCCAGATCACGTAGGGATCCAGTGTCTGGTAATGCTCAAGGTAGTCGCGCATGCCCTGCTGATCGCAATCGTGCGTGTAGCCTTGGCGGAACGCGCCGTCGACCGGGTCAATCGGCATGAACACACCCGATGAGAAGGGGAGCAGGCGGCGCAGTGCATCAAACCACTCTGGCATCACGGCCAGAGGGTCGTGACTCAGCGTCTGCCGCCTATAGATGATATCTATCAGCGCACACAGCCCGCTGTCGAGCTTGTCTGTCGTCATCACCCCTCCGCTAGCGATGTTATCAGTACTGTGGCTTTGTCCGATACCCCCTAGAACCGGGGGGGGTGACGTCGTTTGCGGAAGGTGACTGTCGGTTGGTGGCGGGTCGTAGAGTCCAAGCAGTCAGGCGACTATCTGTTGCGCACAGATCTGCCGGCTGACACAGGTGGGTGACAGATCGCCAAAGCGTACCCGCCTTCGGATTCGGTTGGAGAGGTACCGATGTACTCGGTGATCTCGCGTTACCGTGAAAGTCGCCTTCGCGACTCACGAATCTCCCTTCTCCCCCGCGCGGGAGAAGGGTCGGGGATGAGGGAAACGGACATGACTTTCATTATCCGGGGTGTCCCGACAGTTCATGACCGTTTGGCCCGTTCTCAGGTGGCGAAGCGCGGGTGATTCCGCATTCGACGGCTAAGGCAGCAATCTGCTGTCCGCCTGTCCACTGCGCGGGAATTCGGACCGCGAGAGCTGTCGACAAATCTTACAGTTGCAGCAATGCTTGATATGAGAACAGGCAATAAAGTAGACACTTGACGAGTCGGTATGTATTTTGCTTTTCTGCCGTAGCCACCGATTTCGTGTAGTTGCAACCAGAAAACGATCGGGATGGCCGGCGGCGGCCACTCGGGGAAGGTGCCCGATGTGTTTGCTTTCAACACCAAAGGAGGAGGACGTCGCGCTGCGCCAGACGC
This sequence comes from Accumulibacter sp., assembly GCF_032229525.1. GTDB lineage: Bacteria > Pseudomonadota > Gammaproteobacteria > Burkholderiales > Rhodocyclaceae > Accumulibacter. The sequence continues at coordinate 11,981 of NZ_JAVTWB010000204.1, read as the reverse complement.
TCGTTGCCGGTCTTGGCGCAGGCTTGGTGGTTGCCGGTGCCTACGGTGCCGGCAACCACGCTTTCTACGACCTCCAGCGCATTCAGATGCCCACGCGCGCTAGCGGAATCACGCCGGAACGCGACCATTTCTGAGCGCGCCTGGCATTTACTCCCTGCGTTCACTTCGCAAGCCCGGCGCAATCTTTCGGGGCGGCAAGATCCGCCCCGAAAGCCGTCGTCATCTACATCCAACCGTCCATGACGAGGACTCGACTGCCGATCACTTCAGCCGCTTCCGCCGTCGCAGCGATTTCAACCGCCAGCCAACTGCGGTCGATCGCACCAGCGTTCAGGGCGTCCAGATGCGTACTCAACTCCGTGGATGTGGCCTGGCGCTGCAAGGTGTTCATGTACAAGGTCTGGACATAGTCCTGGTCATTGAGCTGCGTCAGTCCGGCGTTGGCCTGGAACCAGTCCAGGATATCGTCGGGCGCCACGTTCTGCGCCAGCGCATCGAGTCCCGCCCGCCATAGTTCAAGCGTCGGATCCTGATTCAGGAAGGTATGTACCAGGCGCCCGAGAACCCCTTCGACAGCATTGTGCGCAATCGCCACCGTTTCGCCACTGTCAAAAGCGATCATTTCGACGTTTTTCAGCGTCGTCATGCGACCATCGTTGAGCTGGGTCAGCTCGAGATTGCCGCCCAGGGCTTCGAGATGCATATCCTTGCGCGAACCCTGCACGTGCAGCACGTCGTATCCGGCGGCGCCATCGATACTCAAGGCAAGCTCGCCTGGCAAATAGCCCTGGTCATCACCACTGCTCCCGACCAGTGCGCGTTCGGTCGGTATCCGGATGATGGCCGGGTTGCTGTCGACGCCGGCGAGCAACTCGCCAGCGCTCTTGCCCTGCAGGGATGACGCCTCCGGCAGGGTCAGGAAAGCACGGACAATGTCCGCCGGACTGGCATTGGCCAGGTGCTGTTGCACCGCCTCGCCTTCGGCAACGGTCATGTCGCGCTGCAGCCAGGTGCTGATCAGGTGCTGCGCCACTGCTTCGCCCTTGCTGTAGGCAACGCCCAAGCTGGCGCCACTGTCAAAGCGTATGCTCTCGATATCGACGAATACATCAACTTCACCGGTGGCGATCGAGGTCAGAACCACCCCGTCGCTGTTGCTCTGAACCTGATAATCGGCAAGACTCCCGGCCTGGTGAGCAATGTCGAAGCCGAAGCCACCGTTGATGTGGTCGTTGCCCGTACCACCGGTCAGCTCGTCGTTGCCACTGCCACCGAACAGGGTGTCATTGCCGGCACCACCAAAGAGCTGATCGTTGCCACCAAGGCTGCCGATGGTGTCGTCACCATCACCGCCGTACAAGCGGTCATCGCCGGCACCCAGCACCATGAACTGTTGCTGCTCATCGCCGATCACCACGTTGTCACCAGCACCGCCGGTCAGCCGGGCAGCACCGATGACTACCGCCAGCTCGATACCGTCCAGTTGAATGATGGTGCCTTGAGGCAGTTTTGTGGTATCGATGAGCAGCGCCACCTTGATGCCATCGCTTTGTGGCGACCCATGAATGACCAGGGGATCCGTGGGTGCCTGATTGCCACTGACCACCGGCTGCACACTGGCGACGATAACGGTATTGCCCGCGGCCAAGCCGGCGAACAGGTTTTGCGTGGTCTCGACTGCTTCCTTGCGGGTGTTGCTGCTGGCATCGGTATTGGCGCCGATGCGGGCGATGAAATCGTTGAGCGCTGCCTGTTGGTCTTGCGCCTGTTGCCGACCGTCGAGGCTGATGCCGGCACCGGTGGGCAGGCGGACGCCCAGCTCCACCTCTCCCTGGCTGTCGTTGATCACCGGCACGTTGACATAGCGTTGGGCAGGTGCGCCGCTGGACGGGGTGGTCACAAGGATCGTTGCCGTTCCATCGAGGTGGTCCTGACGACTCATGGTGGCGCCCTCAATCACGGAGATGATGGGAGCGGGTAACGCCTCTCCATCATCAGGTACCGGGATCCTGGCGATCAGGGCCGCAGCATCCCAGGTCGTGCCATCGGCAAACTTCACCTGTTCGATCTTGTAAGAGTCGCCCTGGAACCAGTCCCTCAGGGTCATCCTGTCTGTGCTGCCCCTGAGGTTGATATTCATGTCGTATCCGCTACGACTGATGGTGACATCGCTGGTTGTAATTCCAGTAGCGAGTTGTACGGTATCCAGATTGCCGGGGTTTGAATCCCACTCGCTTACATAGTCCTGACCGCTGCCCAAGCCGAATAGATAAGTGTCGTTGCCCTTGCCGCCGTAAAGCTGGTCATTGCCCGCGCCCCCGTCCAGGATGTTGGCGGCATCGTTACCGTAGATTTCATTATCCAGATTATTGCCGGTGCCATTGATGGCAACGTTTCCTGTCAAGGTCAGAACTTCCACGTTGGCCGGCAGTGTATAAGTGATGCTGGAATAGACGGTATCCAAGCCTTCATTCGGATTTTCATTTACTACGTCACCCAGATGGTCGACGATATAAGTGTCATTGCCTCCCAGTCCGCTGAAAGTGTTCGGGCCGCTATCCCCCGCAAAGAAATCATCGCCACTGGTGGCAATTTCGTTGATCTGGGCCAGCATGGTCGCTGTATCCCAAATCGTGCCGTTGGCAAACCGGATTTGTTCGATTTTGCCGTCGTTGCTAAACCAATTATCAAGAGTCAACTCGTCCGTGCTGCCATTGATCTTGATATACAGATTGTTAAGGTCACGGCTGATGGTGACATCGCCGGTTGTGATTCCAGTGCCGAGCTGCACGGTATCCAGGTTACCGGGCGTTGAATCATAATCGCTTACAGAGTCCTGACCACTGCCCAAGCCGAATAGATAAGTGTCGTCGCCTGCTTTGCCCGAAAGATGGTCATTGCCCGCACCACCGTCCAGTATGTTGGCGGCATCGTTACCAATGATTATATTATCCAGGTTATTGCCGGTGCCATCGATGGCAGCGTTTCCTGTCAACTGCAGAACTTCCACATCTGCCGGCAGTGTATAAGTGATGCTGGAATAGACGGTATCCCAGCCTTCATTTGGATTCTCGTTCACCACGTCACCCGGATGGTCCACAACATATGTGTCATTGCCTCCGAGTCCGCTGAAAGTGTTCGCGCCACTATCACCCGCAAAAAAGTCATCGCCACTGGTGGCAGTTTCGCTGATCTGGGCCAGCATGACTGTGGTATTCCACGTCGTGCCGTCGTCAAACCTGAGCTGTTCAACTTTGTAGTCATTGCTGACAAACCAATTGACTACGGTCAACTTGTCCGCACTGCCGTTGATCTTTATATAAAAATTGTCGAAATCACGGCTGATGGTGATATCGGTGGTTGCGATTCCAGCGCCGAGCTGCACGGTATCCAGGTGGCCGGGCGTTGAATCATAATTGAAAACGGTGTCTTGACCGCTACCACGACCGAACACATAGGTGTCGTTGCCTGCGCCACCGTACAGATAATCATTGCCAGCGCCACCGTCCAGGATGTTGGCGGCGCCGTTGCCGTCAATTTGATTATCAAGATTATTGCCGGTACCATTAATGGCAGCGTTTCCTGTCAACGTTAGAATTTCCACATTGGCCGGAAGTGTATAAGTGATGCTGGAATAGACGGTATCCCAGCCTTCATTTGGATTCTCGTTCACCACGTCACCCGGATGGTCCACAACATATGTGTCATTGCCTCCGAGTCCGCTGAAAGTGTTCGCGCCACTATCACCCGCAAAAAAGTCATCGCCACTGGTGGCAGTTTCGCTGATCTGGGCCAGCATGACTGTGGTATTCCACGTCGTGCCGTCGTCAAACCTGAGCTGTTCAACTTTGTAGTCATTGCTGACAAACCAATTGGCTACAGTCAACTTGTCCGTGCTGCCGTTGATCTTGATATACAGATTGTAGAAGTCACGGCTGATGGTGATATCGCTGGTTGCGATTCCAGCGCCGAGCTGCACGGTATCCAGATTTCCGAGGTTTGGATCATAATCGAACACGGTGTCCTGACCGCTGCCACGACTGAACAGATAGGTGTCGTTGCCTGCATCGCCGAACAGATAATCATTGCCAGCGCCACCGTCCAGGCTATCGTTACCCCCAAACCCGTAGATACTGTCGTCGCCAGATGTGCCAACAAGGACATCATCAGATATGGTTCCATTAATTGTGCTCATGGTAACTCCCCCTTAGAGATGTGTGGCTTTAGAAAATTAGTTTAGCCGGCGAAATAGTTATGAGAATACCGTTTTGTCCGTTCGCGACCGGGTGGCATCAAAACCCAGCAAGCGCTTTGAAAGTCGTTTCAACCGGGCATTGGCGCGAAAATCTTTTTTAAGCATGCCGTTATCGTAAATGCTGAGCCAATGCCCAGTGTTCAGATCACGTAAATGATCAGGGCGAAAGCCTTCCTGCGTGAAACCGAGAGCCAGCGTATTGCGTTGTGAAAAGGTATTGTCGCCGTAGACAATGCTGGTCAGCTTGTTGAAACCGATGCGGTTGAAAGCATGGTCCATGAGCAGCAGGGTGGCGGCGAGCGGGGTGCCGCTGCCGCGGCGGTCCTTGTCTGGAAAGCCGATCAGGAACTCGGCACGCCGAGCCCACAGGTGGATTTCAGCCAGGGTGACGAGCCCGACCGGGCAGTAGCCCGAGTTGTCCTGCCCCGGCGCAGCGGTCGACTCGGCAAGCTCGACGACCCAACTGACGGACTTCCGGTTCAACACGGCGAGACGCGGGTTCTGCTGGAGATCGCTCTGGATCTGGCGTCTGCTCTGACTTCTCGTTGCAAAACGGTGGTAGCTGGTCATGAACCGTTGATCGGTGAAGCAGCGCAGCACAAACGCTTCATCTGACGGCGCCAGCGTGCGTAACCTCAGCTTTCCGGCAACCAGTGCTTGTACCCAGGCGGGGTGGATTTGCAGCAGAAGCTTTTCCAGTTCGTTGCTGCCTGGATTCTGTCGCAGACCCTGCTGCAAGGTTTCGAACGCGGCATCGGGATGGTTCTGCGACAGGAAGACATGGGCAAGATTGAGGAAGGCATGGGTATTGCCGGCGTCGGCCTGGATGGCGTGCAGGAAAACCTGTTGCGCGTTGCTGTGCTCGTTGAGTCCAGTCAGAGCGATACCCAGGCAGTTGAGCAGATGAGTATTCTTGCCGACCTGTTGCAGGCCGCGTTCGGCGACCTTCAGGGCGCCTTTGAAGTTGCCTTGTCGGCAATGCGCCGTCGCCGCGATAATCGAGTCCAATGGCACATCAGGCGCCGTGGCGGTTCTGGCAACGTCAAGCGTTTCGATGGCCTTTCTGTGCTCTCCTTGATGCAACTGCCTGGCGGCTTCCACGACATATTGCGGCAGTTCGTCGAAAGAATAGCCAGACCTGCCGATAATGGAAGCGGGTTCAAGAAGTGAGCAAGCGGCAAACGTCTGCATGACGATGAGTAAAATATTTACTTAATGCAAAGGATCGCGATGCGATCGAACCAGCGCTCCATATTTGAGGCTGAGTTGTGTCGCCTGTGAGAATTGTGGAAAATCGAGAGAGCCACAGAAATAATATGGCTTTCCACTATTCGTGTATATCCCTCATATTCGAGGGGGGTTTACACGAGATCCCAGGTGTGGTAATGAAAAACCTGCCTTCTGAAGGCGCAGCGAGAGTTGCGAAATGGGGCAGTCATTCCGGTGGGGGACGGGCAAGCGCACGGTGCCGTACCCGCAAACTGCTGGCGTGGGGAAGGGAAGGGCGGGCGGTGTAGGCCCGTGAATCGGCGGCTGTGGCGCTCAGTGCGCCATGTGACGTGGGGTGGCTGTCGCTGCGGGCAGATCGCGTCCGTGGCCGTCACGGCGCATCGGTGCCTGCAGCGATCGCCCGTTCACCTCGGTCACCCTGTCGGCCGGAAATCCTGCCATCGGTAGCTTGCGCTGTCGTGCCGAGGCTTCCGCGCTAGCGCCCAACGCACGCGCCAGAGCTACCCGCTCGGTTTTCCGAGACTCATCGCCGTTTGGCCATCATGCCAATGTTCCCCTCTCCGCTCGTATTGCGGGGAGTGCCGGCTACTAGCGGGACTCACATGCCGGTGATCTGTCCGTTGCTGATGCGCACGCGGTCGCCGGCGCGCCAGACGGGCGCTTGCGTTTCGGTGAAGGTTTGCACCTTGTCGTCGTCGAGGCGCACGGTGATCTGATATTGCTGTGTGCCCCGCGTTTTCTTCTCCACCTCGTGACCAGCGTAGGCGCCGCCGACGACGCCGGCAACGGTGGCGACACTGCGCCCACGCCCGCCGCCGATCTGATTCCCGAGCAGCCCACCGATCACGCCGCGGGCGACGGCGCCAATACCGGAGCCCTCACCGTCCTGCTTGATCTCGCGCACGCTCTCGATGGTGCCGCAGTTGCGATAGACGTCCTTGCTCCGGCTCTCGACGGCGATGCCGCTGTCTTGCTGCGGGGTGTTCGCCACCCGCGTTGTACCACCCCCGTCATACGACGGTGGTAGCGATGCCGGCGCCGGCTCGTTGCGGGCCTGAACGGCGACAGGGGTGCCGGCAGGCGCATTGAATCAAGCGCGGTCGGGTCGGTGGACGGTCGAGTAGCTTCCGTCCGTCCCCGTCTGCCGTGCTTCCATGTGCCTGTCACGTATGCGCGGCGGTGTGGGAGGGGCTGCTACGAGGCTTCGCGCGATTCCGATTAGCCCCGTAGAAGAACCAACTGGATAGTCATGCGCCTAAGGCGTATAGTCCGACGATGTTCACCGTTGTCGAAACGCACCTGTTCCAGCGCCAGTGGCCGTTCTACTGGACAGAGGAGGAGCGTGGTGCGTTTGCTGCCTACATTGCTGAGCGCCCCACTGCCGGAGATGTTGTGCCCGAGTCCGGCGGTATCCGAAAGGTTCGTTGGCGACGAGCAGGTTCTGGCAAGTCGGGTGGTGTCCGGGTGATCTACTTCACCCGTACCGCAGAAGGTGAGGTTGTTCTGCTCACCTTGTATGCGAAGTCGAAGACGGACAACCTTACCGGCCCCAAGTTGAAGGAGATTCGCCGTGCCCTCGAAGAATAAGCCCCTGGAGAAGCTTGAACTTGCCGCCTACGAGGCCAAACGCGACCTCGCGGCTGACCTCCTGCAGTCGGTGCGCGAGATGAAGGCAGATCAAGTGCAAGCCGTCTGGTCGCCGGTGATTGAAGCGCGCAAGAAAACTGGCCTGTCGCAGTCGCAATTCGCTGCACTCCTGGGCGTTTCCGTTCGTACCTTGCAGGGATGGGAGCAGGGCCGCAAGCAACCGAGCGGTGCCGCTCGCACCTTGCTGGCTATCGCCAGCACCAACCCGGATGCTCTCCGGGCGGTAGCAGCCAAGTAGCACCTTGGGCGGATGAGGCCCGGCGATCGGCAGGACCTGGGAAGTCGACTATCGGCGAAGTCACATGCCGGTGATCTGTCCGTTGCTGATGCGCACGCGGTCGCCGGCGCGCCAGACGGGCGCTTGCGTTTCGGTGAAGGTTTGCACCTTGTCGTCGTCGAGGCGCACGGTGATCTGATATTGCTGTGTGCCCCGCGTTTTCTTCTCCACCTCGTGACCAGCGTAGGCGCCGCCGACGACGCCGGCAACGGTGGCGACACTGCGCCCACGCCCGCCGCCGATCTGATTCCCGAGCAGCCCACCGATCACGCCGCCGGCGACGGCGCCAATGCCCGAGCCCTCACCCTCCTGCTTGATCTCGCGCACGCTCTCGATGGTGCCGCAGTTGCGACAGACATCCTTGCTCCGGCTCTCGACGTAAATGCCGCTGTCTTGCTGCGGGGTGTTCGCCACCCGCGTTGTGCCACCCCCGTCATACGACGGCGGTAGCGATGCGGGCGCCGGTTGCTCCGAGGCGATCGGTGCCGGCTTCTGGCTGGTGCTCTGCTTCGTGGTCTGGCGTGGGGCAGGTTCGTTGCGAGCCTGAACGGCGACATGGGAGTCGGCAGGAGCGCTTGAGACGGTCGACTTCTCGGCGGCGGCCGGGGTGGGGGTAGCGTCGGGCTTTACCGTGCTGGCGGGTACCGCCGCCACTTCGGCGCTTGGCGGCGCGGCAGCGCTTTGGCCTGGCAGCCAGCCGGCCAGCGAAGCGACGCCGGTCAGGCTGAGCAGCGCTACCGAGGCGGCGGCGACAAGAATCATCGGGTGGGTGTTGCCTGTTTGGCTTTGCATTCGGGTTGTCTCCTTACAGTGACAGTCGCCTTCGCGACTCACGAATCTCCCTTCTCCCCCACGCGGGAGAAGGTCGGGGATGAGGGAAACGGACATGACTTTCATTATCGGGGGTGTCCCGACAGTTCATGACCGTCTGGGTCGCTGATGTGTGTCGAACGTTTTGTCAGCGCCCTTGGAGGACGGCGGCTACAAAACTTTACAAAAAGCTTACCCGCCGACCGGCGGTGAGGCTCTGTCGCGTACTCGCTTGTTCCTGCCACGCAACAGGAAGCGGCCTGGATCAACTGCGTGGACCAGGTCGTCGGTCAGGGGCAGCGGCGCCTCCGTGATCAGGCAGGCCAGCAGTTCGCCAGCCAGCGCCGACCAGACGATGCCGCGGGCGCCAAAGCCGTTGATTACGTAGAGGCCCGGTAAGCGCGGCATTTCGGCCAGTGGCCTGGAGGGAGCATTGGCGTCGATCGCCGCGGCGTCGGCGACGGCGCCAATCATTGGCAGACGGTCGGGTGACAGCGGCCGGAAACCGACGCGACCGGCAAGGTCGAGGGCGCGAAGCTTGCTGGCGTAGCCCGGCAGGATGAAGTCGAGTTTGGCCAGGTTCTCGAGGTGATCGCTCTCGCGTGGCGCCGGCTCACCGTCATCGATGCCAAAGGTAGCGCCAGCGCAGCGCACACCGTCTATCGCCGGGGTCACGTAGCCCAGTCGGCAGACGACGATTTGTGGCGCTGACCCCGCTTCGCCGGGTAAATGTGAAACCTGCCCGCGGGCGGCGCGTAGCGGCAAGTGTGCGGCAACGGGAAAGTTCCGGGCAGCGGTGGCGTTGGCCAGGATCAGCACCGGCGCTTCGGCAATGACCTCGCCAGCCGCATTACAGGCGCGCCAAAGCCCGGCCTGGCGGTCTATCCTGGCTACCTGACAGCGGTAGTGCGGCCTGATCGCCGCGGCGTGGTGCGCCAGGTTGGCGCGGCACAGGGACGCTGGATCGACCCAGCCTCCGCCGGGGAACCACCAGCCGCCGGTGGCGACTGGCCAGGCGGCGAGCTCTCGCGCTTGGTCACGCTCCACGAAACGCAACTCGTCGTTGGCCGGGTGGCGCGCTGCGACGACCCGCTGCTGGGTGGTGGCGTGGGTCTCGTCGCGTGCCAGATGAAGCACCCCCGTTTGTCCCCAGCGCAGCGGCTGAGCAGCAGCGGTAAGCGCGTCGAAATGCCGGCGGGCATGCTCGAAGCCGGCCCGGGTCAGTCGTGCCAGGCGATTGTCGTCGAGCGAGGGAAGCGGGCGCAGCACGCCGGCCAGGTTGCCAGACGCGCCCTGGCCGGGTCCGTCGGCGTGGTCGATCAGCTCGATCGTCCAGCCTCGTGCCGCCAGGCGTTCGGCCGCACTGCTGCCGGCCAGACCGGCACCGATGACGATCGCGTGGCGGCGAGAGGCTGGCCCGGCCAACTACTCTGGCCGCATTTGCGGGAACAGGATCACGTCGCGAATGTTCGCCGAATCGGTGAGCAGCATCACCAGGCGGTCGATGCCGATACCGCAACCAGCGGTCGGCGGCAGACCGTACTCAAGGGCACGAACGTAGTCGGCGTCGTAGTACATCGCTTCCTCGTCGCCGGCTTCCTTGGCTTTCGCCTGTTCGAGAAAACGCGCCGCCTGATCTTCCGGATCGTTCAACTCGGAGAAGCCGTTGGCGATTTCGCGGCCGGCAATGAACAGCTCGAAGCGCTCGGCGATCTCCGGGTTGCTGTCGCTGCGGCGGGCCAGCGGGCTGACTTCGGCCGGGTAGTCGATGATGAAGGTGGGATCCCACAGGTCGGCCTCGGCCACCTCTTCGAAGAGCAGCAATTGCAGCGTACCGAGACCGGCTCCGGCCGTCACTTCGACCTGCATCGCCGTCAGCTTTTCGCGCAGCCAGCCGGCGTCGCCGAGTTGTTCGACGCTGTAGCCGGGGTGGTTCCGGCGGATCGCTTCGATGATCGTCAGGCGGGCAAAAGGCTGCGAGAAGTCCAGCGTGCGGCCCTGATACTCGAAGGTTTCGCTGCCCAGCGCTTCGCGTGCACTGTGGCGCAGCAGGCCCTCGGTGAAGTTCATCAGCCGACGGTATTCCGAATAGGCCTCGTAGAACTCCATCATCGTGAATTCGGGGTTGTGGCGCGGGCTGATGCCCTCATTGCGAAAGTTGCGGTTGATCTCGAAAACCTTCTCCAGCCCGCCGACCACCAGGCGCTTGAGGTACAGCTCGGGTGCGATGCGCAGGAACAGCTCCATGTCCAGCGCGTTGTGGTGGGTCTTGAACGGCCTCGCCGATGCGCCACCGGGGATCGGATGCATCATCGGCGTTTCGACTTCGAGGAAGCCGTCGTTGACCATGTAGCCGCGGATCGACTGCACGATCCGGCTACGGATAGCGAAAGTTAACCGCGACTGCTCGTTGGTGATCAGGTCGACGTAGCGCATGCGGTACTTCTGTTCCTGGTCGGTCAGCCCGTGGAACTTTTCCGGCAGGGGTCGCAGCGACTTGGCGAGCAGGCGCACTTCGGAACACTCGACGGTCAATTCGCCGGTGCGGGTGCGAAACAGTGTGCCGACGGCGCCGACCATGTCACCCATGTCCCAGCGCTTGAATGCCGCGTAGGCTTCCTCGCCGATCAGGTCGCGGCTGACGTAGGCCTGGATACGGCCGGAGAGATCCTGCAGGGTGATGAACGAGGCCTTGCCCATCACCCGTTTGAGCATGATCCGGCCGGCAACCCGCACGGCGACCGGCAAGGCAGCAAGTTCCTCGCGCGTCTTGCCCTCGTACAGTTCGCTGATCTTGCCGGCGGTATTCTCGCGGGCGAAGTCGTTCGGATAGGCGGCGCCGGTCTGCCGCCACTCGGCGAGCTTGGCACGACGTTCGGCGATGATGTGATTCTCGTCCGCTGGCGGCGAGCTGTCCTGAGGGGTGTCGGTGTGGGTCATGATGGGGAGCGATCTCTCGCGATCAGTTCTGCGGTGGGTTGGCCAGGCTCTGGGCGTCGTCCATGGCGCGTTCGAGCAGGAAGGTGCTGACCGGTTTGGCCTTTGACGCGTCTGCCGGCAGCCCGTACCAGCGCGAAAACGCCGTGCGCATGTCGCCAGGGTCATCGTTCGCCGGCGGCAGGAAGAAGATGCCGCTGGCGCGTTGGCTTTGCGGGTCGAACAAGACGTAGATCCGTTCGTCGAGGCAGCCCTTCGAGCTGCACGCCGAGGTCAGCAGGTAGCGGCTACCGTCGATGGTGACGATCTCGGCGAACTTGCCGGCAGCGAGCCGCGCGGTCCATGCCGGCAGATCGAGGTTGCCGATGGCGCTGCGATAGGCCTTGGCAAAGTCCGGCTTTGACTTGAGCAGGCTTTCGGGTTGCTGGCCGACATAGCTGTCGAGGGATGCCGCGCCGGCCGGAGCAATCAATGCACTGGCCAGGGCGATGCAGCAGGCGATTCGTTTCACGGGTCAGACTCCCTGTTTCAGGCTGGCTTCGATGAACTGATCAAGGTCGCCGTCGAGCACGCCCTGCGTATTGCCGACTTCGACATTGGTGCGCAAGTCCTTGATTCGCGACTGGTCGAGCACGTAGGAGCGGATCTGGTGGCCCCAGCCGATGTCCGACTTGGCATCTTCCAGTTTCTGCTGCTCGGCCTGGCGATTGCGCATCTCCGCTTCGTAGATGCGCGACTTCAACATCGCCATCGCTTCGGCGCGGTTGCGATGCTGCGAGCGGTCGTTCTGGCACTGGACGACGATGTTGGTCGGCAGGTGCGTGA
>NZ_JAVTWB010000203.1:18551-35510 GCF_032229525.1 Accumulibacter sp. | reverse complement strand
ATGGGCTACAAGTACCAGTTCATCACCCTCGCCGGCATCCACAACATGTGGTACCACATGTTCGATCTGGCACAGGACTACGTCAAACGCGGCATGACTGCGTACGTCGAAAAAGTGCAGGAGCCGGAATTTGCGGCGCGCGATCGCGGCTACAGCTTCGTCTCGCACCAGCAGGAAGTCGGCACTGGTTACTTCGACGACGTCACTACCGTGATCCAGGGCGGCACCTCGTCGGTCACCGCGCTGACCGGTTCGACCGAAGAAGAGCAATTCCACTAAGCAGCAATTCAGGTCCGGAAAAAGCCGCGCATTGCGCGGCTTTTTTTCTGCCGGACAGCAGCAAAGTACTCGGACGCCTCCCGCTCGCGAGCACATCGCTCACTGCAGACGATACCGCGATTTGCCGCTATCCTAGGTTGCCGTAACCCCGCCGTGAGCCCGGGAATATGAGTTATCGCTACCCTCTGCACATCCACATCTCGACGCTTTTCACCGCGCTGATTCTGGTCGTGTGCGGTGTTCTGGCCGGCATCGGCTATAAACTCAGCAGCGATCTGCTGGAGGCATCCGCCACCGAGCGCACCGCCCGCATCAGCCGCGAGGCGCAGCTGGAAATGCAGCGCATCATCCAGCCGGCCGAAGTGGCGACCCGCTTGCTGAGCCTGCAGCAGGTAACGCAGGCGACCAATCTGAAGGAGCGCCTCGAGAGCCTGGAATTCCTGCGGCAGGCGCTCGACAGCTCCCCCGCACTGTCGTCGGTCTACGTCGGCTACGCCACTGGCGATTTCTTCCTCGTCGGCCGTGTCGGCCAGGGCAGCGAGGCAGAGGCGGCCCGAGTGCCCACGGGCACGCGCTACGTCGTGCAGAGCATCGAGCGAAGCGAAGCGGAACCCCGTGGGCGCTATATCTATTTCGACGCCGCGCTGCAGACGCTGCGCGAGGACGAGCGGCCGGACTACGCCGCGGCTTATGACCCCCGGCAACGCATCTGGTATACACAGGCACTGGCCTCTTCAGCGCCGATCAAGACGCCGCCCTACCTCTTTTTCTCCAGCCGCCAGGTCGGCACCACGTTGGCCAACCGCAGCGGCGACCGCCAGGCCGTCGCCGCTGCGGACATTCTGCTGCACAGCCTTGGCCAGATGCTTGCCAGACAAAAGGTGACACCCGGCAACCTGCTGGCCATTGTCGACGCCCAGGGCTACGTACTGGCCTACGAAGACGTCTCCCGACTGGCTTTACCCTCAGTCACGGGCGACGGCAGACCGTCCCTCGCGCGCCTCGACGAGTTGGGGGCAGCGGCGCTGGCACCCCTTCAACAAACAGTGACCAGCATGCCGCGCGAGGGAATACGGACGCTGCGCATCAAGGTCGCGGGCACCGCATGGCGGGCCTCGATAAACCAACTGGACCTGAAGGACGTGCCACCGCTTTACGTCGTCACCACCATCCCGGAAAGCGAACTGATGGCCGGAGCACTGCAGCTGGTGCAACAATCGGCAATCGCCACGCTGCTCGTTCTGCTGCTGACGATTCCGTTTACCTGGCTGCTCGCGCACAGCATTTCGCGCTCCCTTGGTGGCCTGGCCAGGGAAGCAGAGAAGATTCGCCACTTCGAATTCTCGCACCCGATCACGCTGGAGTCTTCGATCAGGGAAGTCAATCAGCTGGCGGGAACCATGGACGCGATGAAACAGACGATCTGCCGCTTTCTTGAGATCAGCCACGCCATCGCTGCCGAGCAGAACTTCGACCGCCTCTTGCCACGCCTGCTAGCCGACACCCTTTCGGCATCCGAAGCCCGCGTCGGTGTGCTCTATCTGGCCGAGGGAACGCAGCTTCACCCCGCGGCTGCGCTCGACAAATCCGGAGCGACACTGGCTGCAAAGCCGCCAGTGCTCGATATCTCCCGTGCTGGCCCCCTCCTCAGCTCCGCCCTCGCCGATGGCATCGCGCGTGCCGACCAGCTCCAGCCGGAAGATCTCAGCAGCCTCGGCTTCGAGACCATCGAGCTGGGTGATGCCACCGACGCCATCGCCGTACCCTTGCTTGACCGCAAGGGCGAACTTCTTGGCGCCATATTTCTCCTGTGCAATACGCCAACGGACGACACCCGCCTCAGCTTCGTCAAAGCGTTTTCCGGGTCGGCAGCCGTGTCGCTGGAAAGCAAGGCCTTGATCAAGGCTCAGAAGGACCTCTTCGAAGCCTTCATCCAGCTGATCGCGGCGGCGATCGACGCCAAAAGTCCATACACCGGCGGCCATTGCGCCCGCGTCCCCGAACTGACCAAGATGTTGGCCCGCGCCGCCTGCGACGAGAGCAGCGGGACCTACCGCGATTTCCAGTTGACCGAGGATGACTGGGAAGCGGTACACGTGGCGGCCTGGCTGCACGACTGTGGCAAAGTCACGACTCCCGAATACGTCGTCGACAAGTCCACCAAGCTCGAAACCATCCACGATCGCATCCACGAAGTGCGGATGCGCTTCGAAGTGCTCAAGCGTGACGCCGAGATTGCCTGCCTGCAGGCCATTGCCGGTGGCGCCAACGAGCAGTCCGCACGGGCCCGTCTGGCAGCTGCCCAGCAGCAGCTCGATGACGACTTCGCTTTCGTCGCCAGCTGCAACGAGGGCGGCGAGTTCATGGCTGCGGAACGAATCGACCGCCTCAAGGCGATCGGCGGCCGGCGCTGGTTACGCACCCTCGACGACCGCATCGGGATCTCGCAGGATGAGCAACTGCGCAAGGCACGGACCCCCGCCGCCGCCCTGCCCGTCGCCGAGGCGCTGCTCGCCGACAAGGCGGAACACATCTTCCCACGACCACCGCAAGATCGCCTGTCGGACGACAACCGCTGGGGGTTCCACATGGCTGTCCCGGCAGCGCTCTACAACCGCGGCGAGATCTACAATCTCGCCGTCGGACGCGGCACCTTGTCGGCAGAGGAGCGCTACAAGATCAACGAGCACATCGTACAGACGCTGATCATGCTCTCGCAACTACCTTTCCCCAAACACCTCCGACAGGTGCCGGAGATAGCCGGCGGGCACCACGAGAAGATGGATGGTACCGGCTACCCGCGGCGCCTCAAAGGCGACGAGATGAGCCCGTTGGCACGAATGATGGCCATTGCCGACATCTTTGAAGCCTTGACGGCGGTTGACCGGCCGTACAAGAAGGGCAAAACCCTGTCCGAAGCCATCAGCATCATGTCGCGCATGCGCAACGAGCAACACATCGATGCCGATCTTTTTGCCCTGTTCCTGCGCTCGGGCGTCTATCTCGACTATGCCCGACGCTTCATGCGCACCGAGCAAATCGACCCGGTAGACGTCGACAACGTGCTCGGCAATACCCCCCCCAAAAAAAATACGCTCTGACGCCACGCCTGGCCTCTGCTTGAGCCACCGGCCGCAAGCAGCCTGCCATGACCCGCCTCAGGAAGCGCCGGCACGGGGATGGTGCCGGCTGCCATGGCAATCCCGTCGACAGCGACACTCGTGGCGCAGTAAGGGAACTGTCAGCTTTCTTTACAATACTGACTGAGTACCGGATGCGCCCCCCGCAGAGAAACACCGTAAATACCTGCTTTAATTATAATTCATGTTTCGTGGCATGGTTATTGCTTTTCCTGACTGTCTGCCCAACCACCGTTCGGGCACGTAAGTTTGACGATCACTCCCTGCGGGAACATCACCATGAAAAGCATTATCGGAGCTGCGATGCTGACCAACGCCATGCTGGCTTTGTTCGCCGCCGGCCTCGCGCGACCAGGCCTTCGCCGACATCCGCGCGCGCTGTGGACGTGACACCAGGCGGCGCGATGAGATACCCGACCCAGGCCGCCAGGCGCCACGAATCAGGGAAGCAGGAACTGCAATCGGTCCAGCCGACGAAGCAGCCGACCTCGTTACCCGAGCTTGGTCCGACAAAGGACGTCCGCCCCAGCCCCTCGCCTTCACCCTTGCGGTCAGAAATTACGCCACGCGCCGAACAGCCTCTTCCCGACGTCGCCCATGAATCGATCGCTCCGGTGAAAACGAAAGTCTGCGTCAAATGCCACCAGGAAAAAACGCTGCTGGAGTTCCACAAGAACTCGCGCAGCGCTGACGGACTGCATTCCTATTGCAAGGACTGCAACCGGGCCCAGGCGCTGGCGCACATCAGGGCGGAAAAAGCCAGAAAAGCGCTGCTGCGGGCCGCCAAAAAAGCGGCTGCCAACAGCGCTGAGTAGGGTGCGAGCGCTGCACTGAAGGGCAACACCGACCTTCGGAAAAGGCCAGCCAATCGCCTTGCTTTCCCCGGCTTCAGTTGCGCCGCGGTCGCACGATTGCACTCGCACCGCTTGCCCGCACCAACGCGCAGGGCAGCGCATCAGCTTCCGAGCCGCCAATACCCCGGGTCGCCAAAAGTCGTCTTCAGCTGGTCAATGAACAGCCGAACGCGCAGGGACAAATGCCGGCGCTGCGGAAATACCGCATAGATGCCCACTGGCGGCGCACTGTAAGCGTCGAGCACGGAGAGCAGTCGCCCGCCACGCAGATCGTCGCCCACTTCCCACATCGATCGCCAGGCCAGTCCCTTGCCGGCCAGCGCCCATTCGTGCAGGACCGCGCCGTCGTTGCACTCGAAGGTTCCCGCCACCTTGCGCTGCACCACCTCGCCGCCCGGCAGATCGCGTAGCGCCCAGCCGCGCTGCTGATCCAGAGCCAGGCAATTGTGCGCCGACAACTCGAGCGGGGTACGTGGTATGCCGTGATCCACCAGATAGGCAGGACTGGCCACGACAACGCGGCACATCTCGCCGAGCTTGCTGCTCGCCAGGCTCGAATCGGCCATCTCGCCGATACGTACGGCGCAATCGACGCCCTCGTTGAGCAGATCAACCACTCGATCGGTCAGGTCGAGCCGGACACTGACGTCGGGATGAGACTGCATAAAAGTAGCCACCTGCGGCGCCACGTGGCGTCGCCCAAAACCGGCCGGCGCCGACACTTTGAGGTGACCGCTGGCCCGAAGAGCGCCGAGTGAAACCGCAGCTTCCGCGTTCGCCAGGTCGTTGACTATCCGCTGGCAGTCTTCGAGGAACGCCTGTCCTTCGAAAGTCAAGGACAGCTTGCGCGTCGTCCGCAGCAGCAGCTTGACGCCGAGGCGCGCCTCAAGGGCGTCGAGCCGCCGTCCGATGATCGCCGGGGTGACGGTTTCCAGCTGCGCAGCAGCCGACAGACTGCCGCGTGTCGCCGAATTGACGAAGGCGTGTATTTGCTTGAGGTGATCCATGAGCGCTTTTCAATACAAAAAGTAAAAGATACTTTGATTTTATTCCCTCTTATCTTTCACTGCTGTATCTAATACAATCATCGCACTGCATCACAACCCTTCGACAGGAGCCACCCATGAGCCTCAACTTGCCCGCCGGCATGGAAATCAACGCGCCGATCCAACCCGGTTACGAATCGATTCTGACTGCTGATGCCCTGGCTCTGGTCGCCAAGCTCCACCGCGCCTTCGAAGGGGTCCGCCAGGAGTTGCTGCAGGACCGCATCGACCGACAGGCAGCCATAGATGCCGGCGAAATGCCCGATTTTCTGCCTGAAACCAAAAACATTCGCGAGGGTGACTGGCGCGTCGCCCCGCTGCCCAAGGCGCTCGAACGCCGCCACTCGGAAATCACCGGCCCGGTCGAAGCCAAGATGGTCATCAACGCCTTCAACTCGGGCGCCGACTCGTATATGGCAGACTTCGAGGACTCCAACAGCCCGAAGTGGGAGAACCAAATCCAGGGCCAGGTCAACCTCTACAAGGCAATCCGGCGCGAATTGTCCTTTGTGAACGAAGCCGGCAAGGAATATCGCCTTAACGACAAGATCGCGACGCTGCAGATTCGTCCGCGCGGCTGGCACCTTGACGAAAAGCACGTCACGGTCGACGGGCGGCGCGTTTCCGGCGGCATTTTCGACTTTGCGCTGGTCTTCTTCCACAACGCCAAGGAACAGGTCGCACGGGGCGCAGGCCCCTTCTACTACCTGCCAAAGATGGAATCGCATCTGGAAGCACGGCTGTGGAACGACATCTTCGTCATGGCCCAGGATCACATCGGCTTGCCGCAGGGAACGATCAAGGCCACCGTGCTGGTTGAAACCATCCTGGCCACCTTCGAGATGGAGGAAATTCTCTACGAACTGCGTGAGCACTCGGCCGGCCTCAATGCCGGGCGTTGGGACTACATTTTCTCGTGCATCAAGAAGTTCAAGAAGAACCCGGACTTCTGTCTCGCCAATCGCGCCGCGATTACCATGGAAGTCCCGTTCATGCGCAGCTACGCCCTGCAACTGGTCAAGATCTGCCATTCACGCGGGGCACCGGCGATGGGTGGCATGAGCGCCCTGATCCCGATCAAGGGCGATCCGGAAGCCAATGAAAAAGCCCTCGCCGGCATCCGCCACGACAAGGCGCGCGACGCCAAGGATGGTTTTGACGGTGGCTGGGTCGCCCACCCTGGCCTGGTTTCGATCGCCGCCGAGGAGTTCCACAAGGTACTCGGCGATCGCCCGAACCAGTGGGAAAAGCAGCGCCACGAGGTATTCACGGCTGCTGATTTCCTCGATTTCCAGCCCTCGCAACCGATCACCGAAGCCGGCGTGCGCAACAACATCAACGTCGGTATTCACTACCTCGGCAGTTGGCTGGCCGGCAATGGCTGCGTGCCGATCCACAACCTGATGGAAGACGCCGCCACGGCCGAGATCTCGCGCTCACAGGTCTGGCAGTGGGTAATCTCGCCGAAAGGTGTCCTTGACGACGGTCGCAAGGTCACTGCGGCGATGGTGCGCGGCATGATCGCCGAAGAACTTGCCAAAGTGACGGCAGCGGTCAGCGCTCAAGGCGAAGATACCGCCACCTACGATCAAGCGGCGGTGATTTTTGACAAGATGGCGCTGACCCCTGACTACCCGGAGTTCCTGACCTTGCCGCTCTACGAAGCGATGGACTGAAAACTGCGCTCACCCGGCCACGGCGGCGATTGCCGTGGCCGGTGCAACGCGGAGAGGCGCCCGGCGGAATTCGCCGTGCGCCTCTCCGCGTTGCGCGGTCCGAACCCACCGCCAGGCGCATCCAACCGCGCTCACCGCGACAATCTTCCCGGAGCAGCTGTGCGACAATGGGTGCAGCTTTCGCTGCGCCATCGCATCGCCACCGCGGCCCACGTCGGTCGCCGTGCGCCCCCCCCGCGCCAAACAGGAAGGATAGACCGGCCTTATGCCTGATCTTGCTTCACCGACTTTCTGGATCGCCGTCCTCCAGATCATCGCTATCGACATCATGCTCGGTGGCGACAACGCGGTGGTCATCGCCCTGGCGTGCCGGAAACTGCCACCGAAGCAGCGCAAGAAAGGGATTCTTTGGGGTGTCGTTGGCGCCATCGGACTGCGCATCGTACTGATCTATTTCGCCCTGCAACTGCTGGCCATCCCCTACCTCAAGATCGTTGGCGGGCTGCTGCTGTTCTGGATCGGGATCAAACTGGTCATACCGGAAGACGAGGATGCGCACGGCAACATCGCGGGCAGCGCCTCGTTGGCGGGAGCGATCAAGACGATCATCGTTGCCGACGCGGTAATGAGCATCGATAACGTCATCGCGGTGGCTGCAGCCTCACACGGATCGATCGTTCTGGTGATCTTCGGTATCGCCGTGTCGATCCCGATCGTCGTCTGGGGCAGCAAGCTGGTACTTGTCCTGATGGATCGCTACCCGGTGGTAATCACGGCCGGCGGCGGGCTCCTCGGCTGGATTGGTGGCGGCATGCTGCTCACCGACCCGGTAGTTCCTCCTGGCTGGCGGGAGGTCTCTGCGCACGGTAGCCTTCTGGCTTCGGCACTGGGCGCAGTGCTGGTTGTCGCCACCGGAAAATGGCTGGCCAGCCGCCAGCACGCAGCGCATGCAACGCCCGTGGCCGCTCCGGCGACCCCTGAGAAACTGACGCAAGGACAACAGAAATGAATCCCCATTGGCTGCTTCCCGTTGACGGCTCGCCGGCGGCGCTGAGAGCCGTAGAGTACGCCGTGCACGAAGCACTCGCTGCCACCAGCCCGCCGGCGATCACGGTGCTTAGCGTGCAGACGGCCTTACCATCGGACATCACACGCTTTATCAGCAGTGAGGTCGTCCACGACTACCACCGCGAAAGCGGAGAGGCCGCATTAGCCAGCGCGCGCGCCAAATTGGCGGCGGCAGGTCTAGCGTACGCGATAGATGTCCTGGTTGGCGAGGTCGCGCCGACGATCGCCGATTTTGCCAGAGAGCACGGCTGCACGCTGATCGTCATGGGTTCTCGCGGCCTCGGCTCGGTCGCCGGCATCCTGCTGGGTTCGATAACTACCAGAGTCGTTCATCTCAGCGACCTGCCGGTGGTGGTAGTCAAGTAGGCAGTTAGGCCGTTGCACCACTGCGCCGAGCACCGCACAGGCCAGCGTGGCTATTGCTGGCGGCGAGCGACACCAAGCGCGCGACGCCAGCCCCGTCAGCGGCAATCCAGCGCGCAGTACCAGTGAGGCAGCGGCGAAACACCTGGACCATGCCGAAGCTGTGCTCTTACAGCACGTAGCGTGACAGGTCCTCGTTCTTCGCCAGTTCGGCGAGACGAGCGTCAACATAGCCGGCGTCAATGGCGAGAACCTGTGGACCGCCCTCGCTCGCGGAGAAAGACACCTCTTCCAGCAAGCGCTCCATGACTGTGTACAAGCGCCGAGCGCCGATGTTTTCGGTTCTCTCATTGACCGACCAGGCGATCTCGGCCAGGCGCCTGACGCCATCCGCAGCGAACTCCAGGGTCACCCCTTCGGTCGTCAGCAGCGCTTCGTATTGCTTGGTCAGGCAGGCGTCGGTCTGCGTCAAAATGCACTCGAAGTCGGCAACCGACAGCGAATCGAGCTCGACGCGAATCGGAAAGCGCCCCTGCAACTCCGGTATCAGATCCGACGGTTTCGCCAGATGGAAGGCGCCGCTGGCAATGAACAGAACATGATCGGTGCGGATCATCCCGTACTTGGTCGACACGGTGGTGCCTTCGACAAGCGGCAGCAAGTCGCGCTGCACGCCCTGGCGCGAGACGTCGACGCCGTGAGTCTCGCTACGCGAGGCGATCTTGTCTATTTCGTCGAGGAAAACGATACCGTTCTGCTCCAGGTTGCGCACCGCGTCGAGCTTGACTTCCTCATCGTTGACCAGCTTGGCCGCTTCCTCGTCGATCAGCAGGCGGCGGGCCTCTGAAATCTTCAGTTTGCGTGCTTTCTTGCGACCACCCCCGATATTCTGAAACATCCCCTGAATCTGCGAGGTCAGCTCCTCCATTCCCGGAGGAGCAAAAATCTCGGCCTGCATCGATGGCGTCGTCACCTCGACTTCGATTTCCTTGTCGTCCAGTTCACCCTCGCGCAGCTTCTTGCGAAATTTCTGCCGGGTCGTACTCTCGTCACTCGCTTGCGTGTCGTTGAAAAAATTGCCGCGGGCTGATGGCAGCAGTGCGTCAAGAACGCGCTCCTCCGCCGCGTCCTGGGCACGCACCCGCACGCCCTTCATGGCCTGCTCACGGCCACTCTTGATAGCGATCTCGGCGAGGTCGCGGATGATCGTTTCAACGTCGCGCCCGACGTAGCCAACCTCGGTGAATTTGCTCGCCTCGACCTTGATGAATGGCGCGTTGGCCAAGCGCGCCAGGCGACGCGCGATTTCGGTCTTGCCCACCCCCGTCGGACCAATCATCAGGATGTTCTTCGGTGTAATCTCCTGCCGCAGAGGCTCGGCCACCTGCGCCCGCCGCCAGCGGTTACGTAGTGCGATGGCCACCGCCTTCTTGGCCTTGCCCTGGCCGACGATGTGTTTGTCCAATTCGTAGACAATTTCCTGCGGAGTCATGGACGGCATATTTATTCCAGCACCTCGATGGTGAAGTTCTGATTGGTGTAAATGCACAGCTCGCTGGCGATCAATAGTGACTTGCGGACGAGTTCGGCAGGATCGAGTTCGCTGTTTTCGACCAGCGCGCGCGCCGCCGAGTGCGCAAAAGCGCCACCCGAGCCAATCGCGACGATGCCGTGCTCCGGTTCGACCACGTCGCCATTGCCGGTGATGATCAGGGAATTCTCACGGTCGGCAACGGCCAGCATGGCTTCAAGCCGGCGTAACGCCCGATCACTGCGCCAGTCCTTGGCCAGTTCGACGGCCGAGCGCAGCAGATTCCCCTGATGCTTGTCGAGCTTCGCTTCGAAGCGTTCGAACAGCGTAAAAGCGTCAGCGGTACCACCGGCAAAGCCGGCGAGAATATCGCCTTTGTGAATACGTCGGACCTTGCGCGCGCTGGCTTTGATCACCAGATTGCCAAGCGTCACCTGTCCGTCACCGCCCATGGCAACACGCGTGCCCCGACGCACGGACAGGATCGTCGTACCGTGGTACTGATCCATCCAGAACTCCTGTTGGTGGTGCTAATTTCTAGCGAGAACGACGTCAGCTACCGCCCGCAGGCCGACGACGCGGAATAACTCGGCAAGCAGGTAGTTGGGATGACGGAAGACTATCTGCTTGCTGGATCGTTTGAGCTTGACCTTGGTCAACGCATTGAGCAGGGATCCCGCACTGAGGAAATCCATCCGGGTCACTGCCGAGCAGTCGATCAGCACCGGATCGTTGGCATCGGCGTAGGCCTGCAGGTCAGCAAAGCGCGAGCCCTTGACATCGCCTTTGATCACATAGGCTTCGGTCAGCAGCCGATCGCTTACCGCCTGCACCAGCGGTGCGGGCTCGGCACCTGCTACCCGATCGAGCTCCCAGGAAGGGGGCGATATTTCGAAGGTCACCGCGTAATCGATTGCCATCTCCTCGAAGACCTCCACCTGCCCACACAGCTGACAGAGCTCCAGTTTCAGCAGCCAGCATGCCCGGTCTTCCAGGCGCCCGGCCACGATGTGACTATCCACCAGCGCGGCGAGATCATCGCGACCCAGCAGTTCGACCTCACCTTTACCCCTGCGAACCTGCTGCAGTAGGGCAAGCAACCGTTCGCAACCGGCCGCATCCAGCTTGTGCACCTTCGACAAATCCAGGCGAAGCTGCGAATTCTTCTTCAGCGCCAAGCGCACCGCCTCGAAACCCTGGTCATTGTCGCCGGTCAACTCGCCGCTGAACAAGGCGGTGCCGACCACCTTCGCCTGCACCGGCTGTGCCGCCGCCATCTCCCGCCAAACCGGCGGCGACCTTTCAAAAAGCTGCGTGTACTCAACGGCCAAGGCCTCGAAGGCGGCTTTCTGGCTGGTCAGGCGAAAGGTGTCGAAAAGCATCAGCCACAAGCGCTCGCCCGGACCCGAGCGGTGAATGCGCGTCGAATTCTCCAGCAGTGCTCGCGCTGCGGCATCCTGAGCGTTGGCAAAAAGCATTGCCGCTTCTTCGGCCGCGGCATCAACCGGATCAACTTCTGCCTCGACCTGAAACTCCGCGGCAATCTCACTGAACACAAACTCGCTCATATCCATCGGCGGAGCCTCGGCATTGCTTACCCGTGAGGCGAACGGGACATCCGACGGCGACAAGCCGAGCGGTCCAGCGGACGCTTTCTGCTTTGCTTGCTGCGACCCGTCAGAACCGTCCTCCCGCTGGTCTTTTGACCGCGGCACGGCCGTTGGCCGGGCAACCATTTTCTTTTCCGGCGGCTGCCTCTTGAAGAAGGAGAAGACCATGGGCGAAAGGTGCTGCGGATGATTTTGCGATGGATTGATCTTGTAACACATCGCCCAACGCACTGCAATTTCAATCCCGGCTGCTCGCACGAGTCGCCCCCGTACGGTTCAGGCCGCGGCACAGCGAGCCCCCAGAGAGGGCACATGAAAACCTCAAAAAGGCCAAGCACGGTGGGCGTCAGTCGCCACCCGTTACCACCGCCGCCCCGCAAAACATGACGAAAGCCTTGGTCACAATCTCGCGTGCGAGCGCCCGGACGATGAACACCAGACGACTGCGATGATCCTCGTCCGGCCAGGCGGGCAACACCGCTTCCGGATAGCGCACATGCTGCACACAATGCACGACCCGTGGTGCGGCCTCGCCTTCAACGCCAACCAGTCCCTTGACCCGCAGGATTCGTTCGCCGCAGGTAGCGAGCAGGAGGTCGATCGCCTCGGCAAATTCAGGCCAGACGAACGGTTTCTCAAAGTGCAGCACGAAGGCATTGATCGACGGATCGTGGCTGTGGGCATCGTCGGCATGCTGCGCTTGCCCCGCAATGTGGGTCAGGGCAACCCTCTCCTCAGCCAGCCAGCGGCGAACGTTGATGCTGCTGGTCACCGGGTCATAGAGGCCGCAGCCCAGAATTTCTTCGGCGCCGATCACCCCCTGGCGCACCTCGATCCGTGACGCGCCAGGATTGATGCGCCGCAGGCACCACTCGACCCGGGCAATGTCCTCCGGCATCGCCAGGTCACATTTGGTGAGCAACAGACGATCCGCCATCGCCACCTGCCGGACCGCCTCGAAATGGTCTGCCAGCTGACCGTTGGCATGGGTGACATCGACCGCCGCGATCACCGCGTCGATGCGGAAACGGTCGGCGATGAAGAAGTCCTCAAGCAAGGTGTACAGCACTGGCGCCGGATCAGCCAGACCGGTCGTCTCGATCAACACCCGCGAGAACGCAGGTATCTCGCGCCGCAAGCGGCGCATGAACAGGTCCCGAAGGCTACGCGCCAGCTCGCCGCGGACGCTGCAGCACAGACAGCCGGACGCCAGGACGACGATGTTGTCGTCGAGTTTGTCGACCAGGTGGTGATCGACGGCGACATCACCGAACTCGTTGATCAACACTGCAGCATCGGCCAGCGCCGGTTGCCGCAGCAAGTGGTTGAGCAGCGTCGTCTTGCCGGCCCCGAGAAAGCCGGTGAGAACGGTCACCGGGATCATCCGCTGCAGCTCTAGCGCAGCCATCGACGTCGCCGTGCAGGCAGCGCACGGACCAGACCAGCAGCGATCAACCCGCTGCGCGAAGCCGCTTGATCGACCTTCACCGGGAGCCTCCGGCACACTCGGCGCAGCGCCCACGCAGGTCGAGTTCGAGGCGTGACAGGGCAAAACCTTCCGGCAAGATCGGTGCTGCCGGCGGCGCCGTGTCGAGACAGAACACGCGCCCACAGGTTTCACAGCGGAAATGCGTATGCGCGGCGTGCTCGCCGGCAACCGCAGCTGAAAAGCGAAACACCCGCTGCCGATCGGTATTTCGGTGCGCCAGTCCGCTGTCGACCAGCCAGTCGAGAACGCGATAGAGGGTCACGCGATCGAACGCCAGGTCACCCAGCGCTTGTTCTATTTGCTGGTGGCTCAGCGCCGCCGGCGCAGTCCGCAGAAGCCGTAGGACGCGGACGCGCGCCGGGGTGGCGCGCGCACCCGTCTGCCGAATCAGCAGGGCGACGCTGTCGATTTCGATCAGTCTGTCGACGGTGGGACTAGCGGTAGTCGTCATGGCCGCAAATTTAAGCACAGCCACGCGGCAGACACCAGACAATGAAAACCGTCGCGGCCCAAGGAAGATCTCACCATGGCGCAGGGACGCGTAAGGTTTCGAACCCCTCAGGCGACCAACCGTCAAATCCTCGTTCAGGAGAGAAAGATGTCTTTCACCCACAAATGGTCGGCAGCGGCCGCCGGCCTTGGCCTGTTCTGCCTGACCCTGTCACCGACAGCGCAAGCCTTGAGCTGTGCGAAGCAGAGCCCTGCCCACCGGGTGGCGTTGGTCGAGTTGTACACTTCCGAAGGCTGCAGCAGTTGTCCGCCAGCGGACCGCTGGCTGGGGGAACTGTCGAGCAGCTTTTCGGCCGAACAACTGGTGGCGCTGTCTCTGCACGTGGATTACTGGGACTATATCGGCTGGCAGGATCCCTTTGCTCAGCCACGCTTTACCGAGCGCCAGAGATGGCTGGCGGGCCTGGCCAGGTCAAGTACCGTCTACACGCCGGAAATCTTTACCGGAATGAAAGAATTGCGCGGGTGGCACAGGCCAGCAGCCTTTACCGAGCGCGTCGAAGCGATCAACCGCATGTCGGCAGGCGCCGACATCAATCTGCAAATGGAACCGGCAGGGGACTCAGCGGTCAATCTGCAGGCACGCTTCGTGCTCAAGGGAGGCGCGAAAGCAGAGGCAATCGTGGTCGTTTACGAGAACCGTCTGGTCAGCGAAGTGCGCGCCGGCGAAAACCGTGGCGTCAAGCTGCAGCATGAACGCGTCGTGCGCTTCTGGTCGCCAACCATACCGCTCAACGCGGCGACCGGGCAGACAGTCTGGCAGCAGACCCTAAAGCTTCCCGCCGACTGGCAGCGCGACCAGCTCGGCGTCGCAGCATTCGTCCAGGACCCGCAGGCCGGCGACGTACTGCAAGCGGTATCGATACCTGGCTGCCCCAGCAAGCAGCAGGCGGCCGCTCGTATCAACAGCTAGTTTTTCCGAGGAGAAAACAATGGATCGTCGTCAATCACTGAAATGGCTGGGCGGCTTGACTGCCTTCATCCTGCCGGCTGCCGCCCCAGGCCCGATCTGGGCCAGTGCGAACGCCGGCCCCGGCCTGCAGAAGCCGAAAGGCGAATGGGCCACCTTGCTGCCGCCGGCCGCTTATCGCGTCCTTTTCGAGGAGGATACCGAACGCCCCGGCACCAGCCCGCTGAACCAGGAGAAACGTGACGGGACCTTCGTCTGCGCCGCCTGCTACCTGCCGCTGTTCGACAGCTCGACAAAATACGAGAGCGGCACCGGTTGGCCCAGCTTCTGGCAGCCGCTGCCGGCGGCCGTAGCCACCAGGACCGACTTCAAGATCATCTATCCGCGAACCGAGTACCACTGCGCCCGCTGCGGCGGGCACCAGGGCCATATTTTCAATGACGGCCCGAAGCCGACCGGCAAACGCTACTGCAACAACGGTGTAGCGCTGCAGTTTGTCCCGCGTGACGAGAAACTGCCGGAGCTGCGGACATGAACACGCGCCGGCTTCTTGCCACACTCCTGCTACTGGTCCTCGGTGCAAGTGCCGGCGCTGCCGAGCAACCCGCCGCGAAGACAAGCACGGTTCGGACGGCGATCTTCGCCGGCGGCTGCTTCTGGTGCAGCGAGGCAGATTTCGAAAAGCTGCCCGGCGTTACTGGTGCAGAGTCCGGCTATACCGCCGGCCAGACGGTCAACCCGACTTACCAGCAGGTGAGTTCGGGAAGCACCGGCCACACCGAGGCGGTGCGCGTCAGCTACGACCCGCAGAAAGTGAGCTACCCGCAGTTGGTCGAGTATTTCTGGCGGACCATTGATCCGACGGTCAAGGACCGGCAATTCTGCGACGTCGGCAGCCAGTACCGCAGCGGCATCTACTGGCAGAACGAAGAGGAGCGCAAGGTTGCCGAAAACAGCCGGGACGCCCTGCTGGCGAGCGGCAAACTGCCGCGCATCGAGACCGAATTGCAGGCGGCCTCGGCCTTTTACCCGGCCGAAGAGTATCACCAGAGCTACTACAAGAAGAATCCGATTCGCTACGCCTACTACCGCAGCGGTTGCGGCCGCGACCTGCGCCTTCAGCAGATATGGGGTAGCAGCAAGTAAGCGTTGGCAAGCGTGGTCAGCAGCAGGCGCTGGCTACACTCAGTCCACCTGGCAGAGCAGGCCCTTAAGATACTCACCCTCGCTGAAATGCAGCGCCACTGGGTGGTCTGGCGGCGCGGACAAGCGGCGCAGGAGGCGTGCGTCACGCCCCGCACCAACTGCCGCATCGGCGACAATCTGCTGGAAGTACTCGCTGCGGATGCCGCCGGAGCACGAGTAGGTCATCAGCAAGCCACCCGGATTGAGCAGACGGAAAGCGAAGACGTTGATGTCGCGATAAGCGCGCGCGGCACTTTCCGCGTGCGCCGCCGACGGGGCGAATTTGGGCGGATCGAGGATGATCAGGTCGAAGCGCTGCCCATCGCTCTTGAGCGCGCGCAGGCTGTCGAAGACGTCGGCCTCGCGCCACTCGCAACGACTCGCATCGAGCTGCGGATTGAGCGCAAGATTGTCGGCGGCCGTCGCCAGCGCGGGACCGGAGGAGTCGATCGACAGCACGCTGGTGGCGCCGCCGGCCAGCGCCTGCAGCGAGAAACCGCCGGTGTAGCAGAAGCAGTTGAGCGTTGCGCGACCGGCCGCCAGCTCGCGGGTCAGCAGACGGTTGTCGCGCTGATCGAGATAGAAACCCGTCTTGTGACCGGCAACGACGTCGACCTTGAGGCGCACGCCGTTTTCAACGATCACCAGCGCTTCGTCCGGAGCCTCGCCGAGTACCCAGCCGGTTACCGGCTCGAGGCCCTCGAGTCGGCGGACATCGGAATCGGACCGCTCGTAGATCCGCGTGCAGCCGGTTGCCCGCTGCAATGCTCCGATGATCGCCGATCGCCATTTCTCGGGGCCGGTAGCCGTCAGTTGCAGCACCACGGTGTCACCGTAGCGATCAGCGATCAGACCCGGCAAACCGTCTGATTCGCCATGAACCAGCCGCAGGCCGTCCTGCCCGCGCAATTCCGGCATCATCTGACGACGTTCGACGGCGGCCTGAATGCGGCGCTTGAAGAAGGCATCGTCCACCGTCTCGTCCGGGTCGAAGGTCCACACCCGGGCGCGGATTTTCGATTCCGGGCTCCATGCCGCCTTCGCCAGCGGCCGGCCGTTTGCCGCGACCACATCGACGGTATCACCCCGCCGCGCGCGACCGCGCAAGCGATCGACAGACGCGGCAAAAATCCACGGGTGGCGGCGGGCGAGCGAACGATCCTTGCCCGGCAGAAGAACGAGTTGAGCCATGCTGAGTATCCGGCACCCGGCGCGGCGGCCGGGCAGCAATGAAGGGTGAACGACGCTGCGCAGTGTACACCACTACACCACTCCACCACTCCACCACTCCACCACTC
>NZ_JAVTWB010000203.1:0-18451 GCF_032229525.1 Accumulibacter sp. | reverse complement strand
ACGCTGCGCAGTGTACACCACTACACCACTCCACCACTCCACCACTCCACCACTCCACCACTCCACCACTCGCCACTCGCCACTCGCCACTCGCCACTGCATCACCCAGCGCTGCTCGTGGCGCAAGGAATAGTCGGCAGGTGGTCGCTCAGCGCGCTCCATTTTTGAGCGCCATCAACGATTGCGCTGGCGCGAACCCCTATAATCAAACGCCCTTCACCGATGGAACCCTGATGAAACACTTGGCACTGGTCGCCGCCCTGATCTGTCTCGCCGGGCCGGCTGCGGCCGACACCGAGGCCGGGCTCGCCATCATCGGCGATCTCGGGCAACTGAACGGCCAAGCCCTGGCCTGCGGCCAGACGGGCGCCGTAGCCGAGGCGAAAACGCTGGTCATCCAGCACGCGCCAAAGACTCGCCGCTACGGCGAGATCTTCGAAGAGCAAACCAATGCCGCCTTCCTCAGCCAGGGCAAGGGTCAGCAAGTCTGCCCGACGGCCGCTGATTTCGCCGCTCGACTGCAAAGTTTGTCGCGACGCTTGCAGACTGCCCTGCCCGTGCCGCAAGTAGCAACGCCGCAAGACACAGGCAGGTGAAAGCTCTGCTCCTCGGGCTGCTCACCGCCTGTCTCGCCGTACCACCCCTGGCTGCTGAAGCTCAGGTGGAAGAATCGGTGACCACCGCCAAGGCGCCGATCACCGGCCGCTACCTGCTGATGGACGCCAATGGCCGCGCGGTAAGCAATGAAGACTTCCCTGGGCAATTCCAGCTGCTGACCTTTGGCTATACCTCCTGCCCCGACGTCTGCCCGACGACACTCGCCGAAATGGCGGTGGTCATGAGCAGCCTCGGCAAGGACGCCGACCACCTGCAGGCGCTGTTTGTCACCGTCGATCCGGAGCGTGACACCGCGACCGTGCTGCGCGCCTACGTCGCCCTCTTCGACCCGCGGATCATTGCCCTGACGGGCTCCTCGATGCTCTTGCAGAGAGCTGCCGACGGCTTCAAGGTGCGCTACGAGAAGGTGCAAGAACCGGGTGCGCCACCAGAACACTACGCCGTCGACCACTCCGCCGGTATGTTTCTGCTCGGACCCAATGGCCGCTATCTGCGCAAGTTTGCCTATGCCGTGCCACCGGCGGAGATCGCCGAGTGGATTCGCGAGCTGATGGCCAATACCAGCTTCCGGCCAGCCAGCCGACGCTTGTCGGCGATCGGCGAGTAGCCATTCCCCCGGCAAGCGCACGCTTCCGTGCATGGGCCAAACCATCAGCAGGCCAGCGCAGGTGCGCCTCCTTGTCCAGCAGTGTGCTGAGCGGCAGCTAATCCTTTCCCACCATCCTTCGGAGAACGACGCCATGAAATCAACTTCGATCGCCCTCGCCCTCGTCCTGGCACTCGCGCCGGCAGTCTCGGCGAGCGCAGCCGATACGCTGTCCTGCCCCGATCTCCGCCAAGCGGTACAGGTTGGCAGCTGCCCGTCAGAAGCCGAACTGCAATACACCTTTAACGGTTACTGCAGCGACAACAGGCGTATGTACCAGCAAGATGCCGCCGTGTGCACCGACTACCAGGAATACCGGAAGCTCAAGAACATTGCCCAGTGGGAATCCGCCGACGGCACCTTCACCGCCTACCTCTCGTGCGCTTTGGCCACCGAGCAGGTAAAGGCTGCGCGTGCGTCGCGGATCGCCTTTACCAAGCGCGGCACGATGGGCCTGCTGGCTTGCAGCTATGGCGAAGAAATCACCTTCACCTACCGCTCACATCAGGCATGCCAGGTCGAAGGCGATGGCAACTGCACTGTTGGCGCAACCGCGTGCAAGGCAAGCTGCCAGTGAAATGGCGGGTGACCGCGAGACGTTCACATGTGCCGACCAGGACAACCCCGGCGAACACCGGGCAGCGCGACCAGAGCACCGCGACAGCCGTCGTCATTGGCCACAACGCGAACGACAACTTCGGCGCCAGCGCTCAAAAAGCAACGCGGCGCGTACCGGAGGTACGCGCCGCGCGTGTTACGGGACCCGACCAGTCAGGTCTTGGGTTTGGCCGGAGTGCTCATTTCAGCCTGGCCATCCTTGGCCTGATCAGCCGAGCAGGCGACAGCCGTTGCACTTGATAGCGCCAGCGCCAAGGCCATCAGGCCGGCGGTCAGCTTCCTCATAGGCATCTCCTTGTGACTGCCGACATTGGCCAGACCAATCTAGGCCCAATTGCGCCGCAATTCAACCCCAATCGAGGGAGTGGTTTTCAGCACAGCTTGACCACGATATCGTCCAGCGCATTCGCGGCGTCGGCTACCCGGTCACCGGCGTTGGACATGTGGCGATAGGTTTCGCGCCGCTTGAACATGTTGAGGTAATCGTCGCCCTGGAAAAGCTCGACAATCGCCCGCCGATAGGCTTTCTCGACCGTGCGTTCGGCTTTCCGGGCCGCGGCAGCGTCGACGCCGGAGGCTGCCGGGTCGCTTGCCAGGCGGCTAAATCCCCGGGCCAGCGCATCGGTGCCTTCACGCAGGTGCAGCGCCATTTCCAGGCTGAACTTGTCGGGTTGCAGCCCCAGCACGTCCATCTCGACCACGGTGGACTTGCAGTAGTTGACAATGTCGTCGAGGGTCATGATCGCGCGGTGGATGTCTTCGCGGTCGATCGGCGTCGAAAAGGCTTCGGCGAGGACACCGAGGTTGGTGGCCTTCATGCGGTCGGCCTGGTGCTCGTCGGCGCGAACCTTCTGACTGACCGCCACATCGCCGGTTTCCATGAACTCGACCAGCAGACGAGTGGTTTCCGCAGCATTGGCGCTCTGTTCGGCGAGCATGCCGAAGAAGTCGGCGACGGTCGGGAACACGCGCTCGTACAGACGGCGGAAAATTGGCTTGTTGGCGGCGGTGCTTTGATTATCTTCCATGGTTTATCTCCTCAGGTTTCAGGTGGTCTGGCCAAGCATGATTCTGGTAATGGCGTAAATAACGATTGCAGTGAGCGCCGAGGCCGGGATGGTGATCACCCAGGTCTTGGCGATGTCCTTCGCCTTCTTCCAGCGGACAGCGCGCGGGCGCTCGGAATAGCCGATACCCATGATCGAGGTGGCGACCACGTGCGTGGTCGACACCGGCGCCCCGATGACAGAAGCGGTAAAGATCAACAGCGCCGAAGTGAGCTGCGAATCAAAAGCATGCAGCGGCCGCACCCGGTAGATGGCAAAACCCAGGGTGCGTACGATGCGCCAACCGCCGGACATGATGCCCAGGGTGATCGCTGTTGCGCAGGCGAGAATCACCCAGAACGGCACTTCGAAGGTGGGGATGAAATCGCCCAGGAGCAGCACCAGGGTGAGCATGCCCATGCTCTTCTGCGCGTCGTTGGCGCCGTGCGAGAAAGCCAGGCCGGCAGCAGTCACGAACTGCATCTTGCGCAGGGTGGCGTTGGCGGTCGGCTTGGCACCAGCCAGCAGGCGACGGCCGAGACGGTGAATCCCGAAACCGACCCAAAAACCGAGCAGTGGCGAGAGAAACAGCGCCAGCAGAACCTTCATCACACCGGTCAGTTTGCCGGCGGTCATCAGCTCGTGAAAGCCCCAGATCACGTGCGAAGAGCCGACCGCCGCCACCACCGCGCCGGCGAGGCCACCGACCAGAGCATGCGACGACGACGACGGAATGCCCAGCCACCAGGTCGCCAAGTTCCAGACGATGGCACCCAGCAAGCCGCAGAACATGATCAATACGGCAAGCTGCGGGTCTACATCATTCAGATCGACAAACTTGCCGATGGTGTTGGCCACCGCCGTTCCGCCGAGCAAAGGTCCCATGAACTCGAAGAAGCCGACGATCAGAACTGCCTGCACCGGTGTCATCGCCCGCGAGGCGATAACCGTGGCGACGATGTTCGCCGCATCATGAAAGCCGTTGGTGTAGTCGAAAATCAGCACGACCACCACCGTCGCCACAGCCATCCAGAACAAAGTATCCATACGCACCCTTCCTGTGAAAAGGCCTCTGTGGGCCATTACTTGTAAAAAGTTGGCGGATTATGCATGAAATTTTTATTTTGTACACATTGCGTTCGCATCTGCGGCGCAAAATACCATTACAGAGGAGAAATCGTGCGCCAGAACAATCGGAGCAACAATGAGAGCGCTGCCATGAAGAAGCGTCTGTTCGGCTGTTTGTGCGCGGCGGCTCTGCTCAGCCTGCTCACGCCGTCGCCGGCCCATGCCGCCTTACCGAAAGCGGCCAGCATCCCGGGCGGCGTGGCTCTGATTTTCCTCGGCCCGGTGGTGCCCGGCAGCCGCCAACCACGCGCATGGCTCGGCGAACAGCAGGTGCTGGTCGCTAGCGAGGGAGGGCAGTGGGTCGCGGTCGTCGGCCTGGCCCTGGACGCTTCTCCGGGCATGCACGAACTACGCGTGGAGGTGGTGGGAGAGACACAGGCCGTCCCTTTCAAGGTCGACGCGAAGACCTATCCGGAACAGCGGATTACGATGAAGGACAGCAGCAAGGTGCAACTCTCGGCCAGTGACCTGGCGCGCGTCGAAGCCGAGATCGAGGCCATCCGGCGCCTGAAGCAGCATTGGCGAGAAACCGCGGGCACCGACACCGCCTTCGTTCTGCCAGCGCAGGGACGGCTCACCGGACGCTTTGGCGTGCGCCGCTTTTTCAACGGCGAGCCACGCTCACCGCACGCCGGCTTCGACATCGCCGTAGCGCGCGGAGCGCCGGTGACGGCCCCCGCCGATGGCACCGTACTCGCGGTCGATGACTATTTCTTCAATGGCAAGACGGTGTTTGTCGACCACGGCAACGGCCTGATCAGCATGTACTGCCACCTTGACCAGACCAACGTTCAGCCTGGCCAGGCGATCGGCAAGGGTCAGCGCCTCGGACTCGCTGGCATGACCGGCCGCGCGACCGGCCCCCATCTGCACTGGAGCGTCATTCTCAACGGCGCGATGGTGAACCCCGAACTGTTTGTCGGCAGCTCCACCAGGAGCAACTGACGCGCGTGCTCACGGTTGGCGCCGGGCCGCCCGCGCGCACCGGCAGACCGGGCTCGGTCGACCGCCGGGCATCACCCGCGACCACGACAGCGCGTCTGTTTAATCGGCGAGCTGGGTTTTGCTGCGCTCGCCCGGATTGCGGGCCGCAGCGGCGCGATGTGGGCAGTCCTGCTTGGTGCATTCGGCGTAGAGATAGAGGGCGTGCTCGCGAATGATGAAGCCGCGCTCCCTGGCGATCTTTGTTTGCCGGCGCTCGATCTCGGCGTCGTAAAACTCCTCGACGCGACCGCAGTCGATGCACACCAGATGATCGTGGTGCTGCCCGGCACTCAATTCGAAAACAGCCTTGCCCGATTCGAAATAGTGGCGCTCAAGGAGTCCCGCCTGTTCGAACTGGGTCAGCACACGGTAGACAGTCGCCAAGCCAACGTCCAGATTCTCGGCCAGCAACAGCCGATAGACATCTTCTGCCGTAAGATGACGCACCTCCGTCTTCTCGAACAAAGCGAGGATCTTGAGGCGTGGGAGGGTCGCTTTCAGCCCCATACTCTTTAGATTGTCGGAGTTGCTCATTTGCTTACCTTGATCGGCCGCGAAGGGAGAGGGGAGTTTTCAGTTATGATATACCGTCGACTGCAGTAGTGATCAGCTGGCGTAACTATTCCGTCGGCTCAACCATTGATCCGGCTGCAGTCAGCGGCTTCGCCGCTTGCCGACGCTCACTTGTTTGATCACTCACCACGACCCGACCCGATCATGATCCTCCCGCGATTCGCCACCGGCATTCTTGTTCTTTGCACCCTTTCCGCTTGTTCATCGGTACCGCATATCGTCACCGAGTACCGGATCGATGTCCAGCAGGGAAACGTTCTCACTCAAGAGATGGTTGCGCAGTTGCGTCCCGG
This sequence comes from Accumulibacter sp., assembly GCF_032229525.1. Lineage (GTDB taxonomy): Bacteria > Pseudomonadota > Gammaproteobacteria > Burkholderiales > Rhodocyclaceae > Accumulibacter. The sequence continues at coordinate 12,545 of NZ_JAVTWB010000203.1, read as the reverse complement.
GCTGACCAAGGACCAAGTGCGCTTCATTCTCGGTACGCCGGTGCTGGTAGACATGTTTCACGCCAACCGCTGGGATTACTTCTATTGGTTCAAGAAGGGCAATTCACGGACGGCTGAGACACGCCGGTTTTCGGCTTTTTTTGACACCGACGGCAAGCTGGTCCGGGTTACCGGCGACGTTGTCGCCGCCGGGCCGGCGGACGCCGAGGCTGTTCCGGAAACGCGGCTCCGGGAAATCGATCTTGGCTCGCTGCCGGCCGACGGCAGTACCGAGTTGCCGCCACCAGACGAGCCGGGGCTGTTTAGCAAGATGCTGGAAAGCGTGGGGCTGTGAAATGAACCTATTGAGGATTGCGATAACCGGCGCTGGTGGCCGCATGGGGCGAACGCTTATCGAAGCAACGCTGAACGATGCCGAAGCGACGCTGGCGGCAGCGATCGACCACCCCGAGGCGCAAGTGCTGGGCAAGGACGCCGGCGAGCTGGTCGGTACGCCTTGCGGCGTTGCCGTCAGCAGCGATTGCGAGACGGGGATTGCGCAGGCTACATGCCTGATCGACTTTACCCGGCCGGAAGGCACTCTTGCGCACCTGGAGTTATGCCGAAAACATGGAACGGGAATTGTCATCGGGACCACCGGATTCGATGCCGCTGGCAAGGCAGCGATTGCCGCTGCCGCCCGAGATATTGCGGTCGTCTTCGCGCCGAACATGAGCGTTGGCGTCAATGTCGTTTTCAAGCTGCTTGAGGTGGCCTCCCGGATCATGGACGATGGCTACGACGTCGAGATCGTCGAAGCGCACCATCGACACAAGATCGACGCACCCTCCGGAACTGCCTTGCGCATGGGCGAGGTTGTCGCCCAGGCACTCGGCCGCGACCTCGCGCAGGACGCAATTTATGGTCGCCAGGGGGTCACCGGGGAACGCCTGCCGTCGACCATCGGCTTTGCGACCGTTCGTGGAGGCGACATCGTAGGCGACCACAATGTGATGTTCTGTGGGCTCGGCGAGCGCGTCGAGATCGGCCACAAGGCGAGCAGTCGCATGCCGTACGCGCTGGGCAGTCTGCGCGCCGCCCGTTTCCTGGCCAGCAGAAAAACTGGCCTGTTCGACATGCTGGACGTGCTCGGTCTGCGCTGAAGCACGGCCAAATCATCAACAGCGTTAATTTCAGGAAATGAAAACGCCGCAACTGACTCGAAAGCTCGCGGGCGTGCTCGGCAATGATGCAGAGCTGGGGCTCGATCAGCTACTGATGGAGCTTGCCAGCCGGGCTCCGGAACTCAAGGCCCCTTTCGCTCGGGTGCTGGAGGCTGCCGACAGCCTGCTTGAAGGATATATCAGTGAGCGTAGCGCGCACACCGCGCTGTCGGGCGACGCCTTTTCCGATTGGCACCTGAAAGCCGGCAAGATAGTCGCCGGCCGCCGCTGGAAGACCCTGCTCGGCTATCACAAGGATGATCTGGCCGACAGCATCGCCACCTGGCGGAGCCTGGCTGTCCCCGATGACCTGAAGGCTTTCGATGCGGCCGTAGCCAGGCATGCGCAGGGAAGAACCCCGATCTTTCAAACCACCTGTCGCCTACGGACCAAAGCGGGCAACTGGAAGTGGCTGCTGCTCAAGGGAAGAATCGTGGCCCGGGACAGCCACGGCGAGCCCTTGCGCCTCCTGTTGTTGCAGCGCGACATTACCGACTTCAAGAAAGCCGAGGAGGACGCCCTGTTAGCCAAGGAAGCGGCGGAAGCCGCCAACCGCTCCCGTGGCACTTTCCTGGCCAACATGAGCCACGAGATTCGGACACCGATGAACGGCATCATCGGGATGACCGACCTGGCGCTGGATACGCAACTGGACGACGAGCAGCGACACTATCTGAAGACCGTCAAGTCCTCGGCCGAGTCCCTGCTGGCGATTGTCAACGACATCCTTGATTTTTCCAAAATCGAAGCCGGCAAGCTGAACTTTGAAGAACTGCCCTTCTCGTTGCCACCCCTGGTTTTCGAAGCGGCCCGCGCGCAAGCGGTGATGGCCCACAAGAAAGGGTTGGAGGTCATCGTCTCGGTGGCGCAGGATGTCCCGAACAGAGTCATCGGCGATCCCGTACGGCTTCGTCAGGTGCTCGCCAATCTGCTCGGGAATGCGATCAAGTTTACCGACCGTGGCGAAATAGAAGTGTCGGTGTCGGTCGAGGAACGCGCTGCCGGATCGGTAGTCCTCCGCTTTGCCGTCTGCGATTCCGGAATCGGCATCCCGGTGGACCGGCAACGGGCAATATTCGAAGCATTTTCGCAAGCCGACGATTCGACGACGCGTCGTTTCGGCGGCACCGGCCTGGGGCTGGCGATCTGCCGGCACCTGGTGCAGCTGATGAACGGTCGCTTGTGGCTCGACAGTGTCGAAGGCACCGGATCCTCGTTCTATTTTACCGGCCGCTTCGGTATCGACTCGAGCGCCAGCGCCCCACCCGTCGTGACACAGTTCAAGGGCCAGCGGGCCCTGCTGCTTGAACACCATCCCATCGTCGCTGCTCAATTGGCGGAAATGCTTTCGGAATATGGCATTGAGCCCTCGGCGATCAGTGATGCACAGGCAGCACTGCAGGCGATCGAGCAATCGCGGTCCGTCGGCTTCCCTTACGACTACGTGCTGGTCGACGCCTTGATGCCGCCTCCCGGTGGGCTGGCTCTGGCCGAATCATGGCAAACCGGCACCTGCCCCGAGAAGCTGATCGTGCTGCTGACGACCGAACATCAGCGCCAGGACCTTGGTCGCTTGCGCGACCTCGCCGTCAGCACCCACCTGGTCAAACCGGTGACGCCAGAAGATGTCCTGGCCGCGCTGAAACTGGTCTCGGGCGCATCCGAAGACGGGACGCCGATGCTGGCGGCGTTCGACTTCGAAACACCAACCCCGATCGAGGCTTCCCGTCCAATCGCCACATTGCTGGTCGAGGACAACCCGGTCAATCAGGAGCTGGCCAGGCGCCTTCTGGAAAAACGTGGCTACCGCGTCACCCTGGCCAACAACGGTGCCGAAGCCGTTGATCTGTTCGAGCAAAAGACCTTCGACCTGATCCTGATGGACATGCAGATGCCGGTGATGGGCGGTATCGAGGCGACGGAGTCGATTCGCGCCCGTGAAATGCGCCGCAGCTGGGTCGTCTCTCAGGAGTTCAAATCGGTGTCCATCATCGCCATGACTGCCAACGCCATGGAAGGAGACCGTGAACGTTGCCTGCAAGCGGGAATGAATGATTATGTCGCCAAGCCGATCCGGCCACAGGATCTCTACGCGGCCATCGATCGCTGCCTGGATCCCGGAAACGGCAGTGATGAGGATCCGTCTTCGCCGGAGGCCGCGCTTACGGCCACGTCGCTCGATCTGGCGGCCGCGGCGCATGATTTGGGTGACAGAGATCTGTTGCTGACCATGGCGCGAATGCTGATCGCGGAATGGAAGCAGCATCTAGGCAGAATCCAGTCCAGTGTGCACGGCCGACAAGCATCACAGCTGTCGATGGCCGCGCACACGCTGAAGAGCCTTCTCGCCATCTTTCACGCCGAAAAGGCGCGCCGGCTCGCGCTCGAGATCGAACATGCCGCCAAGCCCGCGGCCGACAATAGTGTCGACTGGACGCATTGCGCGCAACTCGTCGATGCGTTGGCCAGCGAAATGGATCGCCTGAAGCCGGAAATGGACCGTTTCATTCGCGAAGCGAGGCCCACCTGACGCGGTCGATTACCCCTCGCCGCGTCGCGACGCATAGGTCAGAACGCGCCCCATAGTGGCGTGAAATCGCCCAAGAACAGGTGTGCTCCGGTATAATTGGTCGGCTTGCAAGGATCCGAGCGGGAGGGCTGCGCGCCTGTCCCGCTCTTGCGTATCTACAGCCCGGAGCGGCGACGCATTCAACCGCAGTATCCAACAGGAGTCTTTCGTGTCCTTGTTACCCACTCTTCCGCCGGCGATTCTCGCACTGGCCGACGGAACGGTTTTCCGCGGCCAGGCCGTCGGCGCCGGCGGCAGCACCAGTGGCGAGGTGGTGTTCAATACCGCGATGACCGGCTACCAGGAGATCCTTACCGATCCTTCGTACTGCCGGCAGATCGTCACGCTCACCTACCCCCACATCGGCAATGTCGGTTGCAACGATGAGGATTTCGAATCGCGCGGCAATTATGCTGCCGGGCTGGTCATCCGCGACCTGCCGATTCGCGCCGAGAACTGGCGCCTGCAAGACACGCTGCCGGCCTATCTGCAGAAACACGGCATCGTCGCCATCGCCGGTATCGATACCCGCAAGCTCACTCGCGTGCTGCGGGAAAAAGGCGCCCAGGCGGGCTGCATCATGGCGATCGAGGTGAATGAGGAGCAAGCGGTCGCCGAGGCGCGTGCGTTCCCGGGTCTCGCCGGAATGGATCTGGCCAAGGTGGTCAGTGCCACAGAGCCTTACGAATGGACGGCGGGGGAATGGACCCTGCAAGGTTCCCCAGCCGCTCCCGCGGCACAACTGCATGTTCTCGCCTACGATTTCGGTGTCAAGCACAACATCCTGCGGATGCTCGTCGCCCGCGGCTGCAAGGTGACCGTCGTTCCGGCACAAACCCCTGCCGCCGCTGTCCTCGGGTACCAGCCGGACGGGGTGTTCCTGTCCAACGGCCCCGGCGATCCGGAACCGTGCGACTACGCCATCAAGGCCATCGCCGAGGTACTTGCCCAAGGCGTGCCGACCTTCGGCATCTGCCTGGGTCACCAGCTCCTGGCCCTGGCTTCAGGCGCCAGGACGATGAAAATGAAGTTCGGCCATCACGGCGCCAACCATCCGGTCAAGGATCTTCGTACCGGGCAGGTGCTGATTACCAGCCAGAACCACGGCTTCGCGGTGGACGGCGAAACGCTGCCGGCAACGCTGCGGCCGACGCACGTTTCACTGTTTGACGGCTCCCTACAAGGTATTGCCCGTAGTGACGTGCCGGCTTTCTCCTTTCAGGGCCATCCGGAAGCCAGCCCGGGGCCGCACGACATCGCCCACCTGTTCGATCGCTTTGTCCAGATGATGCAAGACAAAAAGGCGCAACATGCCCAAGCGCACTGATATCAAGAGCATTCTTATCATCGGCGCCGGTCCGATCGTCATCGGTCAGGCCTGCGAGTTCGATTACTCCGGCGCGCAAGCCTGCAAGGCGCTGCGCGAGGAAGGGTACCGGATCATCCTGGTCAACTCCAACCCGGCGACGATCATGACCGACCCGGACATGGCCGACGTGACCTACATCGAGCCAATCACCTGGAAGGTCGTCGAGAAGATCATCAGCCGGGAGCGACCCGATGCGCTGCTACCGACCATGGGTGGGCAGACGGCGCTGAACTGCGCCCTCGATCTGGCCCGGCATGGCGTCCTCGACAAGTTTGGCGTCGAGATGATCGGGGCCAGCAAGGAGGCTATCGACAAGGCCGAGGACCGGGAGAAGTTCAAGGTGGCAATGACCAGCATCGGCCTCGATTCGGCTCGTTCCGCGATGGCTCACTCGATGGAAGAAGCGCTGCAGGTTCAGGCAATGATCGGCTATCCGACCATTATCCGGCCCTCGTTCACCATGGGCGGGTCGGGGGGCGGTATTGCCTACAACCAGGAGGAATTCGTCGATATCTGCGAGCGCGGCCTGGAAGCCAGCCCGACCAAGGAACTGCTGATCGAGGAATCGATGATCGGCTGGAAAGAGTTCGAGATGGAGGTCGTTCGCGACCGCAAAGACAATTGCATCATCGTCTGCGCGATCGAGAACCTCGACCCGATGGGCGTGCATACCGGCGACTCGATTACCGTTGCGCCGACGCAAACGCTGACCGACAAGGAATACCAGATCATGCGCAACGCCTCGGTGGCGGTTTTGCGCGAGATCGGCGTCGACACCGGCGGTTCAAACGTCCAGTTCGCCATCAACCCGCGTGACGGACGGATGATCGTCATCGAAATGAACCCGCGCGTATCGCGCTCTTCGGCCCTGGCCTCGAAAGCGACCGGTTTTCCGATCGCCAAGGTCGCCGCCAAGCTGGCGGTCGGCTACACGCTGGACGAACTGGCGAACGAAATCACCGGCGGCAAGACCCCGGCTTCGTTCGAACCATCGATCGACTACGTGGTCACCAAAGTGCCGCGTTTCGCCTTCGAGAAATTCCCCGAGGCCGACTCAAGGCTGACCACCCAGATGAAATCGGTCGGCGAAGTGATGGCCATCGGGCGGACTTTCCAGGAGTCTCTGCAAAAGGCCTTGCGCGGTCTGGAAATCGGCGTCGACGGCTTCGACGAGATCACTACCGACCGCGAGGAAATAGAGATCGCGCTAAGCGAAGCACGCCCGGAACGTATCTGGTATGTCGCCGATGCCTTCCGCATCGGCCTGAGCCTCGAGGAAATTCAGCGACTGACGGCGATTGATCCGTGGTTCCTGGCACAGATCGAGGACCTCTACAAGAAGGCCGAACTGATCCGCGGCCGGCCGGTCGAGTCCCTGTCGCGCGACGAACTGTGGCACCTGAAACGCGCCGGATTCTCGGACAAGCGTCTGGCAACGCTGATGAAAACGACACAAACGGCAGTTCGCCAGCATCGCCACAGTCTGGGGATTCGTCCGGTCTACAAGCGCGTAGACACCTGTGCCGCCGAATTTTCAACCGATACCGCCTACATGTACTCGACCTACGAGGAAGAGTGCGAGTCGAATCCCACCGACCGGAAGAAGATCATGGTCCTCGGCGGCGGCCCGAACCGGATCGGTCAGGGGATAGAGTTCGACTACTGCTGCGTCCATGCCGCTCTCGCGATGCGTGAAGACGGTTATGAGACGATCATGGTCAACTGCAATCCGGAAACCGTATCCACCGACTACGACACCTCCGACCGCCTCTACTTCGAGCCGGTGACGCTCGAAGACGTCCTGGAAATCGTCGCTGTGGAGAAACCGCACGGGGTCATCGTCCAGTACGGCGGCCAAACGCCGCTGAAGCTGGCGCGCGACCTGGAGGCCAACGGTGTCCCGATCATTGGCACCAGTCCGGACATGATCGATGCGGCGGAAGATCGCGAACGATTCCAGAAACTGCTGCAGAATCTGGGGCTCAAGCAACCGGCAAACCGCACCGCTCGTACCGAACCGGATGCCTTGCGCCTGGCCGCCGAAATCGGCTATCCGCTGGTCGTTCGTCCGTCCTACGTGCTGGGTGGCCGGGCGATGGAAATCGTCCACGAGCCGCGCGATCTCGAGCGCTACATGCGCGAAGCGGTCAAGGTCTCGAATGACTCGCCGGTGCTCCTCGACCGTTTCCTCAACGACGCCTGCGAAGTGGACGTCGATGCCATCTCCGATGGCGACGAGGTACTGATCGGTGGGGTCATGGAGCACATTGAACAGGCCGGGGTGCACTCCGGTGATTCGGCGTGCTCGCTGCCGCCGCATTCACTGTCGGCCGAGTTGCAGGACGAAATGCGCCGACAGACCCGACTGATGGCCAAGGGGCTGAATGTCTGCGGCCTGATGAACGTCCAGTTCGCCATCCAGAACGACGTGGTTTTCGTGCTGGAGGTCAACCCGCGCGCATCGCGCACCGTACCCTTTGTCTCCAAGGCAACCGGCCTGCAACTGGCAAAGATCGCGGCGCGCTGCATGGCCGGCCAGTCGCTGGCCAGCCAGGGTGTGACCAAGGAAGTGGTGCCGAGTTACTTTTCGGTCAAGGAGGCAGTTTTCCCGTTCGTCAAATTCCGCGGCGTGGACACCATTCTCGGCCCGGAAATGAAATCGACCGGCGAGGTGATGGGTGTCGGGGTCAGTTTTGCCGAGGCTTTCGTCAAGAGCCAGACCGCGGCCAGCGTGCGCCTACCCAGTGCCGGCCAGGTCTTTGTCAGCGTCAAGGAGTCGGACAAGCCACAAGTAGTGGCCATCGCTCGCGACCTGCGGGCGGCTGGTTTCACGCTCCTGGCAACGCGTGGTACAGCGGCAGCCATCGCCGCGGCGAACATCGAGGTGACGCCGGTGAACAAGGTCACCGAAGGACGCCCGCACGTGGTCGACATGATCAAGAACAACGAGATCGTGCTGATCATCAACACCGTCGATGAAAAACGCACGGCGATCAACGATTCTCGCTCGATCCGCACCTCTGGGCTGGCTGCGCGGGTACCGATTTATACCACCATCTGGGGTGCGGAAGCGGCGACGGCGGGGATCAAGAATCGTGGCGCACTGGTCGTCTATTCGATACAGGAATTGCACACACAACTGAGTTAATTTACCCATACGACCGTCGGCATCGCCCGCCTGCCGGGTGCCGACGGTTTTTCGTTGGGAGCGAAAAAATGAACAAGACACCGTTGACCGTAAAAGGCGCCGAGAAACTTGGCGCCGAACTCCACCAGCTGAAGACCGTCGAGCGTCCGCGGACCATCGCGGCGATTGCCGAAGCGCGTTCACACGGCGATCTCTCGGAGAACGCCGAATACGACGCGGCCAAGGAAAGGCAAGGCTTCGTCGAAGGCCGCATCCAGGAAGTCGAGGGCAAGCTCGCAAACGCCCAGATCATCGACCCGAAACTGCTCGATGCCGACGGGCGCTGCGTTTTCGGCGCCACGCTCGACCTCGACGATCAGGAATCCGGCGCCCGTGTCTGCTATCAGATCGTCGGTGAGGATGAAGCCGATATCAAGGCCGGCAAGATCTCGATCAACTCGCCGATCGCGCGTGCGCTGATCGGCAAGTTCGCTGGCGATATCGCCGAGGTGCAAGCACCCGGCGGCGTTCGCGAGTACGAAGTCATTGCCGTACGCTACGAATAAGGCTTGCCGTGCGACGTCTCGCCGATGCGCTGTACGACGTAGCGCTGACTCTTTGGGTTGGCGGCCTGTGGGCGGTCGGCGGTCTCGTCGCCCCGATCCTGTTCAGCACGCTGGGCAGCGACCGCCAGCTCGCTGGCGCGCTCGCCGGCAAGCTGTTCGCAGCGATCGGTTGGGTGGGACTGGCCTGCGGGTCGTACCTGTTGCTCTTCCTGCTCCTGCGCATCGGCACGGGCGCACTGCGACGCTGGAACTTCTGGCTGGTGGTGGCCATGCTGGCGCTGACCGCGGTCAGTCTGTTCGGCATCCAGCCGCTGTTGGCCCAACTGAAGGCCGACGCCCTGCCGCGAGAAGTGATGGAGAGCGTGTTGCGCGGGCGCTTCGCCACCTGGCATGGGGTGTCGGGCATCCTCTACCTCGTACAGAGCCTGTTGGGGCTGCTGCTGGTAACCAGCTTCCGGCGCGCTGCGAGGTAAGCGATGTGCCGGGCTGAAGAAGCGAGCGACCCGCACTTGCCGCGCTTGCCAGTTGGCCAGCAACCACAGGGCGTGCGTGGCGGGCAGCCACCTGGCAGCCTGCAGCGCCCGTGCGCGATCGGTCTCGCTCAGATTCCGCCGGGCATCGGTCTCAGTCCGAGCCTCCCTGGAAACTGCGCTTGCTACGACGCGGCTCAGTGCGTCGCGGACGAGATCGGGCGGCGGCGGCCGGATCGTCTGGTTTCGGGCGCCAGAGCACCAGCAGCTTGCCGATATGCTGAACCGGTGCCGCCGACAGCAATTCGCAAAGCGTGGCGAGAAACTGATCACGAACCTGCCGGTCGTCGTTATAGACACGGATTTTGATCAGTTCGTGACTGGCGAGATTGGCGTCGACCTCCCTGACGACGGATTCCGAGAGGCCGCTCTGGCTTATCGAAACCACCGGATGCAGGGAATGCGCACGGGCGCGCAGGGCGCGGCGCTCGTCGGAGCTGAGATTGAGCATGCAGGACACCTTTTATTGAGCAACGCATTCTAGCGGGTTTCGACCAATGAATCGCAGCAGATCGAGCAGCGCGTGGCTGAACGAGCATGTTAACGATGCCTACGTGCAACAAGCACGAGCCGCAGGCTATCGCTCGCGTGCGGCGTACAAATTGATCGAGATCGACGACAAGGATCATCTGATTCGCCCCGGCGAGGTGATCGTCGACCTGGGAGCGGCTCCCGGTGGCTGGTCGCAGGTGGCCGCCCAACGGATGCAGGGAAAAAGTCGCGTGATTGCCGTCGATCTGCTCGACATGACGCCTGTCCGGGGAGTCACCTTTGTCCAAGGTGACTTTCGCGAGCAGGAAGTCCTGCAGCAACTGGAAGCTCTGCTTGGCGGTGACCGGGTGGGGCTTGTTCTTTCCGACATGTCCCCCAATATCTCGGGTATCTCCGTTTGCGACCAGGCCAGAGTGATGCATCTCGCGGAGTTGAGTCTGGACTTTGCGCGCAACTGGCTGAAACCTGAAGGCGCCTTTCTGGTCAAACTTTTTCAGGGACATGGCTTCACTGATTTCCTGCAGGAAATGCGCAGAATCTTCAAGACGGTTGCCTCCAGAAAGCCGGATGCTTCACGAGATCGAAGCCCGGAAGTTTACCTGTTGGGCAAGACCTTGAAAACTTAAGAGTACGGCCGACATCGTCTTTGCTGCAGTAGGCACGAATCGGTTTACAATGTTCAGTTCATGGAAAAGCAGGACTTCCGGCGGCATCCTCGGCCGGGCAACGTAGAAGAGGTAAAGCATTGAATAACATGTTCAAGAATCTGGCGGTCTGGCTGGTTATCGGTCTGGTCTTGATGACTGTCTTCAACCAGTTCAATACGCGTCAGGTGGCCCAATCGACGATGGAGTATTCGCAGTTCATCGACGAAGTAGGCAAGGGAACAATCGCCAAGGTGGTGATCGAGGGCCGCGTGCTCAAGGCGACGACCACCGATGGCCGCAAGCTGACCAGCTACGCGCCTCCTGACCTGTGGATGGTCTCCGATCTGCTGAAATACGGCGTCAAGATCGAGGCCAAGCCCGAGGAAGAACAATCGTTCCTGATGAGCATCTTCGTCAGCTGGTTCCCGATGCTGCTGTTGATCGGCGTGTGGATCTTCTTCATGCGCCAGATGCAGGGCGGCGGCCGCGGCGGCGCTTTTTCCTTTGGCAAGAGCAAAGCGCGATTGCTCGACGAATCGACGAATACCATCACCTTTGCCGATGTGGCCGGTTGCGACGAGGCAAAGGAAGAAGTCTCCGAACTGGTGGACTTCCTGCGCGACCCATCGAAGTTCCAGAAACTCGGTGGCCGGATCCCGAAGGGCGTGCTCCTGGTGGGCAATCCGGGTACCGGCAAGACGCTGCTGGCGAAAGCGATCGCCGGCGAAGCCAAGGTTCCTTTCTTTTCCATCTCCGGCTCTGATTTCGTCGAGATGTTCGTCGGTGTGGGTGCGGCACGCGTCCGTGACATGTTCGAAAACGCCAAAAAGCATGCCCCGTGCATCATCTTCATTGATGAGCTGGATGCCGTTGGCCGTCAACGCGGTGCCGGCCTTGGCGGCGGCAATGACGAACGCGAACAGACCCTGAACCAGATGCTGGTCGAGATGGACGGCTTTGAAGCCAGCGTCGGGGTGATCGTGATCGCCGCCACCAACCGTCCCGACGTGCTCGACCCGGCGCTGATGCGTCCGGGCCGTTTCGACCGACAAGTGGTCGTGCCGCTGCCCGATATCCGCGGTCGTGAGCAAATTCTGATGGTCCACATGCGCAAGGTGCCCCTGTCGCCCGACGTCAAGGCCGACATCATCGCCCGCGGCACGCCCGGATTCTCCGGCGCTGATCTGGCCAATCTGGTGAACGAGGCGGCGCTGTTCGCTGCCCGGGGCAACAAGCGCCTGGTCGACATGGAAGACTTCGAAAAAGCCAAGGACAAGATCATGATGGGTGCCGAGCGCCGCAGCATGGTCATGAACGAAGACGAGAAGCGCAACACCGCCTACCATGAGTCTGGACATGCGGTGGTTGCCAAGCTGATGCCGAAATCCGATCCGGTGCACAAGGTCACCATCATCCCGCGCGGGCGAGCGCTCGGCCTGACCATGCAACTACCGGTAGAGGATCGCTACGCCTACGACCGCGTCTATCTGATGAGTCGAATAGCCGTCCTCTTCGGCGGTCGCGTCGCCGAAGAGTTATTCATGGACCAGATGACCACCGGGGCTTCCAATGACTTCGAGCGAGCGACCCAGATGGCGCGTGACATGGTCACCCGCTACGGCATGTCGGATGCGCTGGGTCCCATGGTCTATGGCGAGAACGAGGGCGAAGTCTTCCTCGGGCGCTCGGTGACGACGCACAAGAATATGTCCGAAGCGACGATGGAGAAAGTCGACGGCGAAATCCGCCGGATCATCGACGAGCAGTACGCCCTGGCGCGCAGACTGCTCGAAGATAATCGCGACAAGGTCGAGGCGATGGCCGCGGCACTGCTCGAACTCGAGACCATCGACAGCGACCAGATCGACGACATCATGAACGGCAAGCCGCCGCGCCCACCCAAGCAGCCTCAGGTGAAAGCGGCGAGTGCGCCGGACAACAACACGCCCGATGCTGCGCCCAGTGCGCCGGCGCCAGCCTGATTGGCCTAACCACACCTCGGCTGACCACCCCCGCTTGCGCGTTCGTCCAGCCACCTCGAGG
>NZ_JAVTWB010000202.1:0-36222 GCF_032229525.1 Accumulibacter sp. | reverse complement strand
GCCGTCACGTCTGGCACTTCGCCTCAAGAACAAGCTGCTTTATCGTGCACTAGCCGGCGATTGTGGGCAATTGCTTGCGTCGTCATCCCGCATGAGCGCCATCGGCTCGCTGCAAGAAGCGACAACGGGCATCGCAGGTGTGAGCGGGTTCACAAACCGCGGCGGCCCATTTGGCGGCGAGCCAAATGATGGCGTGGTTTCCCTCGGAGAGGTCAGCGCTCCTTGGTTGTCAGCTCAAAGGCAAGTGCCTGTCATCCACACGCTGCTGCCCAGCAGTCGTCGGGTCGCCGAAGTGATTCTTTCCGAAGTCAGTCCAAATGCTGGTTAGCCCGGCAATCGCGAGGGACACCGGTCAAGCCGCGACTCTTCGGGCAGTCTGCCTCGCGCGGCGCCCCTCGTTTTTACCTTAGCCGCTATCAACCCCCGGCGCTCATGACTGCCTTGATCATCGTTCTTCTGCTCGTCGTCGCCACCGTTGTTGTCGGGACCGCATGGCGTCTTGCTTCCCGTCGCCAGAGTCTTCACTGTCCGGTTTGGCTGCGTTGGCTCGTGGAACTCGACAATCCTTTCACCAAGACAAACCGTGCCGCATTCATTGTCGAGACTCTTGAACTCTCGCCTGGCATGACAGTCCTTGACGCAGGTTGCGGCCCGGGGCGCCTGACAGTTCCTCTGGCCCGGGGCGTAGGCCCGTCCGGTCGTGTTGTTGCGCTGGACATCCAGCCGGGAATGCTTGCCCGAGCCAAAACCAAGACGGACGCTGCCGGTCAGACAAACGTCGAGTTTGTCGCTGCTGCTCTCGGTGACGGCAAGCTTCCCTTCAGTCACTTTGATCGCGCGGTCCTGGTGACTGTCCTGGGGGAGATTCCCGATCGCCCTTCCGCTCTTGCCGAATTGTTCGGCGCCCTCAAACCCGGCGGGTTTCTGGTGGTCGTTGAGCTTATCTTCGATCCCCACTTCCAGACCCGTGGTACTGTCACGAGCCTGGCAATCTCAACTGGCTTCCGTGAGCGAGCGTTCTTTGGGCACAGCCTGGCATATGTCATTCACTTCGAGAAGCCAAATGGCGACTAACCCGCCAATCCACCGGGCCGCGTGAAAAAAGCCGTGCAGCCGGGAAGGAGAAATCAGAGCAATAAGTGGAACAAGCAGGGTCAGCAGCAGCAGAGCAATAAGCAGAGTAATAAGGGTCAGTGCTAACATTCCAACAGTTCTGTACGGGCAATATCACATGCTCAAGCTTCGATTTATATGCGACATTGTTCCGGCAACAAGCAGCTGCGATCGAGAATTGTCGAAAGTGTCAGGGTGATTAATATTTTGCGCCAGCGAACCGCCGAGACTAACGCATTGCGGATTTAAAGAGGACAGGCGAAATAGGATCAAGGGGGCCCGGCGAAATTATCCACGGGGCGGACATGCAAGAGCAGCGTGCCGCTCAAGCTTGTCGTTAGGTGTTGGAGCTGCTTTCCATGCGTATGGCAGAAAGCAAAATGGAAATAAGCAATGTAAGTACCCATGAAAAATCCGCAAACCGAAGCAATTAAAAAGTTGCTTTCATGTTGGCGTAGCAGTTCAGTGTGGGAGTCAAAATGAAAAGATTGGCAATGTTACTTTTGGCCGTGTCGTCAATGGCACTCATTTCTGGATGTGGTGATTCCAAAAAAGCCTTCGACAAAAAATACGATAAGGCATTCATTGACAGCTGGAAGAGCAAGTTTATTAGTTCATGTGTGGGAGGCGATAATAGAAAGTCGGCGATCTGTCACTGCGTTGCAAATAAATCGATCGAAAGTCTTTCAGTAGAGCAGTTAAATGATGCAGAAGTTATCAAGGAAAAAATCGTTCCTCAGTGTCGAGAATAATAGCTGGGGGGTCAGTTTAAGCTTGCATATTTCACACCACGAGCTCTACCAATGAAGGAATCCCATGGCTACTACCGAGATCGAAGTTGGCCAGCTTGGCATCAACTACATCGTCGATGGCTCGCACACCGCGAGCCTCGGAATGTTTGAACTGACCGTGCCTCCTGGCTCAAACGTTCCTCCGCCACACAGTCACTCCAACAACGAAGAATGCCTGTACGTTTTGGCGGGAACCCTTCGATACACGGTTGGAACCGAGACTCGCGATCTGACACCAGGCCAATGCATGAGCACGCCAAAGGGCGTGGTTCATGCTTTCGCGAACCCATTCGCCGAGACCGCTCGCGCCCTGGTCGTCCAGTCTCCGGACATCGGAGCCCAATACTTCAAAGACGTTGCCGTGGTGATCAACGCCGGCGGACCGCCGGACAAAGCGGCCCTGGTATCCGTCATGTCCAGGTACGGGCTTGTCCCGGCGGTACCGAAGTGATGCGTCTTGTCAGAAACACGTCCCAGGTGATTGATCGGAAATGACGCAATCAAGCAGTTTGTCCACCAACCATGAGCTTCATGCCCATCCTTTAGGCGCATCCGGGGCTTGCGGTCGAGGACGCCCTTCGGGTCGAATTCGAAGCCATGGCCTGGCGCAACGGGCAGGAAGGTAACCGACCTTCGAGGAGGGGGATCACAGCAAATGTTCGCTGAGGGACCTTTTGTGAAAACTTCGCTGTTGCGAGAAGGAGATTGAAGTGGCAGACATCAAGGATGCGATCGAAGAGGTGGTGAACACGGCTGAACGGACTCCCGATCGGCTGAACAGCGTGATTGCCTTGCTGGTGGCTGTCCTGGCGACGCTGATGGCGCTGTTCAACGTCAAGGACGGGAACATCGTGCAGGCGATGGCCCAGGCGCAGGCAAAGGGCATCGACACCTGGGCGTATTTTCAGGCCAAGAGTACCAAGCTGGCGCTCGCCGAGAACATGCTCGATCAACTCACCTTCGAGCGTGAGCGGGGTGCCGCGCTGACCCCGGAGGCTAGCGCAGTGCTGGATAAGAAGCTCGAGTTCTATCGCGTCAAGGTCGATCGCTATGCCGGCGAAAGGGACGAAATCAAGACGCGGGCCGAGGCCTACGAACGGGAGTACGATCGGCTGAACGTTCACGATGACCAGTTCGATATCGCCGAAGCGGGAATTACTGTCGCTCTCGCCGTGCTGGGCATCGCCGCGCTGACACGCCGAAGCTGGCTGGTGTGGTTCGCGATGGTGTTCGCCGGAGTCGGGCTGGCCTCGGGCATCGCCGGCTTCGTCGGTGGCGACTTTCATCTCGACTTCCTCGCCAACCTCCTAAGCTGAAGCGCGTCCCGGCCCAAGGCGCATGTGATTCCATCGCCGCTCCCGGCCGCGCCAGGTCTTCGCCCGCTTGAGCAAGTCCCGCGCATGGCGTCGCGCGCGGCACAAGGTCAAGCTCTGGGCTGTGGCATACAATCGACGTGCACCGAACACGGCGCATTTTGAGGAGGGTCTATCGATGGCTGGTCTGGAATCACATTATTCGGCGCGCGACATCGAGGCGCGAATCCTGGCGGCCGTTCGCGCGGCCGGATTGAATCCCGAGCAAGGCCTGTCGCCGGAGGAGCTGGGGGCGCTTGACCATTTCCATACGGGCGGGCTCGGCGCTTCGCGCGAGTTGCTGGAGCTGGCGCAGATTCGGGCTGAGGATCGTGTTCTCGACATCGGCGCCGGCTTGGCCGGCCCCGCCCGGCTGCTCGCTTCGGCGCTTGGCTGCCGCGTCGACTGCCTCGAAATGTCGTCCGATTACTGCGCCGCCGCGGTGCTGTTGAATCGGCTGACCGGCCTCGACGAGCGAATCGAGGTGCACCAGGGCAGCGCGCTCAAGTTGCCTTTTCCCAACTTTTCGTTTGACGCCGTCTGGATGCAGAATGTTGGCATGAATATAGCGGACAAGCAGACGCTCTACGCGGAGATCTACCGCGTTCTCAAGCCTGGCGGTCGGTTTGCCTTCCAGGAGATGGTCGCCGGGGAAGCTGCCACCGCCTATTTTCCGCTGCCGTGGGCTACTGAGCCGGCTGACAGCTGCCTTGTTTCTGCTGAAGAAATGCGCTCGGTGCTGGCCGAGAGTGGGTTCATTCCCGAGCTTTTCGAGGACACCAGTGACGCTCATTTGAGCAAGACCGCCGCGGGCGCCGCAGCGAGCGCGTTATCCCTGGCGGTTTTTGTCGACAACCTGGCGGAAAAAGCCGGGAACGCGCGGCGCAGCCTTCAGGAGGGTCAAATCCGCCTGGTCAGAGGTGTTTTCCGGGTGAAATGAGCCAGCAGCAACCGCTTCACGGGGGGTGCATCGAGCGCGTGATGGCGGCCTGAACCCTGTTTCGCTAGAGAGGGAGACGATGACGATTACCAACAGTCAGTCCGGGACGAATGTGCATGAGCTTGCTGGCGGCATCTATCGCATCAACACGCCGGTGACGATCGCCGGCGCCGGCGGGTTTTCGTTCAACCAGTACCTCATTGCGGACGATCAGCCGCTGCTTTTCCACACTGGGCCGCGAAGGATGTTCCCGCTGGTACGTGAAGCGGTGGCGAGTGTGCTGCCGGTGGACAGCCTTCGCTACATTGCCTTTTCGCATGTGGAAGCCGACGAATGCGGCTCGCTCAACGAATGGCTGGCCGCCGCGCCGCAGTCGGTGCCGCTGTGCGGTGCCGTTGCGGCGATGGTATCGATCGGCGACCTTGCGGACCGGGCACCCCGCGCGCTGGCTGATGGCGAGTTGCTGCAGCTGGGTGCGCACGCCGTGCGCTGGCTTGATACGCCCCATCTGCCGCACGCGTGGGAATGCGGTTTTCTGGTGGAAGAGCGAAGCTCCACCTTGCTGTGTGGCGACCTGTTCACCCAGGGCGGGTCGGATCTACCGCCGGTCACCGAGTCGGACATTCTCGGGCCGAGCGAGGCCTTCCGTCACCAGATGGATTACTTCTCGCACACAAAAAACGCGCGTTTGTTGCTCGAGCGACTGGCCTCGACCAACCCGACCACGCTTGCCTGCATGCACGGTAGCGCCTGGCGTGGCGACGGGGCGAAACTGCTTCGTGCCCTTGCCGACGCACTCTCGGAGTGAACTGCCAAGGCTTTTTGGCCAGTTGCCTGATCTGTCTGGGCGCTGCCCTGCCCGACCCTTGTTCGGCGCAGGAGGGGGTGCCGGACAATGGCTCGCGGAGTTTTCGCGAGCAAGTCAGGGAGCGCTGGTTGGCGCGACAACCCGCCAGGGCGGCGCCTTCCAGCGCTGCCGACGGCCGAATCACCGGCCCGGGTGACTATTCGTTATCCCTCGTTCATGCCGGGTTGACGCGCTGGTACCGGCTGCATGTGCCGTCGTCGTACTCCCCGTCGACGCCGGCTCCGCTGGTGTTCTCCTTTCACGGCGGTGGCGGGAGCATGGACTACCAGGCCAACGACAGCTACTACGGACAGATCTCGAAATCCGAGCAGGCGGGCTACATCGCGGTCTTTCCGAATGGCTTCAGCAAACTCAAGTCAGGCAAGCTTGCCACCTGGAATGCCGGCAACTGCTGCGCCTCGGCGCGCGACGAAGACATCGACGATGTCGGCTTCGTCCGGGCGATCATCGCGCAGCTGGGCACCCGGCTGAATATCGATCGCGGCCGGATATTCGCCAACGGCATGTCGAACGGCGGCATGATGGCTTACCGCCTGGCCTGCGAAATGTCCGATGTGTTCAAGGCCGTCGCTGCCGTGGCCGGTACCGACAACACCAGGATGTGCTCGCCGAAGGTGCCGATTTCGATCCTGCACATTCATGCCAGGGACGATGAACTGGAGCTTTTCGAAGGCGGTGCCGGCCGGCAATCGTCGAAAGTGACGTCCTTTGTTTCTGTTCCTGACTCGATAGCCAGGTGGGTGAAGTTCAACGCTTGCAGCAGTGCACCGAAACGTGTTTTCGAGAACGCGGGCGCGTACTGTGATGCCTATTTACAGTGTCGCGGCGCTGTCGAAGTCAGGCTCTGCGTCACCGCCAGCGGCGGCCACTCGTGGCCGGGCGGCAAGAAACCGCGCGGCGATACGCCGCCATCGACCGCGCTCTCGGCCACCGATGTCATCTGGGAGTTTTTCGTCGGGCAGCAACACTGACCGTGCGCTGAAGGTGGCGGCGTGTACCCGCCTGTGCTCAATACTTCACCCGCGCGAAGTAGGTCTTCTGCGACTCCTCCAGCGCCTGGCGCAGGGTGACGATGCCCCGCTGAGCCAGTAGCGGCAGCATTTTCAGGAACAGCTCGCCGGTGGCGACGGCGTCGCCCAGCGCGTTGTGCCGGCCTTCGATACTGATCCCGAGACGTTCGGCGATCTTCTCCAGTTGATGCGAATCCTGATTGGCATGCAGCACACCGGACAGCAGCAGGGTATCGAGGACCGGCTGGCTGAAGACCACGCCGGTGCGCTCTTCTTTCAGTTGCAGGAAGCGCATGTCGAAGGCCGCGTTATGGGCGACGAGGACGGTATCGGCGCAAAAATCGTGGAAAGCGGGCAGGACGGCGTCGATGTTGGGCCGGCCGCGCACCATGTCGTCGGTGATGCCGTGGATGCGGATTCCCTCGGCTCGCAGAAAGCGCTCCGGGTCCACCAGTTCGTCGAAATTCTCCTGGCGCAACAGACGGTTGTTGACGATGCGTACAGCCCCGATCTGGATGATTTCGTCGCCGCCCTTGGGGTCGAGGCCGGTGGTTTCGGTATCGAACACGGTGTAGCTGAGATCGGTCAGCGGGCGGTCCAGGTCGATGCTCTGATCACGAAAATCGAAGAGGTCGAAGTCGTAGTACTCGGGGCGCACGCCACTGTCGTCGATGATCTCGGCCTCGGCCGTCGCCTCGGGGATGGCGACCGGCAGGACCAGCCGGAAAAAGGCGCGATGGGCGGCTTTCTCGCGCTCGTACCAGACTTCGCCGCCATGGCGGTCGATGACATCGCGCAGCGACAGCGGCGAGGTCTCCTGGCCGACCTGCATGGGTTCCATTTCCCAGCTGTAGAAAGTCTCCGAGGACATGGCGTGACCGGCCCAGATGATATCCAGGTAGGCCAGCCGGCCGAAAGGCTGCAGCCGGAAGCGCAATTCCTTGATCTGGTAGTGCTCGACCAGGCGGAATGCCAGGCAGCAGATCGAGAAGACCAGCGAGAAGCTCTCGGCTCTGAGCCACAGGGTTTCGTCGATTTCCTCGGTCTTGCTCGGCAGCTCGAGCTGCTCGGCGATGCGGCGCTGAACGGCGGCGATGATGTCGACGCCAAGGACGTCTTCCAGCGGCCAGCGGGTTTTCAGTGAATCGGCAAACTCGTTCATCGTCTGATCGAGTCGCTGGCTCATACGTACGACTTCGTCGCTGACGATACCGACGAAGCGTTCGCGTACCGCTGCTTCCATGTCCGGATAGTCGGTCAGATTGCCGACCGCGGCGCGGATGTTGGCGAGGCTGCCGCGACTGCCGTCGGTCAGCGATTGCAGCACCTGGTCGCGGCGCGATTCCTGCTCCAGGCTGCGGGTGATGTTCTCGACGGTGAGCACATAGCCGGTCATGTCGCGCGTCGGGGAATCGCCGTCGATAGACAGCACCGGGGCCAGTTGCACGCGCAGCAGTTGTCCGCCGCGCAGGGTGGTGATGAAGTTGGCGATGGCGGCGCCGGCACCCTTGTGCAGGCGCTGGTATACCACTTCCAGCGCGTGATCGATCTGATTGCGTTCGAGAATCGAGAAGATCGACCGGCCAAGGCCGATCAGCGCGCCGCCCGCCCCCGCCGTGCTGCCTTGCGCCAGCGCCCGGAACTGCAGGCGGGCACGACTGTTGTAGAGCAGGATACGTCCGTCCAGGTTGCATACCACTACCGCTTGTGCAAGCTCGGACATCAGCGCTGCCAGGCGATTCTTTTCTTCTTCCACCGACGTTTTGGCGGCCGCGATCTGGGCGTCGACATCGTCCATCAGGCCGTCTCGCTGCTGGGCCAGATCGTTGGTTGCCGCGGCCAGCTCCCGCACTTCGGGGGGGCCTTCGGGAACCACCCGGAAGTTACGGTTGGCGGTCAGCATCACCCGCAGGCTCTCGGCCATCTTGAGCAGGCCCCGCACATACTGCCGGAACAGGTAACGGATGACCAGCAGGCCGAGGATGAAGCCGAAGGTGGTCATCGACGCGCCGAGCGACAGGTGGGGCACGATCAACTGGACGAGCAGTGCGCGCTCCGGGGCCTTGGCGCCGGCCCAGATCAGCAGCGCGGTGATGACGAAGGGGCCGGTCATCAGCAGACCGAGGATGATGACGGAAATGATGAAGCGGATGCGTGCGTTCATTTGCGGGACCTGTTCGACGATGGCGGGCGTTCTGCGACTGCTCAGCCAAAGCTCGTGGCGATGAGCATTTTCCCTGAGTCCTGCTGGCCAGGAGAAGAGGCATAAGCTTAGCCGACTGGCGGGCGAAAAGAACGAATGCTGGTGGTCAGCGCGGCGACGCCGGGGCGAATCGAGTACACGGGGCAGGCAAAACCGGGGCGGCGGCTTGCCTCAGGTTCAGGAAGGCTTCGCGAACAGGCCTGGCGACCTGTTTAGCCTGCCGTGCGGGGCGATGGGGTGTGCGCAGCCAACCGCGCTTCGCTCCCTGCCAGCAGGCGTTCGAGGCGTAGATCGAGCTCCGCTTCCAGCGACAGGGTGCGCAAGTTCTCCCCTGACGATGAGCCCGAGAAGAATCTCAGTGTCTTGACCGAACCGTCGACCTGATAGTCGTCCGCAGCCCAGGAAAAGGCGGCGCGGCGTAGCAGCATGTCGTGATTCATGGCCAGTACCGACAGTGAGAGCGCGAAGGCTCTTTCGGTACTGTCGCTGTCAGCACCGGCGATCTGTAGCGTCAGCTTGTGCAGTGTCTTGAGCCGTGTTGCTTCGGCCACCGCGCTGTACATGACGTGCAGGTGATCGAACTCGGACAGAGTCCGTCCAGCGACAGGAACGATCGCGAACGACCCGGGGTCGGCGGGGTTCCAGACGACCTCCGCGTTTCTCAGCGCCACCAGTTCGCCTTTCGTCGAGCGCAGGTAGACGCGTTTCAGGCCGGGATACGGTTGCCGCGTCAGCGAGTAGGGGCCGGTCGGCGCGCTGGAGTCGAAAGGCAGCTCGTCTACCGCGTCTTCGGGGCCAAGCTCGCCGGCGACCGGCGCAGTGGACAGTCGATCGAAGGCCCAGGCGTCTGCGGAAAAGCTGGCCGTCGCGGCTCCGGGTCCGCTGAACAGCGACGGCAACTCGTTTTGCAGCAGACTGACGATAGCGTTTTCGAGGCCGAGTAACATCGTGCATCATCCAAAGAGTGTCGAGCGGTGGATTGTTCGTGATGCGCCCCACCCGTGCCAGCTTGCCGGTGCACAGCTTGGCTCTGGCAGCGATGTGCGGCCGTGTCGCGTTGATGGACTGGACCGGGGCTCGATGGTAGAGCCCGTGCCCCGCGCCCTGGCCACATCAGGTGCCCTGTCGGCGGCAACTGACTATCTCAGAATCGGTATACCGCGTCAACATCGGTAGGTAGTCGAGCGCAAGACCGGGGAGCGCAATGAAATTAGATGCTTACCTTCTTGCGCCGTGGATTCGCGACCGTTCTCCGGCGCTGGCACGCCTTGCGGCGTCTGCCGCTGCGTCCGCGGCCGGCCAGTCTGTTGTTCGTCGAGCGGCGCCTACGGGCTTGCCAAAACCTTCGCCATCCGCCAGCAAACACCAAGCCATGTGTGCACTAGTTCATAACCGTCCACGGGTTGCTTCGGGGACACTTCGTAACGCAGCTTTCCGACCGCAAACCTGAAGTGGAAGTCCACCATGAAACATATCATTTCCCGCACCATCACGGTACTTGGCCTGCTTGGCAGCAGCATGTCGGCTTCGGCCTTCACCATTGACGGGAACCTGTCGGACTGGGGGGTGAATCCGACAACCTGGATGCCGTTTGCCGGCATCGAATACACCATCGAGGACCAGGTGGGCGGTGGTGCTTTCTACCTGAGCCCGGGCTGGGGCGGGCAAGCCTACGATGCCGAGGCCCTCTACGCAAAAATCCAGGACGGCCAGCTCTACATTGCCCTGGCGACCGGCCACAACCCGAGAACGCCGAACCAGCCCAAGGCGAACAGCTATGGCGCCGGCGACTTCGCCATTGATTTCGGGAAGAACGGCAGTTTCGACCTCGGCATCAACATCCTGCACGTTGATCGTGTCACGGGTAACGGCACCTACCAGTTCGAAAGCTTCGGTGTGGAAGCCGGCGTCTATCAGAATCCCACCTGGGCCTACGGTCTGTGGGACAGCAACGGCCAGTACACCGACCCCCAGGGCACGGCCTACGCCCCCGACCTGTCTCATCCGACGCATCTGACCGGCGGTACCTTGGTGGGAATGGCGCAGCTTGCCTACACGACGAGTCCGGTCAAGGGCTACGGCAGCAATCCGAACGATGATCATTATTTCTACGAAATGAGTATTCCGTTGCAGCTGCTGAGGGACAGCGGCTGGGACGGCAATCCTTTCGACATTCACTGGACCGAGAACTGCGCCAACGACAGTATCTTCGTAGACCCGCCTGCCGAGGTTTCCGAGCCGGCTACCCTGGGCTTGATCGGCTTGAGCCTGTTCGGGCTGTTTCATGGCCGCAAGAGGAAGAAGGCGGCGGCAGGCTGATAGTGGTCGTGGCAGCGGTTTGCTGAATGCGCAGGGGCCGTGACTCGCGTGGCTGCCGCCGTTGGTGACTGCTGGCAGGGCTGGCTGGCCGGGGCCAGCCAGCGAGTGCTGCTCTGGACAGGTGTGGACTCTCTGTGAAGTCTTTCTGCTGGGGCTCCGAGCGTGTCAGCCGTTGCCGCTGTCGAGGAAGCTGCGCAACTTGTCCGAACGCGATGGGTGACGCAGCTTGCGCAGTGCTTTCGCTTCGATCTGGCGAATGCGTTCGCGGGTAACATCGAACTGCTTGCCGACCTCTTCGAGGGTGTGGTCGGTGTTCATTTCGATGCCGAAACGCATGCGCAGTACTTTGGCTTCGCGCGGTGTCAGCGTGTCCAGCACGTCCTTGGTGATGAAGCGCAGACTCGAATAAAGAGCGGCCTCGGTGGGCGCCAGGGTCGCCTGGTCTTCGATGAAATCACCGAGATGCGAGTCGTCGTCGTCGCCGATCGGCGTCTCCATCGAGATCGGTTCCTTGCTGATCTTGAGGATCTTGCGGATCTTCTCTTCCGGCATCTCCATCTTCTTGGCCAGTGTCGCAGGGTCGGCTTCGAGGCCTGTTTCCTGCAGGATCTGCCGCGAGATGCGGTTCATCTTGTTGATCGTCTCGATCATGTGCACCGGGATGCGGATCGTCCTTGCCTGATCGGCGATCGAGCGGGTGATCGCCTGGCGAATCCACCAGGTGGCATAGGTCGAGAACTTGTATCCACGCCGGTATTCGAACTTGTCGACGGCCTTCATCAGGCCAATGTTGCCTTCCTGGATCAGGTCGAGGAACTGCAGGCCACGGTTGGTGTACTTCTTGGCAATCGAGATCACCAGGCGCAGGTTGGCTTCGGTCATCTCGCGCTTGGCGCGGCGGGCTTTCGCTTCGCCGGTAGACATCTGCTTGTTGATGTCCTTCAGTTCCTTCAGCGGGATACCGATACGGTCCTGCAGAGCGAGTAGTTTCCGTTGCTCTTCAGTGATGTTCGGCGCGTTGCGCGTGAGGACTGCCGCGTAGCTCTTGCCGGCCGCGGCGATCTCGGCATCCGCCCAGTCGAGATTGAGTTCGTTGCCGGGGAAAACCTTGATGAAGTGCGGGCGCGGCATGCGAACGGTGTCCACACAGATGCGCTGGATCCGCCGCTCGCAGGTGCGTGCTTCGTCGACCATGGCGCGTACCAGGTCGCACAGGCGCTCGATGGTTTTCGAGGTGAAGCGAATGCCCATCATCTCGTCCGAGATGTTCTCCTGCAGCTTGAGGTAGGCCTTGTCCTGAGAACCTTTCCTGAGCAACTGCGCACGCGCTTTCGCGTCGTGCGACCGGATCAGTTCTAGACGTTCGAGACCTTCGATCTTGAGCTTGAGCAGAGAGGCTGCCGCGGCGGCACCTTCAGCGGCTTCACCGTCATCGTCGTCATCGTCGTCATCGTCGCCCTCATCTTCCTCCTCTGCCGGCTCTTCCGAGGTGCCGGCGCCGTCGGGGTAGATCAGTCCGTCGATCAACTCTTCGATGCGCATTTCGTCGCGAGCGATCCTGTCGGCACAGCTGAGGATTTCAGCGATCGTCGTCGGGCAGGCGGAGATCGCCTGAATCATGTGCTTGAGGCCGTCTTCGATGCGTTTGGCGATTTCGATTTCGCCTTCCCGAGTGAGCAATTCAACCGAGCCCATTTCGCGCATGTACATGCGCACGGGGTCGGTAGTCCTGCCGAACTCGGAGTCGACGGTGGACAGGGCCTGTTCTGCCTGCTCTTCGACATCGGCGTCGTCCGCACCGGAGGCCGGCGTGGCGTCGGACATCAGGAGCGTTTCGGCATCTGGCGCCTCGTCGTAGACCTGGATGCCCATGTCGTTGAAGGTGCTGATGATGCTTTCTATCTGCTCCGCATCGACGACGTCATCTGGCAGATGGTCGTTGATTTCGGCGTAGGTCAGAAAGCCCCGCTCCTTGCCGAGCTTGATCAACGTCTTCAGACGTGTCTTGCGCGTCTCGTCGTCTATGGGTGCCGGCTGGTTGCCGACCTGTGCCAACAGGTCCGCTGCCGCCTTCGCTCTTGCCGCTTTTGTAGTTGCCACTTTTTCCCTTACCATGACCATTTCCCGGATAGCGTTGTACTGGAAAAACTCTAAATTATATCACATCTTAGCTTGCCTGGCTTGCTCCGCCGCGCGCACTAAGTGCTTGCAGGTATTGCTGCTTTTCTTCGCTCGACAGACCGCCCACACCAAGTCTCTGGATCTTGTCCTGCAGAATACCGAAGGCTCGTTTGTGCTCACCTTCGAGCAGCTGTTTGACTGCCCCTTCGAACTCTGTATCGATCTCATCTTCGGCAAAGGGCTGGTGCATTAGTTCAGCCGCCGCGTGATGAAGCAGGCTTTCCGCTTCGCAGCCGCGCAGCTTTTCAAGCAAGGCCGGGTAGGCGAGGACCTGTGCTCCGTCTGCCGCAATCGTTGCGCACAAAACACGAACTGCCAGCGCTTCAGCCGAGTTGTCGGGGAGCAGGTCGAGCGGCAGTCTTGCAGCCAGTTGCGGTTTTTGCAGCAGGAGGCGCAGCAAGGGGCGCAGGAGTGAGGGAGCCTTGCGCGGTGCGCGCGCTGGCGCTGACCGGGCTATCGGCCGCAGGGCGCATAGACGTTCGATCTCCGCTTGCGAAAAACCGCTGGTTTGGGCGAGGCGCTTGACCAGTTGCAGTCGCAACAGCGGCGATTGCATGCGGCCCAGCAGGGGTTTGGCGTCAGCCACCAGTCGGGCCCGTCCTTCGGCCGCGGTCAGATCACAGTTGCGGGCCAGTTCGCGCAGCAGGAAGTCGGAAAGCGGAGTCGCCTCAATGATCATCCGCCGGAAAGCGTCGCCGCCCCGCTGCCTTACCAGACTGTCGGGGTCCTCGCCTTCAGGCAGGAGGACGAAGCCGATGCTCTTCTGCTCGGGGAGCGCTTCGATGCTGTTTTCCAGTGCGCGCCAGGCGGCCTTGCGCCCGGCCGCATCACCGTCGAAGCAGAAGACGATGCGGTCGGATTGGCGTAAAAGCTTCTGTACATGCGTGGGGGTGGTGGCAGTGCCCAGCGTGGCCACTGCGTTGCCAATGCCATTCTGCGCCAAGGCAACGACGTCCATGTAGCCCTCGACCACCACCACCGTATCGCTGTCGCGGATGGCCGTGCGCGCTTGCGGCAGGCCGAATACCTCGCGGCCTTTTTCAAACAACGGGGTCTCGGGCGAGTTAAGGTACTTCGGTTCGCCCGGGCCGAGCACCCGACCACCGAAGGCGATCACTTCGCCTCTCTGGCTGACGATCGGAAACATGACGCGGTCGCGGAAACGGTCGTAAAGACGACCCTGCTCATTCTTGACGACCAGCCCGGCAAGCTGGAGTTCCGACCTGCTGTAATCATCGAAGGCAGCGCTGAGGTTCTGCCAACCAGCGGGCGCATAGCCGATGCCGAACTGGCGCGCCGTTTCACCGCTGACACCCCGCTGCTTGAGGTAGTTGACCGCTTGTTCGCAACGTTTGAGCTGCTCGTAGTAGAACTTTGCGGCGCTGGCCATGATTTCGGCCAGGGCCATCAGCTTCGGACCCTGCTGCGGCGCATGACCCTGATCAGCGGGAAGTTGCAGGCCGCAGCGAGCCGCCAGCTCCTTGATCGCGTCGACGAAGCCGGCGCCGGAGAAGGCCATGACAAAGCCGATCGCGGTGCCGTGCGCGCCACAGCCGAAACAGTGGTAGAACTGCTTGCTCGGACTGACCGTGAAGGAAGGGGATTTCTCGCTGTGGAAGGGGCAGCATGCGGAGAAGTTCGCGCCGGTCTTCTTCAACGGGACGTAGCCGTCAATCAGGTCAACGATGTCGACGCGATGCAGCAGATCCTGAATGAACGAGTCGGGAATCACACAGGTCTCCCCGCGGCTAGCGGACGGCAGCCATGCTGCAGCTGTTCAGGCGCCGGTCAGGCGAGTTTTCACGAGCCGTGACACTTCGCTCATGTCGGCTCGCCCGGCGAGTCCCGGTCTGAGGCTGGCCATCACCTTGCCCATGTCTCCTGGTCCGGCGGCGCCAGTCTCTGCGATGGCCCGCGACACGGCCTCGGCGATTTCCTCGGCCGAGAGACCTGCGGGCAGGTAGCCGACGAGCAGGTCCGACTCGAAGCGCTCCACGTCGGCCAGGTCTTTTCTCCCGGCTGCGGCAAACTGCGCCATCGAATCCCGGCGCTGCTTGAGCATCTTGTCGATCACTGCCATGACGGCGGCGTCATCAAGCTCGATCCGTTCGTCGACTTCGCGTTGCTTGATCGCCGCCAGCAGCAGACGTAGGGCACCAAGGGTTTTCGCCTCGCGCGCTCGCATGGCCACCTTGACGTCTTCGTTGATGCGCGTTTTGAGGGACATGGCCAAGCTCCTTACTGAACCGGGGCTCTGCTACGCTCGGGGCGGGTGCCCCCGGCTGTTGCCGTTCCACAAATGCCAACAGCCGCCCATCGTCTGAGAGGCGGCTGTTCAGGCGCTTGACAAGCGCTTCTAGAACAGTTTGGGGGGCAGAGTCTGGCTACGCATGCGCTTGTGGTGGCGCTTGACCGCTGCGGCAAGCTTGCGCTTGCGCTCGGCAGTGGGCTTTTCGTAGAACTCGCGAGCCCTGAGCTCGGTCAGCAGTCCCGTCTTCTCAACGGTGCGTTTGAAACGTCGAATCGCAACTTCGAATGGTTCATTTTCTTTTACACGAATGGCAGGCATAGACTCGTCCCAAGGTTCAAGGTCAGCATCAGTACAGCTTAGCCAAGCATTATATACAGAGTTGTAGCGGAACTTCAAGCGGCTATTGCCGGCTTTTACCTATTCCGACCCTGATTGGACGACGTGGTCGGGACGCCGTCGGTCACCAGGCAAGGATCGCTTACGTCTTCTTGTCTGCGCCAGTATCCTGGTCGGCAGCTGCCGCGGGTGGCGAGCCGGGCTTGGCGCTGGGTCTGCGGCGGATCCGCACTTCGTGGATTCGCCGCCGCGAGGCGCGCTCGATCTTGACATCGAAACCTTCCAGGACGACCGATTCGCCCGCTGCCGGAATGCGTTCGAGATGACTGATGATCCACAGATTCACCGAATCATAGGGTTTGCCGGCGAGATCCTGGCCAAAATAGGCTTCCAGAACGCGCAGCTCGGTGGTGCCGTCAATTACCAGCTCGTTGCCATCGGCACTCCTGCGCAACGCCTGATCATCTTGCGGCGCCTCCTTGTCATCGTAGATGTCGCCGACCAGTTCCTCGAGGATATCCTCCAGCGTGAAAATACCGAGCAGGGTACCGAACTCGTTAACCACCACCATCAAGCGTTCCTTATCCGCCTTGAGTACGTCGAGCAGGCTGTCTACCGGCTGGTTGGGTGGAACGAACAGCGGGTCGCTGCCAACCTCGCTCAAGGTCTTGTCCAGATGGCCCTTCGCGACCTCGCCCAGGACGGTCTGCAGTGTCAGGACGTGGTTGATTTCTTCCGGATTGCCGGTGTGCAGAGGAATCCGGTAGTGGGTTCCGGCGATGATCTCCTCCAGCGCGTCGCCAATGGTGCGATTGCCGTCGAGGGAGAAGATCTGATGGCGGTGCACCATGATGTCACTGGCACGCAATGTGCTGAAGTCGAAGATCCGCCGGATCATCAGGTGCTCGCCTACTTCGATGGACCCTTCCTGGGTGCCGTGCGCGGCCATGGCGATCAGCTCCGTCTCGGTCACCATGGGATCTTTTGGCGGGCTGCTGAGACTGTGCATCCAGCGGATGAATCTCTCCAGCGCCCAGACCAGCGGGAAGAGCAGTTTGCCAAGGAGTTCGAGGGGCGCAGCAGCAAGCAGGGCGACGACGATCGCGTAGCGTGAAGCGTAGGTCTTCGGGGTGATCTCGCCGAACATCAGCAGGAGCAGGGTAATGACGCCTACGGCCAGGCCCGGGCCCAGGTGGCCGAAATGCTCGGTCGCCACCACGGTGGCCAGTGCTGCGGTGCCGGTGTTTATCAGGTTGTTGCCGATCAGGATGATGACCAGCGTTCGATTGAGGTTGCTTTTCATCCGATGTAGAGATTTGGCGCCAAGCCTGCCTTCCGCCAGCAAGGACTCGGTTCGCGCCCTGGAGAGCGATGTCAGGGCGGTTTCGGAGCCAGAGAAGAAGGCCGAGAGGACGAGCATTATCATCAGCAGCAAAGCTTCGAACACGGCGAGGTAGCTCCCAGTGTGGGTCGGGCTCCGGCCAGGATGACGAGCAACCGGGGGAGGGAAAGTACCCCTTCTTTCTTACACTACTTGCCGAACCGGTGCAATATTCACCGTCGCGCGACGCCGTGGCGTGCGTAAATGATCCGCCTCGGGGCAAGAGGTTGCCACCGATCGGGAGCCCATTTGTCATAAAGCGTTGACAATCGACGTGTTTTCTTCGATGGCTTGTCGAACGGTGAGAATTCAGCATTCGTTGACTTCGCCGCATCTATCCTGGCCTGGTTTGACGTCCGGCAAGTGCCGTTCAGACGGGCGACGCCTGCCGGTGCTGGCTTGGTGCCAAGCGCGCGGGCTACCGAGCCCCTTGTATCCGCCTTTGCCGGCGAACGCTGGCCCATCCAGCAGCTGCCCGGCCGTTGTTTGACTTGGGCATCAAGCTGGCTGATAATCGGCCGCCGTGCACGCGCACGGCCAAATTTTCATTTTGATGAAACATCTTCATGGCAGCGTGACCGCTGCCGACTTGCCGACGTGGCTGCCAGGAACTTCGCCACGCTGTTCTGGTCCGTTTTAAGCATCGGGCGCTTCCAGTGGTTTTGCGGAAGTTGCGTGCAATTTGACTCGGGGGTAAAGAATGGATCCAGCACTCTGGATAGAGCTGGTGGTTTTTGTCGTCTTGCTGGGATTTTCAGGTTTCTTTTCAAGCACCGAAACCTCGTTGTTTTCGCTGAGCTCCTTCCACCTCGCTCAGATGCGCAGTGCCAAGAACCCTCGTATCGACCTGATTGACCGGCTGCGTAGCGAGCCGCGGCGCCTGATCGTCACCATCCTGATCGGTAACGAATTCGTCAACGTCTCGGCTTCGGTGATCTCGGCCGCGGTGATCATTCATCTGTTTGGCGCGGATAACGAGATGATCAACCTGCTGGTGATGGTGCCGATCCTGCTGCTGTTTGGCGAAATCACGCCGAAGGTGCTGGCGATTCGCAACAACGTCGCGTTCGCCACTTTCCAGGCCCGGCCGATCGCTCTTTTCGCGCGCTTGATCACCCCGCTGCGCGAGGTGATCCGCCATGTCGCCGAATTCTTCATCACCCTGATCGTTGGCAAGCAGCGCTCGCAAGGTAACCTGGTTACCGAGGACATGATTCGCACACTGGTAAACGATGCCGTCGGTGAGGGTGCCCTGGACAGCCACGAGGCGCACTATATCGAGCGAATCTTCGAGTTCGGGAGTAAGTCGCTACGGGATATCATGCGGCCTCGCTCCGACATCGAGTTCCTGTCGGCGGACCTTTCGATTCCGGAGTTGATCGCCCAGATCAAGGCCACTCGGCAATCGCGCTATCCGGTCTTCCGCGATCGTCGCGACACCATCCTGGGCATTTTGCACACCCGTGACCTGCTGGGTGTCGACCTCGGTAAACTGGAACGTGATCCGCACGCTTTTCGCAAGCTGCTACGCCAGCCGAACTTCTTTCCTGAATCCAAGCCAGCTGTAGAACTGTTCCACACCTTCCGACAGCGCAAGTTGTCTTTCGCGATGATCGTTGACGAGTATGGTGGCGTTACAGGTCTGGTGACCATGGAAGATCTGCTGGAGTGCGTATTCGGCGAGATTGTCAGCCCATCGGACAGTGAGGTGGTCGACCGGCACATGGTCAGTGAATTCGACGATGGCCGCCGTCTGATCGACGCCGGCATGTCCCTGGATGAGTTCAACCACATTTTTGGCGTCAGCATCGATAGCGAGGCAGCCGAGACCATCTCTGGCGCATTGCTCGACGCCTTCGGTGAGCTGCCCGCGACCGGGGCGTCAATCACCTTGTGTGAGATCAAGCTAACCGTTGAGGGCGTCGAGAACAACCGTATCTCTCGTGTCCTGG
This sequence comes from Accumulibacter sp., assembly GCF_032229525.1. Lineage (GTDB taxonomy): Bacteria > Pseudomonadota > Gammaproteobacteria > Burkholderiales > Rhodocyclaceae > Accumulibacter. The sequence continues at coordinate 17,525 of NZ_JAVTWB010000202.1, read as the reverse complement.
TCGAACCACCGACGCCCGAGCCGATCGACGGACCCGCAAGCGAGCTTGACGAGAACGTTGCCGACAGCGCATCAGTCGGGGTCGAGCCTGAACGTGTGGCGCCTGACGCTGAACCATCGAGCAAACGGGAGGGCGTCTAGATGTCCGATATCTTGCTGACGGTTTTGTTCATGGTGCTCTGCCTGATCGCCGAAGGGTTCTTCTCCGGATCCGAGCTTGGCATCGTCAGTGCCGATCGCATGAAGTTGCGCCATGACGCGGCCAAGGGTTCACGCGGCGCGCGCCTGGCGCTCGAGATGCTGGAGAAGCGGCCGGAGTGGTTGCTGTCTACGACCCTGGTCGGTACCAATATCGCGGTGGTCGCCAACTCGACGATTACCACCGCGATGATGATCTCGCTGTTCGGCGAAGCCGGCAGTTGGCTGGCCGTGTTGGTGGTGGCGCCGCTGATCTGGGTGTTCGGCGAGATCGTTCCGAAGAGCGTCTTCCAGCAACGGGCGGACGCCTGGACGCCTCGCCTGATTTATGTGTTGCGCTTCTTCTCGATCGTTTTCTGGCCGATCCTGATCGTCTTCGTCACCCTGTCGAAGTTTATTTCCCGGCTCGCCGGGGGGGCCGAAGAGCACAATCCTTTCACCTTGCGCGAGCAGATCCAGAGCATGGTGCAAATGCCACCGCAGGAAGGTGGGGACATTCAGCTGATTGAAAAGAACATGATCCGGCGGATGTTCAATTTCTCGGAGACCACCGTGTCGAACGTGATGGTGCCGCTGATCGACGTTGATGCTGTCGAGAAGAGCTGCACGGTCGGGGAAGCGGTACGTCTGGCCGTGGCCGGTTCGCACATTCGCTTGCCGGTATTCGACGGGCGAATCGATCGCGTGATCGGGGTGCTCAACACGATGGATTTGCTCGGCGTGGACGAGGCTTCTTCGATCAAGCCCTTCATCACGCCGACGCACTACGTTCCTGGCAGCAAGAGCGCCGAGTCGATGCTCGTCGAGCTACGCAAGGACGGCGATGCGATGGCCGTGGTGATGGACGAGTTTGGTGGCGCCGAGGGAATCATCACCCTCGAGGACATCATCGAAGAAGTCGTCGAGGACATGCAGGACGAGTATGACCGTCAGGAGAAGCCGGCCGAGTGGCTGAAAAAGCTTGCCCATCGCGACTACCTGGTCAGCGCCCGCGCCGACCCCGGGATGCTCAGCGAAAAGCTGGGCCTGAAGCTGCCCGAAGGGGACTACGACACGCTCTCGGGCTTTCTCCTCGAACATGCCCGCGAGATCCCGAAGGTGGGAACGGTCATTGAGGTGGCTGGCATCAAGTTCACCGTCCAGCGTGCGACGCTTCAGGTCATTCAGGAAGTACAGATCACCTGGTAGCTACTTCTCGCCGACCTGTTTTCGGCACGCAATTTCCGGGCGGGGGAGCTTTGTTTCTCCCGCCCGGGTCGTTTTGGGCCTGCAGAGTTGCTATAGGTACGCCGAATTCCGTGCCTGCAGCGCCAGGTCGCGCCAGCGCTCAGGCGCTTTCTTCGATAATCGGCGTCACCGTTACGGCGACATCCAGTTCATGCGCCCCACCGCCAAGAATGACTCCACGGAGTGGCGAGACGTCGGCAAAATCCCGTCCCCAGGCGAGCGTGATGTGCTGGGTGTCGGGCAACACGTTATTGGTCGGATCGAAATCGACCCAGTGCCCGCCTTCAACGCCAGAGCAATACACCGAAACCCAGGCGTGCGAAGCGTCGGCGCCAACCATTCTGGCCTGTCCCGCCGGCGGATGGGTGAGCAGATAGCCGCTGACGTACCGCGCGGCGAGACCCTGCGAACGCAGACACGAAAGCATCAGGTGCGCGAAGTCCTGACAGACGCCACGCTTGTCGGCCAGCACGGTGAGTACCGGGGTAGCCACAGTGGTTGCTTCCGGGTCGAAGTCGAACTCGTTGTAGATGCAGCTCATTAGCGCCTGAACGGCTTCAAGCACCGGCCGCTTGGGGGTGAAGCAGCGCTCCGCGTAGTTGGCAAACTCGTGTTTGACCCTCGCATGGGGCGATTCGAACTGAAAACAGCTGGCTTCGAGCAACACCGGACGAGAACCGTAGGCCAGCGCATCACGCACGCTTTCCCAAGGTGGGGAATTGCGCAGATAGTCGGCCAGGCTGCGTGCCGATCCCGGTTGCCTGTGCCCGGCAGCGGCGCTGCGGGGGCGGGTGGCCAGGGCTGCTGGCGCATCGGCTGGCAAGTGTGGCAGTACCTCGATCGTGCTTTCGGCGCGGATCTCGAGACGGTCATGAGGAAACTCGATGGCCAGTTCGCGTACCGGATTGCCGAAGCTGTCCAGCCGTTCACGCGATCCGCTCGCTTCCGGCGAGACGCTGATCTGGTGCGCCAGGCAGCGCTGCCATGCGCATTCCCGTGGCGTCAGATGGAGTAACTGGCGCGAAATCGACACCGGACTGTCGTACGTATAGACCGTCTCGTGAGCCACGTGATAGCGCGCTGCCGGCAAGGTCACGGGCATCAGGAGGCGAGAATGTATCGGCTGACGTCGCCGACGTGACTGAAATAGCGCATTGCCAGGCGGTCTGAAAGAGCCGCTGCGGCTTCGGCCACCTCGCCGAGAATGGTGGCCAGGGCAAGGCACGGATCGCAGGCGCGGCATTCGCCGAAGGTCTGTCCCTCGAAAAGGCCGAGGTCGAAGCCTTGTAGCCGCTCCAGCGCGGGCCGTAGCGCTTCGTCACGCGGACCGCCGAGCAGGCGGGCCAGCTGGTCGAGATAACGGAGCAGGATCTGCAGTTGAAAGGCCACCGAGTGCGGGTTGCCGTCGTCGAATACGATCAGATCGAGCGCCGGCAAGAGTTCCGGCTGCGTCATGTAACGCGAACGGTAGGTAATGATGCTGTCGGTCAGCTCAAGCAACCATTCCAGACCACCGGGAGCGCGGGTCGAGTCCAGGTGCAGGAAATGGGCGACGGCCCTGGCGAGAAAGCTCAGTCGCTCGATGCGCCTGCCGATGATCAGCAACCGCCAGCCGTCGTCGCGAGTCATGTTGTCCATCGCGAAACCGGCCAGCGAGGACGAGGTGAGGAGGACCTGGTCGAGAAACGCCAGCGCTTCGCCAAGCTCAGCCTGTGCGTCGCCGCTCGACAGCCTGCAGTAGGCCTGCAACTGGTGTTGCAGACGATTCAGCGCATGCCAGTTGTCCAACGAGAAACGCTCGCGTACCTGTGTCGCAACCCATAGCAGACGACGGATGTCGCCGGCAAGACCGTCATTCGACTCCTTGCCGCAGATCGCCGTGAGCACCAGGGATTCCCTTTGCGACCGCGACGTCGGTACCGCCGTCTTGCCATCCTTGGCCCCCTCGGGGTCAGCGACCGGCAACAGCTTCAGAGCCAGACAAAGGTCGAGGGCGGAAGTCAGCGCTGGCAGGGAGTCGGCACCCGCATCAACAAGGCGCGAAAGGGTGACGCGCAGCAGGCGCGAGGTCTTGTCACAGCGCTCGGCGTAGCGGCCGAACCAGTACAGGTTTTCGACCACGCGCGACGCCAGGTTGTGGCCGCCGCGCACCAGATCGTCTTTGCCGATCGAGTGCTTGAGCAGGCTGAAGGTATTCACGACCGTCTCGGTGCGTACCCAGGTGTCCTTGCTCGATCCTCCCCGCTGCATCGAAATGATGCGCGCGTTGGACGCCGCCGATACGCGTGTCAGTCCACCCGGCATCACCACGTGACCAGTGGGTGTGGCGGCGACAAAGACCCGCAGTCCAACGCCACGTGGCAGCAGGCGCCGCTTGTGTTTACCGCTCCACGCCGGTGCTTGCGAGTAATTGACCAGCTCCTGTGCGACATAGGCCTGCGGGCGGGCACGCAGGCGCGCGATCATTTCTTCCCGGGCGCTGCCGGTCAGTTCATTGCCGAACAGGGCATCGAAATGCTGCGAGGGATAGGAGCCCTTGATCACCAGATGGTCCAGGTTGGCGATCGTATAATCCAGCGCGGCTTGCTCGCCACACCACCAGGTGGCCACCGACGGCATCGCCAGCGGTTCGCCGAGCAGTTTTTCGCAGGCGCCGGGCAGGAATCCCGGTAGCGCCGCCGACTCGAGCAGGCCGCTGCCGAGGGCATTGGCGACCAGCACATTACCGGCGCGCACCGCCTGCAGCAGTCCGGGAACGCCCAGCGCCGAGTCGCCGCGCAGTTCGAGGGGGTCGCAGTAGTCGTCGTCGAGGCGGCGCAGAATCGCATGCACGCGCCGCAAGCCGTTGAGCGTCTTGAGATAGACCGAGCCTTCGCGAACGGTCAGATCCTGCCCCTCGACCAGTGGAAAACCCAGGTAGCGCGCGAGATAGGCGTGCTCGAAGTAGGTTTCGTTGTAGGGGCCAGGGGTCAGCAAGACGATCAGCGGGGTCTCGGTGGCGTGCGGCGCCCAATACGCCAGAGCATTCTGAAATTCGCGAAAAAACGAAGCGAGATGCTGGACCCGCAGGTCACGGAACTGTTCCGGAAAGAGGCGGCCGACGATGGTGCGGTTCTCGATCGCGTAACCGGCTCCCGAGGGTGCCTGGGTACGATCACCGATTACCCACCAGCGGCCGTCCGGCGAGCGGGCGAGATCGGCGGCGTAGAAATGAAGGTAGGTGTCGCCGGCCGGCCGCACGCCCTGACAGGGCCAAAGGAAGTTGTTGTGACCGTACACCAGTGCCGGCGGCAGGGTTCCGTCCTTGAGCAATGTCTGCTCGCCGTAGAGGTCACGCAACACGGCATTGAGCAGGCGGGCTCGCTGGGTGACCGCGCTGGCCACTTGCTGCCATTCTGCCGCCGACAGGATCAGCGGCAGCGGATCGAGCTCCCACGGCCGGTCGGCGCCTTCGGGGTCGGCATAGACGTTGTAGGTCACGCCATTCTCGAGGATGCAGCGTCGCACGTAGGCCAGCCGGTGGCTCATCTGCTCGGGCGTGGCCGCGTCGAGATGGGTAACAAAAGGCTTCCACGCGCGGCGAATCCTGCCGTCTTCGGCGAGCATCTCGTCGAAACGGCCGGGTTTTTGCGGATAGGTCGAGAGCAAGGATCGCGGCATCAAGGAAACAGGCCCGGGAGCACCCCGGGCCGGCTGGTTTCAGGAACGCCGCAAGTCTAGCGTAAACGGGAAGCCGGCATTGGCCGGCGCAGGCTGTAGTTCGACCACCCCGGGGGTGTGGCCAAAAGGGGTGAATCGCGCCAGGCGGCGGCCTTCTGCCTCGTTGGCGTTGACCGGGTAGCGATCGGGGTTACGGCCACCAGGGTGCTCGACGTGATACTGACAGCCGCCGAGCGAGCGCTTCATCCAGGTGTCGACCAGGTCGAAGACCAGTGGCGCGTGCACGCCGATCGTCGGATGCAAAGCCGAGGGCGGGTTCCAGGCCCGATAGCGCACGCCGGCAACGAATTCGCCGACCTTGCCGGTCGAGCGCATCGGCACGGCGCGGCCGTTGCAGCTTACGACGTAGCGGTCACTGGCCATGCCGCTCACCTTCACTTGCAGGCGCTCCAGTGAGGAGTCGACGTAGCGCGCCGTGCCGCCGACGGCGCCCTGTTCGCCCATCACATGCCAGGGTTCCAGCGCGTGGCGCAGTTCCAGCTCGATGCCCAGCACCGAAATGCTGCCGTGTACCGGGAAACGGAACTCGAAGTGCGGTGCGAACCACGCGCTGTCTAGCGCGTAGCCGGCGCTGCACAGTTCACTGATGACGTCGTCGAAGTCCTGCTTGACGAAGTGCGGCAGCATGAAACGATCGTGCAGCTCGGTGCCCCAGCGGACCAGTCGCTCGGGCGCGTACGGCGTGCGCCAGAAGCGGGCGATCAGCGCCCGCAGCAGGAGCTGCTGGGCCAGCGACATGCGCGCATGCGGCGGCATCTCGAAGGCCCGCATTTCGAGCAGGCCGAGGCGGCCGGTGGCGCCGTCGGGTGAATAGAGCTTGTCGATACAGAATTCGGCGCGGTGGGTATTGCCGGTCGAGTCGATCAGCAGGTTGCGCAGCGCTCGGTCGATCACCCACGGGGCGACGCATTCGGCGGCGTCCGCAGCGGCCTGTGGCAACTGACTGAAGGCGATCTCCAACTCATAGACCGAGTCGTTACGCGCCTCGTCAACGCGTGGCGACTGGCTGGTCGGACCGATGAACAGCCCGGAAAAGAGATAGGACAGGGACGGATGGTTGTGCCAGTAGCTGATCAGGCTGCGCAAGAGATCGGGCCGGCGCAGGAAGGGTGAGTCGAGCGTGGTCGCGCCGCCGAAGACAAAGTGGTTGCCGCCGCCGGTGCCGGTATGGCGACCGTCGAGCATGAACTTCTCGGTGCACAGGCGCGACAGATGCGCGGCCTCATAGAGATGCGTCGTCCGCGCGACCAGTTCGTCCCAACTCGCGGACGGCTGGATATTGACCTCGATGACGCCCGGATCGGGCGTTACCCGGAAGTTGGTCAGCCGCGGATCCGAGGGCGGTTCATAACCTTCGAGAATCACCGGCGTCGCCAGCGCCTCCGCCGTAGCCTCGACGGCGGCAACCAGTTCGAGATAGCCGTCGAGGGTCTCGGTGGGTGGCATGAAGATGTAGAGGACGCCGTTGCGCGCCTGCACTGAAACCGAAGTGCGGGTGACCAGGCTCGCCGATTCGCCGTCTCGCGGTGGCTGTTCCTCGCCCACATCGGCACGCTGGGCAAGGGCCTCGTCGACGCGTGCCAGCGCTTTCTCGGCGAAACGTTCGCCGCTGATGGCAGCGCCCACGGCCGGCAAGCCGAGGCTGCGGCTGACGGCGAACTGGGCGCGAATCTCGGCATGGGCACGCAAGGCCGGGAAGGCCTGTGTCGGGTCGGGTGCGTGGGTGTAGGGATAGTCGGCTTTGGCCACCCAGGGCTGCGAGTCGAGTGGCAGGCGGTAGCCGACCGGCGAGTCGCCCGGGACGAGATAGCAGCGGCCACCGCGCAGATACCAGGGTCCGCTTTGCCAGCCGCCCCTGGCACGGGCCTTGAGTGGCAGCACGTAGCCGACCACTTGCTCAAGGCCCTGTCGGAAGACCTTGGCCAGGCGCTCACGTTCAAGCGCATCATCGAGGCGGGAATCGAAGGGATCGACGTTGACCGGCAGACGGTCTTCACGCCACAGGTGGTAGAAGACGTCCTCGTAGGCGGCGAAGACGTATCCAGGGTCGATCGCCAGCTGCTCGGCGAGCTGGCGCAGGAAACGCCCGGCCAATTGCGCGTCGGCGCCGTCGTTACGGTTCTCGTCGGCGTACAGCGCCGGGTTGTTCCACAGCGCTTGTCCGTCGCGTCGCCAGAAACAGTTCAGCGACCAGCGCGGCAGCTGTTCGCCGGGATACCACTTGCCCTGGCCGAAATGCTGCAACCCCTGCGGCGCATATTTTTCGCGCAAGCGGTGGTAGATCTCCGCCGCACGTGCGCGCTTGGTCGGGCCGAGCGCCTCGGTATTCCACTCGCCGCCGTCGTGGTCGTCGATCGAGACAAAGGTCGGTTCGCCGCCCATCGTCAGGCGGACATCATGCTCGGCGAGGTCGGCGTCGATCTGATGGCCCAGCGCTTCGATGAGCTGCCACTGCGGGTCGCTGTACGGGCGAGTCACCCGGGGCGCTTCCCACACCCGCTCGACCTTCATGTGGTGCTCGAACTCGCATTCGCACTTCTCGGTCGTGCCGGTGATCGGTGACGCCGACGAGGGTTGCGGCGAACAGGCCAGCGGGATGTGCCCCTCGCCGGCGAACAGACCCGAGGTCGGGTCGAGGCCGATCCAGCCGGCGCCAGGCAGGTAGACCTCACACCAGGCGTGCAGGTCGGTGAAGTCATGATCGGTGCCGGAAGGTCCGTCGAGCGACTTGACGTCGGGTACCAGCTGGATCAGGTAGCCGGAAACGAAGCGTGCCGCCAGGCCGATATTGCGCAGCACCTGAACCAGCAGCCAGGCCGAGTCGCGGCACGAGCCGCGGGCCAGCTCGAGCGTTTCTTCGGGCGCCTGGACCCCGGGTTCGAGGCGGATGACGTAGCCCACCTTGTCCTGGATGCGCTGATTGAGATCGACCAGGAAGTCGACGCTGGTGCGTGGTTCGGACGGAACCGTCGCCAGAAAGCGCTCCAGCGCCGGGGTCAGCGGCAAGGGTTCGAGATAGGGCTCGAGTTCTTCCTTTTGCCAGGCTTCGTACTTGAAGGGAAAGGTCGCCGCATACGGCTCGGGAAAGAAGTCGAAAGGGTTGATCACCGACATCTCGGCGATCAGATCGACCTCGACGCGGAACTCGCGGGTCTTCTCCGGGAAGACCAGGCGCGCCAGGTAGTTGGCCTGCGGGTCCTGCTGCCAGTTGATGAAATGCTGCGCCGGCGTGACTTTCAGCGAGTAGCTGAGGATAGGCGTGCGCGAATGCGGCGCTGGTCGCAAGCGGATGACCTGTGGCGCCAGGCTGATCGGACGGTCGTAGCGATAGTGTGTGACGTGATTGAGGGCGACATGAATGGACACGGTTAACTCCAGGGCAAGGGCGCAGAAAACTAAAGCAAGAAACGCTCCATGCAGCAGGCGTGCCGCAGCGTGACTGGCGAAGATGGATGCATTAGGGCGGTGCGTGGGTGAGACATTTTCTCACGGGCAATCGGCGCAACGGTTTTTTCGCTTTGCCCGTCCCGGTTAACTCTGGCATCAACGAGGGTCGGCCGACTCACGACTGTAACTGCTTCAGCAGATCGGTCTCCAGCTTGACACGGCCGGCGCTCTCCTCGAGATGGCTGCCGCTGATCAGGAAGGTATCTTCGACGCGTTCGCCAAGTGTCGCGATCTTGGCGGTGTGCAGATTGGCGTGGTGTGCCGCCAACTGCGTGGCGATCACGAACAGCAGACCGGGACGGTCGGCCGCCACGACGGTGAGCACGAACAGCTTGCCGGTTTCGTCCGCTTCGAGGGTGACCACGGGCTGGATGCTTACCGAGGGTTGCAGCGGGAAATGTCGCACCTGCCGCGAAACCCGCCCGCTAGCCGGTAGGTCGGGCGGCGAGCGCCCGCACAGGCGCTCGCTCAGTTCGTGCTCGATGTAGCTGATCATCTCGCGCCTGCCGCCGCGTTCGGCGACGTCAAGCACGATGAAGGTGTCGAGCGCGTAGCCGTCACGCGTGGTGTGGATCTTGGCGTCGACGATGCTGTAGCCGGCGCGGCTGAAGAAGCCGGCCATGCGCACGAAGAGGTCCGTTTCATCGTGCGAGTAGATCATCACTTCGAGTCCGGCGCCGAGCGGACTGAGGCGCGCCTTGACCAGCGGTTTTTCGGGATGCACGTGGTCGTGGAGAGCGCGGGCGTGCCAGGCGATCTCGTCGGCGGATTGACGGAGAAAATACACGGTGTCGACTTGTTCCCACAGGCGTTCATGTACCGCCTCGGGAAGCGCCAGGTAGCGCATCAGGCGCCGGGCTTCCAGCTGCCGCTGCGTAACGATGCCGTCGGCCATCGCCGGGGCCTCGCTCGATCGCAGGCTCCGCCGGGTGGCCGTGAACAATTGCTCGAGCAGCTGGCCCTTCCACGCGTTCCAGACCTTCGGGCTGGTTCCGCGGAGATCGGCGACGGTCAGCAGGTAGAGCGCGACGAGACGCCGTTCATTGCCCACGGTGGTGGCGAATCGGGCCACCACGCCGGGGTCGGCGATGTCCTCCTTCTGCGCGATCCTGGACATCACGAGATGCTGGCGAACGAGCCAGACGATCAGTTCGGTTTCTTCCGCGGCCAGCCCGTGCTCGTCGCAGAACCGGCGGGCGTCGATCGCGCCGAGTTCGGAGTGATCGCCGCCTCGGCCCTTGGCAATATCGTGAAAGAGGGCTGCGATGTAGAGCACGCAGGGATTGCCGAAGTCGCTGATCAAGCGGCTGCACAGTGGGTACTCGTGCGCAAACTCTTCCATGGTGAAGCGACGGAGCCGGCGCATCACCTGCAGGATGTGTTGATCGACGGTGTAAACGTGGAACAGGTCGTGCTGCATCTGTCCGACGATGCGCCCGAAACCGGGCAGATAGCGACCAAGAACACCGAGCTGATTCATCCGCCGCAAGGTCTCGGTCAGTCGCGTCCCCTGTTGGAACAGCTCCAGGAAACGAGCGCGGTTGCACGGATCGTGGCGGAAATCGTCGTCGATCAGTGTCCGGGCGCGCCACAGCGCGCGTTGCGCCCGGGCGGTCAAGCCGTGCAAGCCGGCGTCTTGCTGGAGCAACAGAAAGGCCTCGAGGATGGCCGCCGGCGTTTCGCTGAAGACCTCTTCGTGCGTCACGTCGAGGAAGTCGTGCGTATGCTGGAAGCGCTCGTTGATCGCCTGTGGTGCTTGATCCGGGGATGGCAGCAAGGCCGCACCGATGTTCTGCAGCAGGATGGTACTGATCTGCATGACCGTTTTGGCGGTCCGGTAGTAGCGTTGCATCAGTAGCTCGCTCGATCGCCGGGCGGCCGTGGCGGTAAATCCCAGCTGCTCGGCCAACGCCGTCTGGTACTCGAAGAGCAGGCGATCCTCACGCCGTCCGGCGAGCAGGTGCAAGCGCGTGCGCAGGGTGCGCAGGAAGCCCTCGGCTGACTCGAGGAGCTGCTCCTCGTCGTCGGTGATGAAACCTCGTTGCTCGAGATCCTTCCAGCATTTGCCGTAACCGGCGGCCTGTGTGATCCACAGGATGAGTTGCAGGTCGCGCAGCCCGCCGGGTCCTTCCTTGCAGTTGGCCTCCAGGCTGTAGGGCGTCTCGCCAAAGCGCTGATGGCGGTCTTCCTGCTCAATCCGTTTGGTCTGGAAGAAGCTTTCCGCGTCCACGTTGGCGTCGACAAGCGAGGAAAATTCGTGAAAGAGCGAGGCGCTGCCGGCCAGCAAACGGGCTTCGATCATCGACGTCTGCACCGTGACGTTGTCGGCCGCCTGCTCCAGGCACTCTTCGAGGGTGCGCACGCTGTGGCCGGTTTCCAGTCCGACATCCCAGAGCAGGCAGACCAGTCGCTCGAGTTGGGCGGTCAGCGCGCTGCCCACTGGCTCTGGCAACAGGATCAGCAGATCGACGTCGGAGGCGGGGTACAGTTCGCCGCGGCCGTAGCCACCGACGGCAACCAGCGCCAGCGAAGCCGGCAAACCAAGTTCACGCCAGACCTCGCAGAGGACGGCGTCGATCAGCCGGCAGCGGTCATGAAGGAGACGGACCGCGTCCCCGTCGACGAGAAACTGCTCGCAAATGCTTGCCTGATCCGCGTGCAAACGGCTCTTGACAGAGGAAAGCAGGGCGTTCGCGGCCGCCATTTCCAGCGTCATCTCTGCTTGCCGGATGCGCTCGTCCTGCAGACGCACGCCGCCCACCAGGGCGCGGCACCACCGGCTGTTGTGGACCAATGTCGGCTGGCATGCCCGCTAAGAGGCTGGCCCGGTCGGTCACCGTGGGCACCGAGTTGCCAGCCACCGAGGGCGGCGTTGACCGGTGCCAGGCACCTCTGTGTCAGCGCGGAGCAGTGCTTGAGACTGTCCCGCATCAATAGCCAGGGCCAAGCGAGTAACGCGGTGCGCCAGCGCTCCAGGGCCAGCGAATCAAGCAGGTTCTGCAGCGCGACGCCCCAGTAGCGCGAGCCGTCCTGCGCGCCGGTGGTCAAGGCCGCTTGGCGACACGCGCTCCGCCAGAGTGCTTCGGCGCGCTGATCGCTGACGTCCGCCCGGCGCGCAAGCCAGGGAAGCATCTTTGGTATCATTGCTGTCTTCATCGTGTCGTCCTTTGCTGATCAAAGCAGTCCGTAAGCGCAGATCTGGACTTCGTCAGGCGCCCTGCCAGGAGGCGTCCGGACCGGCGCCCTTTGCGGGGCGGTCTACTGAGTCCAAGCAAGATTCGTGCAAGCGTTGGCTTTTCGCTGGCACGAATTTGCCGGACGGGCGTGTGTGCAGTCTGCGGACCGGCGGCGGATCGCTGGCGAACAGCGCTGCGAGAGAGTTTTCTGGCGGGAACTGAGGTACACTTGCCGGCAAAAGCCGTTCTGTCGCAATGGGGTTGATGCCAGCTTGCCTTGCCTGTGGCACAGAGAGGGTGCGGCGATGGCGCGCAAGGCTCCGAAACGGGGCGCATGGCTTGTGCCGGTCGCGAACGGAGGCTTTCCTGCAAGCGCCCTCGGATGGTCGACGCAGACGCGGCAGTGAGTCGGGAATTGCAACGTGAGTGCAGGTCGCAGGCGTCGCAGCGCCGCACGCCGGCAAACCGGAGGCGAAACGTCTTGCCACCGGGCAGCCCGTGACCTGTAGGTCTTGATGTGGAGCACCTGAAAGGGAGTCGAACGATGAGCACCGAACGCAAGGCGACGTTGACCATTACCGGAGAAGCTCCGGTACAGTTTCCGATCCTCTCCCCCACGCACGGCAACGATTGTGTCGATATTCGTGCCTTGGGTGGCAACACCGATCGATTCGCCTACGATTCGGGCTTCGAGTCGACCGCCAGCTGCAAATCGAGGATCACCTTCATCGATGGCGCCAAGGGTGAACTCCTCTATCGCGGCTATCCGATCGAGCAACTCACCGAGCACTGCAACTTCCTTGAAGTTGCCTATTTGCTGAAAAACGGCGAGCTGCCGACGGCGGAGCAGAACGCTCGCTTTGCGGCGACGATCACCAAGCACACGTCGGTGCATAACCAGATGGTGAGTTTTTACCATGGCTTTCGCCGCGATGCGCACAGCATGCCGGTGATGGTCGGGCTGGTCGGTGCGTTGTCGGCATTCCATCGTGAAGCCGCTGATTTTTCCGATGTCGAACAGCGCAGCCTGACGATCGATCGGATCATCGCCAAGATGCCGACGCTGGCTGCCATGGCTTTCAACTACACCAGGGGGCATCCGCCGGTCAGTCCGCGCGCAGATCTCGATTACGCAGCCAACTTCGTGCACATGATGTTCTCCAATCCTGCCGAAAAATTCGTACTGAACCCTGTGCTGATGCGGGCATTCGACAGACTGCTGATCCTGCACGCCGACCATGCCCAGGATGCTTCGACGTCGACGGTGCGCATGGCGGGCTCGTCCGGAGCCAACCCTTTCGCCTGCATTTCGGCGGCGATCGCCTGTCTGTCGGGTCCGGAGCACGGCGGCGCCAGCGAAGCCTGTCTGGCGATGCTCGAAAAAGTCGGTGATGTGACACGGGTCGCGGAAATGATCAGCCGCTCCAGGATCGAGAGCGATCGCTCGAAGGTGACCGGCTTCGGTCTTTACGTTTATAAAAACTTCGACCCGCGCGCCAAGCTGATGCGCAAGTTGTGCACGGATGTGTTGACCGAACTCGGCCTCCAGAACGATCCGTTGTTTGCCTTGGCCATCGAGCTCGACAGGATCGCCCTGGAAGATCCGTATTTCGTCGAAAAGAAACTCTATCCAAACATCGATTTCTATTCCGGAATCCTGCAGAAGGCGCTTGGTCTCCCGTCGTCGATGTTCGCCTGTATCGTTGCGGTGGCCCGTACCGCGGGCTGGATGGCGCAGTGGGAAGAGATGCGGGCCGATCCGGAGTACAAGATCGCCCGACCGCGTCAGCTATACACCGGTGTAGCCCGACGGAACGTCCCAGCCCTGTCGCAGCGCTGAGAGGCGCCCAGGGCGGGCGCCACGGCGCGCGCCCTCCCCGAGGCCAGGCCCGATAAAGCCTTAATGTGAAAGTCGCGCAAGCGACTCATGAACCTCCTTTCTCCCCTCGCGGGAGAAAGGCCGGGAAAGAGGGGGCGGTCATGACTTTCACGATCCGGGGTATCTCGACATGTCATGACCGTTAGAGCGGCCGCTTGACCGACAGCGCACCGCGAACTTGACCGGGCGCATAACCGGTTGCGCGATCATGCGGGTAGTCCGTGGCCAATGCTGCCTTGAGTTCCCCTGACAGAGAATCAACCGGACCATGGCAGGTCAGGCAAACTTCGGCGACCGGCAATGCCTTCAGGTAGCGGTAGCTGCGCTTGCCATCGGCTGCGGTAAGAATCTCGCCGATTTCAAGCTGCTCGGGCTTGGCGCCGTTGGCGGCCTGGATGTCGAATTCGGCCAGCTGGCGCGCCTCCCATGCATCGGGTGTGCCGGTCACGGGATTTCGTGTTTTCAGGCTGACGCGGCGGATTTCCCAGCCGGTCTGCTGTCGCAGTTCCTGCAACAGTTGCGGCGCTTTGTCCTTGCAGATCGCGATCGCTTCGACCAGACCCTGTTCTTGCACGGCCGTCTGCATCGCCTGCACTACCTTGGGCAGCACCGGCAACGCGGTGCTGCGTGTTTCCGACAGCAATTGAGTGGCATCCTGCGCGTGGGCAGCCTGGGCGGCAGAAGCGAGCGACAGGGCCAGGATGAGCCTTGCGGAAGTTTTCATGGCGATTCCCTGTTGATATAAGTATTTGCTAATATATCACAGGTAGCGGATTATCGCCGCCGGGGAGCTTCCTTGGGCCAGCGAATCCCCGCCTCTCCGACCCGGGAGAAAACGTACGGTCGTTCCCGGCAAGCGCTGCGAGCCCGTTCCACAGTTGCCAGCTTGGCGTTTCTCCATGCACCATCGTGGTGCGCTGCCCGATGCCTGCGCACCATATCCAGACGAGCGAGCCGGGCGAGCGGGCGCTTCTGCAGGTTTCCGCGCGTTTCCGGCGTTTGGCACGTTTTCTGCTTATTGATACCTAACCCATTCTGGCGGTGAGCCTCATGAGCGCAGAGTTCTACAACGAGATGTACGACGCAGGCGGCACGCTGCGTCCGCATTACCGGGCCTTCGCCGACTGGCTGGCGGCGATGCCGCCGGAGCGCCTGGCGAGCAAGCAGGCCGAGGCCGACACGGCGTTTCACCGCGTTGGCATCACTTTCGCCGTTTACGGAGAAAAGGATGGCACCGAGCGCCTGATCCCCTTCGACATCATTCCGCGCATCATTCCGGCGGCGGAGTGGACGCTGTTGGAGGCAGGGTTGTGCCAGCGGGTGAAAGCACTCAACGCCTTCGTGCACGATATCTACCATGACCAGGAAATCCTGGAGGCTGGGCGAATTCCGTACGAGCAGGTGGTGAACAACGCACAGTTCCGGCGCGAGATGATCGGCGTCGATGTGCCGGCCGGCATTTATGCCCACATTGCCGGCGTCGACATCGTGCGCGCCGGGGAAGGTGAGTCCTACGTTCTCGAAGACAATCTGCGGGTGCCATCCGGCGTGTCCTACATGCTGGAGGACCGCAAGATGATGATGCGGCTCTTCCCCGAGCTCTTCTCGCGGCACATGATCGCGCCGGTCCAGCACTATCCCGACATGCTGCTCGAAAACCTGCGGACGGTGGCGCCGACCGGGGTTGTCGACCCGACGGTGGTGGTGTTGACCCCCGGTGCCTACAACAGCGCTTACTTCGAACACAGCTTTCTCGCCCAGCAGATGGGGGTTGAACTCGTCGAGGGCCGCGATCTGTTCGTCAAGGACCACACCGTATTCATGCGTACCACGCAGGGTCCGCAACGCGTTGATGTGATTTATCGCCGGCTGGATGATGATTTTCTCGATCCGCTGGCCTTCAACAAGGATTCGATGCTCGGCGTTCCCGGCCTGCTTGCCGCCTATCAGGCCGGGCAGGTCACTCTGGCCAACGCCATTGGGGCTGGCGTCGCCGATGACAAGTCGATCTACCCCTACGTACCGGAGATGATCCGCTTCTACCTCGGCGAGGAGCCGACGCTGCACAACGTACCGACCTGGATGCTGCGCAAACCCGAGGATCTCAAGTACGTGCTGGCGCATCTGCCGGAACTGGTGGTCAAGGAGGTGCACGGCGCCGGCGGCTACGGCATGCTCGTCGGGCCGGCATCGACCCGGGCCGAGATCGAGGACTTCCGCGCGCGGATCATCACGGCGCCGGCGAAGTACATCGCGCAGCCGACGCTGGCCCTGTCCAACTGCCCTACTTTCGTCGATTCGGGGATCGCGCCGCGCCACCTGGACCTGCGCCCCTTCGTGCTCTCGGGCCAGAGCATCAGCATGGTGCCTGGCGGCCTGACTCGGGTTGCGTTGCGCGAAGGTTCGCTGGTGGTGAACTCCTCGCAGGGGGGCGGCACCAAGGACACCTGGGTGCTGGAGAACTGAGATGTACGGAGAGCCAACATGTTGAGCCGCACCGCTGATCACCTGTACTGGATGGCGCGCTATACCGAGCGCGCCGAAAACCTGGCCCGTCTGCTTGACGCGTCCTACCAGATGTCGATGGTGCCGCAATCGCTTGCTGCGCAAAACGAGAACTGGCGCGCCATTCTCGATCTCAACAGCCTGGAGAGCGCTTTTGCGAAGATCGGCGGCGAGGTCAATGCCGAGAACGTCCTGCGCTTCATGGTTGCCGACACCGACAATCCGGCGTCGATCTACAGTTGCCTGCGTGCCGCGCGGGAGAACGCCCACGCGGTGCGCGGCACCCTCACGCAGGAGATGTGGGAGAGCGTCAATACCACCTGGATCGATCTGCGTCAGAAGAGTGTCGAGTACATCCTGGCGGGCGGGGTGAGCGAGTTCTTCGACTGGGTCAAACTGCGTTCGGCGGTCACCCGTGGCGTGACCTTCGGGACCATGCTCAGGGACGATGCGCAGCACTTCATCCGCCTCGGCGGTCTGCTCGAGCGCGGAGACAACACCGCCCGTATTCTCGACATGCAGTATCACATCCTGCGCAATGGCGACGAGGGGGCCAGCGACTTCTACCGCTGGGGTGCACTGCTGCGCTCGCTGTCAGCGTTTCAGGTCTATCGCAAGGTCTATCGCGACGCCATCACCCCGGGCCGCGTTGCCGAATTGCTGGTCCTGCGCATGGATATGCCGAGATCGCTGCATGCGTGTGCCGACGGGATCGTCCGCATGCTCGCGCTGATCGCCAACAGCGCTTCGGCCGAGACCCTGCGCAAGGCGGGCGTCCTGCATGCCGGATTGCATTTCGCGCGCATCGACGATATCTTCGCCGGCGGCTTGCACGAGTATCTGACCGACTTCATGGATCGCATGTACGAACTCGGCGAAGGCATCAGCCACGACTTCCTGGTTCCGGCCGGAGCGGATTGACGCGGATTGACGCAGATTGACCCGGCTATCGACTTGTGATGTAATCCGGCCTTCCTTTTTGGGTGGGCCGTCCCCGAATCGGACAGTTGGGCGATTAACTCAGGGGTAGAGTGCCACCTTCACACGGTGGAAGTCAGTGGTTCGATCCCACTATCGCCCACCATCGACAAGCGTCTTCAAGCTCCACCACACACCTGAACCCCTGCGGCGGAAACGCTTGCAGGGGTTTTTGGCTTTCCGGCTGCAGTGCTTAAGTTTGCGCATTGCGGGCATCGACAATCGCCCGCGCTGGCGGGTGCCTGGCCGCGACCAGGGGGCGATCAGGAAGGTTTTCGCACTGTTTCAGCCACCCATTGGCACTGAAGCGGCAATTGACTGCGGCGTCCGGACTCCGGGATACTGCCCCTGATGCTCTTGAAACTCCCGTCCGTCGGAGGAAGCATGCCTACCATT